>JBJEOK010000070.1:0-4517 GCA_051880695.1 Acutalibacteraceae bacterium | reverse complement strand
TTCACAAAAAGTGAGTCCCGGATTTTATTTCGGCTGTTTTTTTACAGCCCCTTGCGGCGGCGAAGCCTCCGCCCTTGCCCCCCCCCGGCGAAGCCTCCGCCGGTTTCACCGGCTCGGCTTCGCCAAAATGCGGCGGCAAGCACGAGGCGGCGAAGCCGCCTCCTTAGGGCAAACTAAAGTTTGCCCGGGCTTGCCGCCGCCCCGTCGCAGCACCGTAGGTGCTGCGACGCCTGCCTGACCGTTACCGCTGTTTTTCCCTTGTCTAAGCTCGCCTGACCGTTTTTTAATCGCCGAACCTCAGATTTTGCCTTTTATTTTTCAAAAAAGCAGGAGCCAACCTCAAATGTTTAGCTCCTGCTTTTTATTACTATATCATCATTCAAATTACTTGTCTGAATTATTATGCGTTGTCGTTTAAAATAAGCTCGGGGTTTTGGAAAAATTCCTCCATTTTTGTAAGGAAAGGTCTAACCTCACCAAAGTCGAGAACTCTGTGATCGAAAACAACGTTTATGGGAAGCATCGTGCGAATTTCGATTTTCTCGTTGCCGTTTTCGTCAGTTACAACAACGGGCTTTCTTTGCAAAGTTCCGAGACCGATTACGCAAACCTGTGGAGGAATAACCATAAGCATTGCAATTTCACCGCTGAGACCTCTAGTGTCTGCACCGACATTTGAAACGGTGATTGTACCTTGCTTGAGATCTTCTTTTGTAATCTTTTCACTTGCAGGGATTGCATCATAAGCTTTTTTAGCCTCACCTTTAAGACGTGTGATTTTATGATTACCTGCATTTGCACCGTAAATTCGCTTGATAGCTTTGATAATGTGACCCTTTTTAAGCTTTTCGATTGTATCGTTAAAAGAAACCGAGTAAAGAGCTTCTACAAGCTCGGTTTTTTCAAGACGGCGGTTGATGTCAGCCTGATATTCGGCAATTTCCTTGAGGGTCTTGTTGCCCATGTCTTTCATTGTAATTGTCATCATTTTGCCGTCAGGTAAAATCCAGGGTACGGAAATGTCGATGTTGTCAAACTCGGTTACCTTACCTCTTACAAGACCGGGTTCAAAGTGGAAGTGTGCGTTGAGGGCATGGTCTTGTTCAACAGCTTCTGCAATTGCCTTGAGAAGAATTGCATTAAAGGTAATTTTTGCACCGTTATCGTTGTTGTGCTTTTCTTGAAATTCTTTAACTGCAGCTACAAATTTCGTTACGTCGGGCTCATACTGGTAACTTACATGAGGAATGTTTTGCCATGATTCGCTTGTGATATTCGCAACGATTTTTCTTTGAATATCGAAGCGTGTGATTTTTTTGATTGCCATTTTTTCAAGTCCTTTCCATAACATTTATTGATAAATTGTGAACCAATTATTAAAAAACTTACTTTACAGTTGTTGATTATACCACATAATTTTTACTTTGTCTACAATTTTGGAAGAAAAAATTTGTTAAATTATTACAATAATACATTTTTAAACACTGCGTTGTATTTAAAGCAGTTTTTTCAGTTTATTCTCTGTTGTCATAATTAAAACAGATAAACTTTAAAGAAACATTAAAGACAATTGTATAAAAAATGACAATATTGTAAGACTTTAGTTTATGATTTAACATTTGATTTAAAAAATCTCAGGTTTAATGCATACTAAAAATAACATGTGAATTATTACAAGGATTTAATATAGAGCAGTTAATATAAAAAGCACCTCGGCACATAAAAGAGCTGAGGTGCTCGGATATTAGCTTTAAATTTAATGAATTAACTGCCTTGGTGAAAATAGGTTTGGGCAAGACCGCCTTTTGAGGTTTCCCGGTAAATGTGTTTTAAGTCTTTACCGGTTTTGTACATAGTTTCAACTACGGTATCAAAACTGATTTTTCTTGTAGTTGAAAGAAAGTTTGCAAGGGAAAGGGCATTTATGGCACGCATAGCGGCAACGGCATTGCGTTCAATACAGGGGATTTGTACAAGTCCGCAAACAGGGTCGCAGGTAAGACCTAACATGTGTTCCATAGCGACCTCAGCGGCATATTCGATTTGTCCTATACCCATTTGAAAAAGCTCACAAAGGGCGGCGGCAGCCATTGAGCAAGCCGTACCTATTTCTGCCTGACAACCGCATTCGGCTCCGCTTATTGAGGCATTTGTTTTAACAAGGTTGCCTATAAGTCCGCCCACTGCAAGGGCGCGGCAGATTTCAGTGTCGGTGAAGTGTTTTTTATCCTGCATATATTTGAGCACGCTTGGCAGTACTGCACAAGCTCCGCAAGTTGGGGCGGTGACTATTACACCGCCGTCTGCATTGTGTTCGCTTGCGGCAAAGGCATAGGCACAAACAAGTCGGTTTTCTTTTGTTATGTCGCTTTCGTCAATGTGTGACTGATTGAAAAGGAATTGAGCTTTTCTTTCAACACCTAAGCCGCCGCCCAGGACGCCCGTTGTAGAAAGACCGGCATTGATGGAATTTTTCATGGCAACCCAAATTTCGTTGAGGTAGTCCCATATTTCTTCGCCCTCGCATTTTTCAACGTACCGGTAAAGGCGGATGTTGTGGGTATTACAGTAGTCGGCAATTTGACTGAAAGTGCGTAAGGGGTATACGTCTTCTTCCTCTAATTCGGGCTTGCCTTCAACAACAATTTGTCCGCCGCCTACGGACATTATACGCTTACGGTCAATTTCTTTGCCGTTTTTATATGCTATAAATTCCATTGTGTTTTCGTGGGGCAGATTTTCTGTTTCATGGGGGCCGAAAACAACCTCGATTTTTTCTCCTTGAAAAACATCAAGAATTGCCGCATCGGTTTTGTGGCCTCTACCTGTTGAGGAAAGTGAGCCGTAAAGGATTACCTTGAAGCTGTCGGCATCGCCGTGAAGCTCTTTGAAATAGCGTGCCGCTTTGTCGGGACCCATTGTATGTGAGGAGGAGGGACCTCTGCCGATTTTATAGAGATATTTGAGAGATTTCATCTTCTTTTCTCCTTTAGTTTTGTTTTCTTACAACCTTGTATTCGTCATAGGGGGTGTAATAATGGCAGTCGGTACTGCCGGAAAGATATTTTTCAATTTCATCCTCGTCCATATTTATTGAGCAGTAATATTCTTCATACTCCTCGTCATAATCATTATATGCACAGCTGTCGCATTGACAGTAAGCCATAAAAACACCGCCTTACAGATTTATCATTACTATTATAGTTAAAACTTTTCCGATAATCAATAAAAGAATAAAAAGAACTCAAAGTTTTTGAAAAAAACTATTGACAAGGTTGTTTTAATGTGTTAGTATGTTAACACGCTAAAGTGAAAAAAGTTCTTATTTTTTGCTTATTTATGAAAGGAAGATTATCTATGAAAAAGAAAATTTTAGCACTCATTATGGCAGTTATTGCAGTAGTAATGTGTCTTACACTTGCAGCTTGCAACGGTGACAAGCCCAGCGACGGCAACGCTTCTGACGGCAATGCTTCCGCCGGTGACGTAGTAGCTTCTGACCTTGATTACATCAAGAATAAGGGTGAAATGGTTATCGGTTACACACTTTTCGCTCCCATGGATTACGAAGATGAAAACGGCGCTCTTACAGGCTTTGAAGTTGACTTCGGTAAGGCTGTATGTGAGAAAATCGGTGTTGAACCCAAGTTCCAGCTTATTAAATGGGAAGCTAAGGAAACAGAGCTTAACGCAAAGACAATTGACTGTATTTGGAACGGTATGACAATTACTGATGAAAGAATGGCTACAATGTCAATTTCCACTCCTTATATGGCTAATAAGCAAGTTCTTCTTGTAAAGGCTGAAAATGCCGACAAGTTCACAACTGCAGAAGCTTTGAACGGTGCAAAGATTGTTGCAGAAGCAGAATCGGCAGGCGAGGGTGTTGCAAAGGAAGATCCCTTCTTCGCAGGTGCAACATACACAGCAGTTGACTCACAGGCTAAGGCACTTATGGAAGTTGCTTCAGGTCTTGCAGACGGCTGCGTAGTTGACTATGTTCTTTCAATCGGTATGATAGGTGAGGGCACAGACTATGCTGACCTTGTAGTTGTTGACGAGCTCTCCTTTGCCGACGAGCAATACGGCATTGCTTTCCGTAAGGACAGTGATGTAACAGCAGCAGTTAACAGCGCTATTGCAGAGCTTATCGCTTCAGGCGAGCTTGAGCAAATTGCTGCAAAGTATAAGCTCAGCGAACAGATTATCACTCAATAAGCTTCATTGATCTCTTTATAAATTATTGCTGAAATGCCGCCTTGAAATGAGACGGCATTTCGGTGTATTTAAAAGACACAAACGGGAGAGCTTTTTGAGCTTTGCCGTTTGTGCCTTGAATTCAGGACGGAAAGTTTAGTAATAAGAAAGACTAACTATTAAAAGTCAAGTCCCAAAACAGAAAAAATAAAAAAACATCCGTCGCCCTTGACAAACAGAATTTTAATGCACAAAAAAGGGCAGCGAAGGCGAAGGGTGACAAGACAAAAAGACGTAACAGCCTTCACTGAAAAAATTTT
>JBJEOK010000069.1:75267-81773 GCA_051880695.1 Acutalibacteraceae bacterium | reverse complement strand
TTCTACCATAGGAGGGGCTTTTTTTCTATTGTCCGTTTTTACTGGACTTGTTCAGATAGGCAGGGGTGAGAGTTCATAATCTTTACATTTGAGGATTGTTATTTGATGGGTCTTGATAGGGAGGCTGATTAGGCATGGCGCCGCCGCTGATTTGAGCAAAAGCCATATTGAATGTGTTGAAAACAGTTTCGGGAAGATTGTTTTGTGCAAGAGCACCGATAATACCTGTTATAAGGAGAATCCAGCAAAGGAAAAAGCCTAATCCGAGAGCGATGATTTTGTTTGTCCATTCGCTGTCAACAGTTATGTTGGCTTGATTTCCCATAACAGTGATACTGCAATTGCAGCTGACACCCAAACCGACAAAATTTTTAAAGCCATCTGCATCCTTTGAAACCTTAATAGTAGCTGTTTGAGGTGACATAACGGTAGTCTGACAGGTGTAACCTTGTGCAGTGAGGTTTTGTGCCGTAATTTGAACGAAGTCGTTAAGGTTTGCGTTTTGAGGCATAGGATAATTTCTTGAAACAGACATTTTTTTATCTCCTTAATCTTAAAAAATTGATGAAATGATTTTATATATAAGACTTCTTTTAAAGTCAATATAAACAATATCACTGCCGCTTGAAAGTCTTATAATATACACACATAAAAGCAAAACAAGTGCAGTTACTATTAAAGCGGTAAGTACTTTTTTCGGTATTTTTTTTCTTAAAAGCCACACTATTACAACCACAGGTAACAGCACCACAAGGGGGTGAAAGTGTATTGCCGAGGCAAGGTCGAAGTGTATCAGGGCACTCCAAACAGCCCTTGACATTCCGCAGCCGGGACAGCATACACCGAAAATTGCCCTTGACGGACAGCCGTGTACCAAAGCAAAGGGGACATAAATCAGTAGGGCTAAAAAAATATTTGAGTTATTTTTTATTATTTTTTTAATTTCAGTAAAGTACTTCATATCATTTACAGTATAGCAAACAGGTGCTTCATTGTCAAGTTATTATAGCTTTTTGTTGAAAAAAGCAGGGTTGATTTAAAGGGTAATATATGGTAAAATTATCCCGTTAAAAAAATATTAGGAGGACTTATTATGTTTAACAAAATTACCTCAATATTTATGTCGGTTATAGCGGCGATTTACGGTCTTTTCGGACTTTGCTATTATCCTACGGGTGATATGATTGATATGTCGAAATTTACCCTCACTTTTGAAGAAGAATTTAACGGTGACCTTGACAAAAATATATGGTCAGGTCATTATACCTACGGTGAGACAAGCAGTATAAGACGCGGTGCATATTGGAACAATTCAATGGCTTACACTGAAGACGGCAAGCTTGTTATTCCTTTAAAGTATCTCTCTGAAGGAAAAGGCGGCACCGGCGCCGGCTGGTACAGTGCAGGTATTGACACCGACGGAGATAACGGCGGCGGATTTATGCAAAAATACGGCTATTTTGAATGTAGATGTATTTTACCGAAAATCAGCAATGCCTGGAGTGCTTTCTGGCTTATGAATGAAGATGTTGCCAACGAAGACGGCAGCGGCCGGGACGGCACGGAAATTGATATTTTTGAAAGCGACTGTTTTGGTGAAAAGCAATCAAATGCCATAAGAAGCAATCTTCATTATGACGGCTACGGCAGTTACCACCAAAACTTCGGCGGAAAGAAATTCCTTATAAAAGGCGATCCCTACAGTCAGTTTAATACTTACGGTGTTGAGTGGAATGAAAAGGAATATATTTTCTACATAAACGGTCGGGAAAGCTTTCGTACAGACTTTGGCGGAGTTTCACAAAATGAAGAATATCTTATTCTTTCATTTGAGCTTTGGGGCGAAAATGCAGTGCCGTCGGTAGAAATGGATAACAGCGAAGAATACGAATTTATTGTTGATTATGTAAAAGTTTATCAGTATAAGGAAAGCTAAGGAGACCGCTATGCATTTACTAAAAGCAGACAAAAATCATTATCAGGGTCAGGCTGACCCCTACATTTTAAGCTCCGGCGGAAGATATTATATCTATGTCACCGGTCATGACGGAGTTTATGCCTATCATTCGGACAGGCTCCTTGACGGCTGGAAATTTCACGGTATGGTTATGACAATGAAAGACCATGATTCTTTCTGGGCGCCGAGTGTAATTGAGCTTGACGGCAGGTTTTATATGTATAACTCCATTGAAATTTATAACGACACCCCCGATAAGGGCGGTCACAGAGGTGCTATGCACGTTTCCGTTTCAGATAATCCTCTCGGACCTTTCGGCGAAACAAAACAGATTTTGCACCCTTTTTCAATTGACTCCCACATAGTAAAAAATGAGGCGGGACTTTTCCTTTTCTATTCATCTAACCGCTTTGAGGGAGAACGAATAGGCACCTGCATTTACGTTGACAGAATGCTTGACCCCTTTACTCCCGAGGGTAAACCGGTACTTGTTTTAGAGCCTACCTTAGACGAGGACATTTACCGCCGTGACCGTTATAAAAAGGGTCAGCATTGGCATACAATTGAGGGCGCTTTCTATTTCAGGGAGGGGGACTGGCATTACCTTATGTATTCGGGCAACTGCTTTGAACAGCCCACCTATTATATCGGTTACGCAAGGGCAAAAACCGATGAAACCGACCTTACAAAAATTAAATTCCAAAAATATCCCGACGATAATACATATCACCCCGTGCTTAAAGCCAATGACTCTGAGGAGGGCACAGGTCACCACTCAATGATAAAAGAGGACGGACAGTGGTATGCCGTTTATCACGCAAGGGATTACGGTGATAAGCTGAATGCCTTTGATGCAAGAAACGCAAGAATATGTAAGCTTCATATAAAAGACGGCATTATAACCGCAGAGCGTTATGAAGACCATATTTAATAAGAGAGGTTGATAAAATGAAGCATTTAGGTGCTTACTTTAAAAAATATAAATTGCAAAGTATATGTGCTCCTTTTTTTAAATGCCTTGAAGCCTGTTTCGACTTGGCTGTGCCTCTCATTGTGGCACAGCTTATTGACGAAGGTATAAACACAGGCGGTGAGCCTGATAAGCCTTATATTTTAAAGTGCTTTTTTATGCTTATACTTATGGCGGTGTTAGGTCTTTTCAGCAGTTTTACCGCACAGTATTTTGCCGCAAAGGCTGCAATAGGCACCGCTACGGGACTGAGACATCAACTGCTTAATAAAATTCAGTCCCTGAGTGTATCCCGGCAAGAGGAAATCGGCACAGCTACCCTTATAACAAGGCTTACGGGGGACTTAAACCTTGTACAAAACGGCATCAATATGTTTTTAAGGCTCTTTATGAGAAGTCCCTTTATTGTTTTTGGCGCTATGATACTTTCCTTTACCGTTAACCGTAAGCTGGCCCTTATTTTTGTAGCGGCAATAACGGTGCTTTTCATAATTGTTTTCGGCATTATGCTTTTGACCAATCCCCTTTATAAAAAGGTGCAAAAAAATCTTGACAGTGTAACTGCCGAAACAGGCGAAGCCTTAAACGGAGTGCGCGTGATTCGTGCTTTCAGCCGTGAAAAGGCAAAGCACTCATTTTTTGAAAAAATCAATGAGAGGCTTTATTTGTCACAGCTTAAAGTCGGCAGAATATCGGCACTTTTAAATCCGCTTACTTATGTTACTGTAAACCTTGCAATTGTGGCGGTGCTTTATTTGGGCGGCAAGCAGGTTGAAAACGGAAGCATTCTTTCGGGTGACATTATCGCCCTTATAAATTACATAGGTCAGATACTTATTGAGCTTGTAAAATTAGCCTCACTTATTGCACTTCTTGCAAGGTCTGCCGTAAGTATGGGCAGGGTGGGTCAAATTCTTGATATGGAAAACGGTATGGATGAAAGCGGTACAAAAACAGGAAGCGATGAAAATGAAATTGTCCGCTTTGAAAATGTCAGCTTCAAGTACGGAGGGGCTAGTGAAAACTCCCTTGAAAATATAAGCTTCTCGGTTAAAAAAGGCGAAACGGTAGGTATAATAGGTGGTACGGGAAGCGGTAAAACTACCCTTGTCAATTTGCTTTCACGTTTTTATGATGCCACTGAGGGCACTGTTTATTTAAAAGGTGAAGATATTCGCCGGTGGGATAAGAATGCACTTAATAAAACTGTTGCTGTTGCACTTCAAAAGGCGGTGCTTTTTAAGGGCACCGTAAAAAGCAATCTTCTTTGGGGCAACAGTGATGCCTTTGACGAGCAGCTGTGGGAAGCTTTGACCCTTGCACAGGCGGCAGACTTTGTAAAAGAAAAGCAGGGCGGTCTTGAAAGTGCGGTCGAGCAAAAGGGTGCTAACCTTTCGGGCGGACAAAAGCAAAGACTTGCCGTTGCAAGGGCACTTGTGAAAAAAAGTGAAATTCTAATTTTGGACGACAGCTCATCTGCCCTTGACTATGCAACTGATGCCGCATTGAGAAAGGCAATAAAAACCTTAGATAATACCACTGTTTTTATTGTCAGCCAAAGGACAAATTCCGTCTGCGATGCCGATAAAATACTTGTACTTGATGACGGTATGCTTGTAGGTGCAGGTACACATAATGAGCTTCTTTCTTCTTGTGAGATTTACCGCGAGATTGAAGAAAGTCAGCACAAAAAGGGGGATGAATGATGAAAGACGTTATTTTAAAAGTTCTCCGCCTTATAAAGCCTTATTCATTTATGGCTTTTTTAAGCCTGATTTGTGCACTCACAAGTGTTATTTCACAGCTTTTAATTCCCTATTTTTGCGGCAGTGCCATTGATGCGATGATAGGAAAGGGCAAGGTTGATTTTGATATTATAATTGAAACGGCTGTTATCATTCTTATAACGGCAGGTGTTTCTGCATTTTCACAGTGGCTTTTAAGTCTCTGTAACAACAAAATAACCTACGGTGTCGGCAAAAAAATGCGAAACAGTATCAGTGAAAAACTGCATAGCTTACCTGTTTCCTACCTTGACAGTCATCCCTCGGGTGACCTTATAAGCCGTATGGTAAGTGATGTTGATACTTTTTGTGACGGTCTTTTAATGGGCTTTTCTCAGCTTTTCACAGGTGTTATTACAATAGTTGCAACCTTAGGCTTAATGCTTTACTTAAACAAGTTTGTTGCGGCGGCGGTTATTGTTTTAACTCCCTTGTCAATTTTTACCGCAAAGCTTATTTCTTCTAAAATCCACCGCTTTTTTACTGAGCAAGCCTCTGTGAAAGGTGAGCAAACAGCCTTTGTAAACGAAATTATAGAAGGTCAGCTTACGGTTAAAGCCTTCGCCCATGAAGAAGAGGCTATGGAAAGGTTTGATGAAATCAATCTGAGACTTGAAAAGTCAGCTTTTTCGGCAACATTTTTCTCAAGTCTTGTAAATCCCACCTCACGCTTTGTAAACAACATCGTCTACGCGGTTGTTGCCCTTATCAGTGCTTTCTTTGCTTTTTCGGGCGGTATAAGTGTTGGACAGCTGAGCATTTTTCTTTCCTACGCAAGTCAGTATGCAAAGCCCTTTAATGAAATCAGCGGTGTTGTGACGGAGCTTCAAAACGCCCTTGCTACGGCAAAAAGAGTCTTTGACCTTTTAGCTGAGGCTGACAGAAGTCCCGATAGTGAAAATGCCGTTAATCCGCCTGTTAAAGGTGAGGTTGAAATTAAAAATATCAGCTTTTCCTACAGTGAGGACAAACCTCTTATTGAGGACTTTTCTCTCAAGGTGAAACCGGGTCAGCGCGTTGCAATCGTAGGACCTACCGGTTGCGGAAAAACAACCCTTATCAATTTGCTTATGAGGTTTTACGATGTTAAAAAGGGCGCTATTTTAGTTGACGGAGTTGATATAAGAGAGATGACGAGAGAGGATTTACGCTCGCGCTATGCTATGGTGCTTCAGGACACGTGGCTTTCCAACGCTACGGTTAAGGAAAACATAGCTTACGGTAAGCCTGATGCAACCGATGAGGAGATTATCACTGCGGCAAAATCAGCTTATGCACATTCTTTTATCCGCCGTTTGCCTAAGGGATATGACACACCTATTGTAGGCTCCGGCAGTAACCTTTCGGCAGGACAAAGACAGCTTTTGTGTATTGCAAGGGCAATGCTTTGTTTACCGCCCATTCTAATTCTCGATGAAGCCACTTCTTCAATTGACACCCGTACGGAGCTTAAAATTCAGTCTGCCTTTAAAAAAATGATGCAGGGCAGAACAAGCTTTATTGTTGCTCACCGACTTTCTACCATAAAAGAGGCGGACGTTATTCTTGTTATGCGTGACGGAAAAATTGTTGAGCAGGGCACTCACGGAGAGCTTATTAAGAAAAAAGGCTTTTACTATACCTTATATAACAGCAGATAAAAATTTCCGAGTGCTGAAACACTCGGAAATTTTTATTCGGCTTAAGCCGAGTTATATTCGCCTGACGGCGAGTTATATTGCTTCACGGCTTTGCCGCTTTGCAGTTTTATTGTGCTTCGCACAGTTTTATTCGCCTGACGGCGAGTTATATTGCT
>JBJEOK010000069.1:14279-75032 GCA_051880695.1 Acutalibacteraceae bacterium | reverse complement strand
TGACGGCGAGTTATATTGCTCCACGGCTTTGCCGCTTTGCAGTTTTATTGTGCTTTGCACAGTTTTATTCGCCTGACGGCGAGTTATATTGCTCCACGGCTTTGCCGCTTTGCAGTTTTATTGTGCTTCGCACAGTGATACTGTTTATCGGTTTTGTCGCTTAGTGTTTTTTCACTATAAATAAACAACAACCACAGCTAACCTATTGTTTTAGCTGTGGTTGTAATTATAAATAATAACTGTGCGAAGCACAATAAAACTCGGCGACAGCCGAATATAACTGCGTAGCAACGAAGTTGCGAAGCAATATAACTGCTTTGTGGCGAAGCCACTAAGCAATATAACTTGCCGCAGGCAAATATAACTGCGAAGCAACGCTTCGCAATATAACTGCTTTGTGGCGAAGCCACTAAGCAATATTATGCAAGTGCTTCAATTACCGGGTTAAGCTCATTTTCATCAAAGCCGTGAATACCTTCCTCAAAAAGCTTGAGCATTTCTTCGCCCTTTTCGTCACCGGTTTCTTTGATTTTGCCTTTCATCATCTTGAGCATCATACCCATCATCATTTTGTACATGCCCTTGAGCTTATTCATATCAAAGTCGCCTGTAAGGAAGAAACAAGGCTCGGTGATTTTGTTCTTTTGCTTCAGGTCTTCAAAGGGCTTGTCGCCTTTTATCATACCTACGGCACAAATGAGCCTGATGTTTGAGAAGGTTTCTCTTATTTCTTTTAACCCCTGTAATGAGCCTGCCATTACCCAGCCGATGAAAATAACTTCCTCATCGGGGGACAGCTCTTTTCTTTTTGAAATGTCAAAACATTCAATTCCTGTTTTTTCGCTTAAAGCCTCTGCATATTTTTTTGCCGAACCTACGTTTGAACAATAAATAATTTTAGCCATTTTTTATACCTCTTTTATTTTATACTATCGGAAGATTAAAGCAGTGCATCTGTAATGAGGAGAGAAGCCTTAAAGGCTCTGCCGCATTAAATTCAGTGCCCTCTGCGAAAATTTTGTTTTGAAGCATAACCGCCGCAAGAAGCGTTGGCTCTGCCTGTGAAACGTGACATTTGATGCTCTTCATTTTAAGCTGTTCAAAGTCGGTGATGTCAATTATTGTGTTAGGCTTGTCGGTGTAATAAAAGCCTATGCCCTTAACCGACCACACATCTTCTCTTTCTTTGCCGTCTTTAAAAGAGGGATAAAAGCCGAAAGGAGCGTCCATAGCCGCATATTTTACGGCATTGCCCACTTTGATGTGGTCGCTGTGACATTCGTTTGAAAGGTTGGGGTCAGCTGTCAAAATAAAATCGGGCTGAATTTTGCGGATGACCTCAACTATTTTAAGGGAGATTTCCCTTTCGGTTGCGTCGTTTTTATCGGCAAAGCCTAAAAAGCCTGCATTTTTTACACCGAGCATCTGCTGTGCGGCAAGAGCTTCTTTTTGTCTTACGGTCTGCACCTCATTTTCTTTTCCGATATACCTCACGTCTGCATAGCGGTCATCGGTGACGGTAAGCTCATAAACTTCAATGCCGAGGCTTTTTAAATAAGCCATTGTACCGCCTGCACCTATCTGGTTATCGTCGGGGTGAGGCTGAACAAAAAGCACCCTTTTCATTTTAGTTATATCCGGCGGTGAGCAAAGAGCGTCTGCGGCAACCGTTGCGGCACCTATAACATTTTTTGTAAGAGTAAATTTTATTTCAGAATTTCTTTTTCTGATAATTTCTTTAACCTTCATTTTTTCGCCTTCCTTGTGTTTGATGGTTCTATTTTATATCAAATTGCATTTTTAGTCAACTCATAGTCGCAAAAAACAGTTTCAACCTTTCTTTCACAGCACTCGGGGGAATAAGTCCAGCGGTCAATGAAGTTATCGTGATAAAAATATTCCACTTCATCATTTGGGTACTGTGCATCAAAGGAGTCAACGATAATAAGCTTGATTTTCATTCTTTCGGGAATGAGATTTTTAATGTAAACGCTTGCGTGTTGGCCGGGCATTACACCGGGTACGTATTCGGCAAGACCGGCGAGGTTAGGCTTAAGCTCAACAAAAATTCCGTACCTTTCAACGGAACGGACAATACCGGGAACGGTTTCACCTGCTTTAAAAGCGGCGGCGTTCTCTTCCCAGGTGCCAAGCAGTTCTTTATATGAAAGAGTAATTCTGCCGTTTTCGTCAATGCTTTTTACAACGGCACGTATTTTTTCACCCGGTTTAAATCTTGCCGAGGGGTGAGGTATTCTTGAAACGGAAATGCTGTCAATGGGCATAAGTGCCGAAATGCCTGCACCTATGTCTGCAAAAACACCGAAAGCTTCAAGGTGAGTTACAACAGCTTCAATAACCTGACCCGGTTTCAAGTGGGAAATATATTCGTCCATACATTCCTGCTGAACTGCCTTACGGCTTAAAACTGCAACAACCTCACCGTTTTCATCGGCCTTAAAGTCAATAATTTTACACATAACAGGTTTATTGACTCTTGAAATTATTGCAATATCTCTTACGGAGCCGTCCTCAATTCCGAGAGCGCCCTCATTTCTCGGGATAATACCTTTCATAACGCCTAAGTCAACGTGCAGGTTGTGGTCTTTATCGCAGACCGTTGCACGGGCTTCAAGGATTTTGCCGCTGTAATAGGCTTCCTTCAGTGCCGCTTTTGAGGAAAGCGCATTTTTGTTTTGTACTGTGGTGATAAGATAATTTTCCGGATAAAACTTTTTCATTTTGAAAACCCTTTCTGTCTTACAATGTTTTTTAATTATATGTTTATTTTTTAATTTTTATCATTGATATTAACTTATATTTTATGCTATACTATATTGATACAAACATCCGTGTAACAAAGGAGTCAGCTTTATGGATATAAGAGTTGGAGATGTGCTGACAATGAAAAAGCCTCACCCCTGCGGAAATTACGATTTTTTGGTTGTACGCTCGGGTATGGACTTTAAGCTTCAATGTCAGAAATGCGGTCACCTTGTAATGATTTCCCGTGTCAAAGCGGAAAAAAACATCAAAAAAGTGAACCGTGAGGAAAATGAGCTTTAGTCTGTCTGCTTTTTTAAAATACAATTATTTATTTTTTTAAGGAGACAGCTATGTTAAATAAATTAAAAGAGGTTGAAGCCCGCTTTGAAAAAATAAGTCAGGAGCTTTATGACCCTGCCGTAGTATGTGACACGGCAAAATACAGTGCTTTAATGAAAGAGCATAAAACTCTCACCCCCATAGTGGAAAAATACCGTGAATATTGTGAAACCGAAAAGGCCTTTGAAGAAGCAAAAGAGATGCTTTATCAAGGCGGCCTTGACAAGTATTTTAAAGAGTTGGTTCAAGCAGAATATGATGAGCTTAAAGAGAAGCTTCCTATTTTAAATGAGCAACTGAAAATTCTTCTTTTACCTAAAGACCCCAACGACAGCAAAAATGTTATTGTTGAAATCCGCGGCGGTGCAGGCGGTGAAGAATCAGCTCTTTTTGCAGGTGTGCTTTTCAGAATGTACTGCATGTATGCAGAGAAAAAAGGCTGGAAAGCGGAGGTGCTTTCATCAAATGAAACGGAGCTTGGCGGTTTTAAAGAGGTGTGCTTTTCCGTAACAGGTGAGGGAGCATATTCCCGCTTTAAATATGAAAGCGGTGTACACCGTGTTCAGCGTGTGCCGGAAACCGAAACTCAGGGCAGAATACACACCTCAACGGCCACTGTTGCAATTTTGCCCGAGGCTGAGGAGGTTGACGTTGAAATTAACCCTGCCGATTTGCAGATTGATACCTACCGCAGCGGCGGTGCAGGGGGTCAGCACGTCAATAAAACCGAGTCTGCCATAAGAATCACCCATATTCCCACAGGCACCGTTGTTGAGTGTCAGGACGAAAGAAGTCAGCACAAAAACAAGGATAGGGCTATGAAAATTTTGCGTTCACGTATTCTTGAAGCGGAAATGCAAAAGCAACAGTCTTCAATAGCGTCTGAGCGTAAAAATCAGGTAGGTACAGGTGACAGAAGTGAGAGAATCCGCACCTATAACTATCCTCAGGGAAGGCTGAGCGACCATAGAATAGGTCTTACGATATATAAGCTTGAGCAGGTGCTTTCAGGTGATCTTGATGAAGTTTTTGACGCCCTCAATACCTACTTCACAGCGGAAAAGCTTAAAAATCAAGAGGTATAAAAATGGAAACAAGGATTTTTGAAATTACCTCACCGACAGATGAAAAAATAGACGAGGTTGCCGATATATTAAAAAAGGGCGGTATAGTTGCAGTGCCGACTGAAACGGTTTACGGCCTTGCAGGCAATGCCCTTGACGGCTCTTGTGTAAGGAAAATATTTGAAGCTAAGGGCAGACCTAATGACAATCCCTTGATTGTTCATATAAGTGATATTTCACAGTGGGCACCCCTTGTAAAACATATTCCCGAATCAGCTATGGCTTTAGCTGAAAAGTTCTGGCCCGGACCGCTTACGATTATCCTTAACAAAAGTGACTTGATTCCTATTGAGGTATCAGGCGGACTTGATACGGTGGGTGTCAGAATGCCCTCAAACGAAGTTACCAAAAGCCTCATAGAAAAAGCCGGCGTGCCTCTTGCGGCGCCATCTGCTAACCTTTCGGGAAAGCCAAGCCCCACTGCGGCAAGCCACGTTATTGATGATCTTTACGGTAAGGTTGACGGTATTGTTTGTTCGGGGGACTGCTCGGTGGGTATTGAATCTACCGTAATCTCCCTTGCCACGGTGCCGCCGAGAATATTTCGCCCCGGAGGAATTTCCCCTGAGGAAATTGCAGAGGTTCTGGGCGAAGTTGTTGTTGACGATGCTGTTACAAATGCCCTTAAAGAGGGCGAAAAAGCAGCCTCACCGGGAATGAAGTATAAGCACTACTCTCCCGAAGCTAAGGTTTACCTTTTAAAGGGAAGCTTTGAAAAGTATAAGCGCTTCTTAAAGGAAAATGCCAAAGAGGGCACCTTTGCCCTATGCTTTGAGGGTGAGGAAAAGGAGCTTAATTTACCCCTTGTCACTTACGGAAAAAAAGGTGATGCCGTTTCACAGGCAAAGCATATTTTTGACGCTTTAAGGCAGCTTGACAAATTAAATGCAAAAGAGGTTTATGTCCGTTTCCCCGAAAGTGACGGAGTAGGCTTAGGTGTGTTTAACCGGCTTTTACGCGCGGCCGCCTTTAATATTATTGAGCTTTGAGGTGAAAACTATGCTTATATTAGGTTTGACGGGAAAAACAGGTGCGGGAAAAAGCACCGTTGCCGAATACTTAAAGGAAAAAGGTGCCTTTATTATTGACGGTGACCTTGTTGCCCGTGAGATTGTTTCTGTCGGAGCACCCTGCCTTAAAATGCTTTCGGAAGCTTTCGGTGAAGACATCATTTTACCTGACGGAAGCCTCGACAGAAAGCTCCTTGCTAAAAAGGCTTTCAGTGATGAAAAGAGCACTGCCCTTTTAAACAGCATAACCCATCCTTTTATTAAGGCGCGCTTTACCGAGCTTATTAAAAAAGCCGAAAAGGAAGGCTTTTCCCTTTGTGTAATCGACGCCGCCGCACTGCTTGAAAGTGACTGTAAAGACCTCTGTGAAAAAATAGCAGTAGTTCACGCGCCCGAGAGCATTCGCCTTGAACGTATACTTAAAAGGGACAACATAAAAAAAGAGGATGCTCTTGTACGCATAAGAGGACAAAAGAGCGATGAATATTATTTGTCTCAAGCAGATATAATTATAAATAACTTTCAAGGCTTTGATTTTGAAATGGAGCTTAGTAAACTTCAGGAGTTTATTGTATGAATAAAAAAAGAAAGCTTACTTTAAAAGGCAAAATTATTATTGCACTTACAGCCGTTTTTTTGCTTTCAAACGTGATTTACTTTGGCTCGAGGTCAATACTGAAGACATTATATCCGCGTCAATATATTGAAATTGTCGAAAGAGAGGGTCTCAAAAACAATTTAGATGCGAATTTTGTTTATGCCGTAATAAAGTGTGAAAGCGGTTTTGACAGATATGCCGTAAGCCATTTGGGAGCAAGGGGACTTATGCAAATAATGCCCGAAACCTTTACCTGGCTTCAGCAGTTAAAGGGTACTTCCCACAGTCAAGACGAGCTTTTCGAAGCGGAAATATCCATTGAATACGGCTGTTATTTTTACGGTATGCTTTTTGAAAGGTTCGGCGATGAAGCCACCGTTATTGCCGCTTATCACGCAGGAACAGGCAATGTTGAAAGCTGGCTCAGTGACGAAAATTATTCCACGGACGGCAAAACCTTAAATAATATCCCTTTTGAAAGTACACAAGAATATGTTAAAAGGGTTATGACAACAAAAACTATTTATGAAAAACTATATAAATAAGAAAGGAAGATTATTATGGAAAAAGAAAAGACCCAAGCAGAGCTTTTAAAAGAACAGCTTATGAATGAAAAACCTCATTTTTGTAAGCAGATGAGTGAAGAAGAAGTGAGTAAAGCCGATGAATTTTGCGAGGGCTACAAGGATTTCCTCTCCAAAGCAAAAACTGAAAGGGAATGTGTGGAATATGTCCTTGAAAGGGCAGAGAAAAACGGCTTTGCAGCTTTTGACAGCAAAAAGACCTACAAGGCAGGGGACAAGGTTTACCTTAACAACAGAGGCAAGTCGGTAATTCTTGCGGTTATAGGTAAAAAGGGTGTAAGCGAGGGCGCAAAAATTGTGGCTTCCCACATTGACTCACCACGCCTCGACCTTAAACCCTTACCCCTTTACGAGGACGGTGAAATGGCTTACTTCAAGACCCATTACTACGGCGGTATAAGAAAGTATCAGTGGGTGACAATACCCCTTTCACTTCACGGTGTTATCATCAAATCTGACGGTGAAAAAGTAACTGTAAATATCGGTGAAAAAGAGGGCGAGCCTAAGTTTGTTATCACAGACCTGCTTCCTCACCTGAGCAAGGAGCAAAATCAGCGTACCCTTGCTGAGGGCATAAAGGGTGAAGAACTCAATATTCTTATAGGCTCACGTCCCTTTAAGGCAGACAGCGGCAGTGAGCTTGTAAAGCTCAACATTTTAAAGCTTCTCAATGAAAAATACGGCATCACCGAAAGAGATTTCATTTCCGCAGAGCTTGAAATGGTACCGGCTTTACCTGTGTCCGACATCGGTTTTGACAGAAGCTTAATTGGCGCCTACGGTCACGACGACAGAGTATGTGCTTATCCTGCCCTGGAGGCCGTTTTAAACTGCAGTGACCCTGAAAAAACAATTATTACCGTCCTTGCCGACAAAGAGGAAATCGGTTCAGACGGTAACACGGGACTTAATTCTTCCTTTATGAAGTATTTTATTTATGACCTTGCCGAGGCTGAAAATTTAAGGGGCAGAGACGTGCTTTCAATGTCACAGTGTCTTTCAGCCGACGTAAATGCCGCCTTTGATCCCAACTTCCCCTCGGTACACGATAAGTTTAACTGCTGTACAATGAATCACGGTGCGGTTATTACTAAGTACACCGGCTCAAGAGGTAAGTCAGGCACCTCCGACGCAAGCGCTGAATTTGTTTATGAAATAAGACGTATACTTGACAGGAAGAATGTTTCTTGGCAGATAGGTGAGCTTGGCAAGGTTGACGAGGGCGGCGGAGGAACCGTTGCTATGTATATCGCTCAGCACAACGTTGATGTTGTTGACCTTGGTGTGCCTGTTCTTTCAATGCACGCACCCTATGAGGTTGTTTCAAAGTTTGACGTTTACAGCACTTACAGAGCTTGTTACGAGTTTTATTCCTATAGCTGAGCCGAGCCGAGAACCTCGGCACGAATATTACGGGGTCGAGTACCTCGACACGAATGTCACGGGGTCGAGTACCTCGACACGAATATCACGGGATAAAGTTATTTAAAGGGTAACTTTACACCGCTTAAATCAGGTGTTCGACAATTAAGTTAATATAGTGATATGACAATAACCAGCTTTGTGCTTCTTCGGGAGTGTGAAGCTGATTTTTTCAGCTTCGTTTTACGATTTTGTCTTGAATATTTCTATTTTCTATTAAATAAAAAACTTGAAAAGTTTGGTAAAAGGTGTTAATATTATTTAAAACAATGATTTTACTGTACAATTTGCTTAAGGAGGAAATTGAAAAATGAAAACGGGAAAAAAAGCGGTATGTGTTTTAATGGTAGTGCTTATGTGCCTTACAAGTGCACCCTTGCAGGGACTTGTGGGGATTGACTTGCCGAGCCTATTTACAACAAAGGCAAGTGCGGCGGACTTAGCCGCAACAGGTAAATGCGGTGATAATGTGACGTATACCTATAACAGTAAAACAGGTGAAGTTGTAATTAGCGGTACGGGTGAGATGTATGATTACCAAGGTTTTGATTCACCGTTTAATAACGATGTTGTAAGCGTTGTGATTAAAAACGGCGTAACAAGTATAGGTGAGTATGCATTTTTTGAGTGTAATAATTTAGCAAGTGTACTAATTGGTAACAGTGTGATAAGTATAGGTAGTGGAGCGTTTTCCAGGTGTTATAAATTAGAAGATTTAGCAATACCTAGCAGTGTAACAAGCATACATATAAATGCATTTCGTTATTGTAAATTAACAAACATAACAGTTGATGTAAATAATAAATATTATTCAAGTGATGAATACGGTGTATTATTCAATAAAAATAAAAGTAAGCTTGTTCAATACCCGCAGGGTAATAGCAGAGCATCATATAAAATACCCGAGAGTGTAAAAATAATTGGTAAGTATGCGTTCTTTTATTGTGGCAGAAGTTTAAAAACTATAACAATACCAAACAGCGTAACAAATATAGAAGATCATGCGTTTCAATCTTGTATGGGCTTAACAAGTGTAACAATTCCTGACAGTGTAACAAGTATAGGTTATGGTGCTTTTACAATGTGTAACAGCTTAACAAGCGTAACAATTGGAAATAGTGTAAAAACCATAGGTGACAGTGCGTTTTGCGATTGTTACAGCCTTAAAGACGTATATTACACTGGCACTTCATCTCAATGGGAAAATATTGAAATTGAAAAGTATAATGAATGCTTAACCAACGCAACAATTCATTATAATTACTCTCCGTCTTCACTTGTTTTGGGCAAAACCTCAAAAATCACCGCCACCCAAACAACCTCAGCAGTAACCCTTAAATGGAACGCTGTTCCAAATGCAACCGGCTATAAAATCTATCAAAAAACAAGCAAAGGCTGGCAATCCCTCGGCAACGTAACAGGCACAAGCAAAACAGTAAGCGGTCTTACTGCCGGCACAAAATATACATTTGCAGTTAAGGCGTTTGCTGTTAAAAACGGCAAAACAATTTGGTCTGATGTATACACAACAATCAACACAGCCACCAAAGCCGTTAAGCCTGCAAAAGTCACTTCAACACAAAATGAAAATTCCATCAAGCTTACCTGGACAAAATCTACAGGTGCAACAGGCTATAGAATTTACTACCGTACAAGCACAAAAGCTGACTGGAAAGTGGGCAAAAGCTCAACCACAGCCACAAGCCATACTTTCTCAAATCTCAAGCCCAATCAAGCTTTCCAATTTGCCGTACGTCCTTATATTACTACCGACAGCGGTGTTGTCTGGTCTGACTACACAACAATCACAGCCTCAACAACTCCTGCCGTTCCTGTGGCAAAGGTAAGCTCACCCTCAAAGGGAAAAGTGACCCTTACCTGGAACGCAGTAAGCGGCGCAACAGGCTATCAGGTTTATTACAAAGTGGGCAACGGCTCGTGGAAGCTTTACAAAACAACTTCTAAGCCTGCAACCTATAATTTCACAAAGCTTAAAAGCGGCACAAAATACACCTTTGCCGTAAGGGCTTACAGAACAGTCAGCGGTACAAACTTCACAAGCGGCTACAAGGCTGTAAGTGTGACAGTCAAATAATAAACCGTAAAACGGAAGTGAAGCTTTTCACTTGACTTATAAAAAAAACTCCCCCTAAGAGCTGCTCTTTTGAGCAGTATCTCAGGGGGAGTTATTTTGGTTATATTATTTTAAATCAACATCAAAAACTTTAGTGTAATTTACAGTGAAAAGTAAAATTTGCATAAGTGCGATAGGCACCATTTCCATAACAGCACTTTTTCCCATTACGGCAAAAAGCACACCGAAACAGCCTAAAATCATAAATGAAAGCACTGTCAGAACCTTAAATTTGTTATGTCTCTTTATGTTAAAAATAAAAAACAGAGAAATCGCCGCAATTAAAAAAGCAATAAAAAGACCTGTTGAAATCCAGTGTAACAGCCTTTTCATATTCCAGTCTTCTATACTATGGCCTAACGTCAAAGCAACACCGCACATACTTAAAAAAGACAGAAGAGAAAGCACATTTAAAAGCTTGTTTTTATAATTATACTTTTTATACATATACTGTGCATTTAAAAGAATACTTCCCGATGTAAGAATACCCCAAAGCCAGAACCATATTTTTCTGTCTTCACATAAGAGAGATAATGTTCCCATTGATGAAGCGGGATTATTTCCCCACATAAAGGGAAGAATAAGTCCGTACACAAAGGAACAACCTAAAAGCGGTAAAAGAACTTTTTTTGAAATAAGCTTATCAAACATTAAAAAACTCCTTTTTCAACATAATATGACAAATTATACCATCTTACGGATAAAAAATCAATAATTGAGGGTAACTTTGTTTTTTAGGTAAAACAAAGCTCCGGACTGAACTTTTGTACAACCCGGAGCCTTGCTTATATTAGAGAATCAGAAGTTATCATATTTGTGTGAAGCATCTTCACAGTTGATATAATACACTTAATTGAGACAAAAGTAAAGGATTTTGTTGCATAGTTAATATTTTTTTAATATTTGTTGTATTGTATAAAAACACGGTCTTGGCAAAAGCTTTCACCAAGACCGTTGTTTTGTTGCTTAAACATTACCTATTTTATTGATGATTTTTTTGAAGATGCTCATAAAACAAATTGCCGTAACTGCAAAGGACATAATTTCTGCAATGGGGAATGACAGCCACACCCTGTCAAGAACACCCGTCTGTGCAAGCAAGTAGGCGGCAGGAAGAAGCACCACAATTTGCCTTGCAAAGGAAACAATCATTGAATAGTGGCTTTTTCCCAAGGCTTGGAAAGAGGCGCCAAGTGCAATATTTACCGAGGCTAAAATGAAGCTTGTGCTGATAATTTTCAAAGCGGGCACACCTATTGAAAGCATATCCTCGCTCGCCTCAAAGAGGGTGAGCATTTGCTCGGGGATAACCCACATCAAAACAGTGCCGAAAGTCATAATAGCCACAGCTATTAAGCAGGAGAACCTGATTGTTTTTATAATACGCTCGCGGTTTTTAGCGCCGTAGTTATAGGCGATAATGGGAATTACACCGTTATTTAAACCGAATACGGGCATAAAGACAAAGGATTGAAGCTTGAAGTATACACCGAAAACTGCCGCTGCCGTGCTGTTAAAGGAAAGCAGAATTTTATTAAAGAAGAAAGTCATAAACGAACCGATTGCAACCATTAAAATAGAGGGGATACCTATTTTGTAAATATCGGTGATAATCTTGAAATCGGGGAGGAAGTTTTTGGGAATAAGCTTAACCTCTTTATTGCACTTTGCGTTGAGGATAAGTCCTACAATAAAGGCTACACCCTGACCTAAAACGGTTGCAAGGGCGGCACCCTTTGCCTCCATACGCGGGAAAGGTCCCAAGCCGAAAATGAATATGGGGTCAAAGATGATGTTTATGACTGCACCAATCATTTGCGTTGCCATTGAAAGGGTGGTCTTGCCTGTTGCCTGCATAAGCCTTTCAACGGTAACCTGACCGAAAAGTCCCAGTGATAATCCGCACACTATTGTAAGATAGCCTGTGCCGTAGTTGAAAATAGGGCTTGCGGTATCAACTTGATTTTGAAAGAAAAGCTTTGTGCCGAAAACACCGAAGAGCATAAACAGCACAGCACTGAATAAGCCTAAAATCATACCGTTTGCGGCAATTTTGTTGGCTTTATCAAAATCCTTTGCACCTAAGCTCCTTGAAAGCAGTGCATTTATACCTACACCTGTACCTGTTGCAACGCCTATCATAAGGTTTTGTGCAGGAAAGGCGAGGGAAACGGCAGTGAGAGCGTCCTCGCATATTTTTGAAACGAAAATACTGTCAACAACATTATAAAGCGCCTGCACTAACATAGACGCCATCATAGGCAGACTCATAGTAATAACAAGTCTTTTTATGGGCATAACACCCATTTTGTTTTCCTTTTGCATATCATACCTCTTGTTAATTATTTTTAATAAAATTTACCCGTAAATTATAGCATTTTAAAATTTATAAATCTACATATTTTTCAAAAACTTTTGTCAAATTTGCTTAGCCGATAACAGATGTTTTTGTAAAAAATGTAAGGTGTTTTCGTCTTTTTGAAGTAAAAAACAGCCTTTTAATTGTTCAAACCTACGAAAAGGTGAATTTCCGGTCTTTTCCCTGTTTCAAAACTTTAAAATTTTTTAACCTTGTGTTATAATGATGTGTAATATAAATCCTAAGGAGGAAACTAAAATGAAATCACTTAAAAAAGTGCTTGCAGTACTTATGAGTATTGTTATGGTTTTTTCCATGACAAGTGTTATGGGCTTTGCCGAGGATAACCTCGGTACCCAAAAGTCTCAGATAAAATTTGCAGTGCTTTCTGACCCACATTATTACCCCGATGCTCTCACAGGCGATGACTGTCAGGCATGGCTTGATTACTGTGCTGAAGGTACAAAGCTTTACAGACAGTCAAAGGCCATTATTGAAACAGCTATTGAAACAATGCTTATCCGCAATCCTGACTTAAAGTATATTCTTGTCCCCGGTGACCTTACAAAGGACAGTGAATACCTCGCTCACAGGGAGCTTGCCGAAATCTTCCTTAAATTTGAGGAGCAATACGGCTTAGATTTTCTTGTAACTCCCGGTAATCACGACATCAACTCAACAAATGCAACCACCTTTGAAAACGGTAAAAGGGAACAGGGCAGAGCAATTACCTATCAAGAATTCCGTGAGGTTTACAAAGACCTCGGTTATGACCTTGCAATAGCTGAGTATGCACAAACAGGTGACGATATTCAGGGTCAGCTTTCATATATTGCAGACCTTGGCGAAGATTACCGCCTTATTGTTCTTGACAGTAACAAATACTCCTTTGGTGAACCTGAAAAGGGTAAAACTGACGGTACAGTTACCGATGAGCTTCTCAAGTGGGCTTGTGATGCCGCTGACGAGGCCGTTGCACAGGGCAAGGTTCCTATGGTGATGGTGCATCACGGTATGGCGGCTCACATGGAAACAGAGCCTTCAATTACCTTTGCCTTCCCGCTTGACAACTATATGTACGTTTCCGAAACTCTTGCTGACCACGGTGTACATTATGCCTTTACGGGACATCTTCACACCGATGACACAGCCTCGGTAATAAACGATAACGGCGAAGTGCTCTATGATATTGAAACAGCCTCCGTAACAGGTTATCCCAACACTTACAGAGAAATAACCCTTACAAACTATACGAGCGGTGAAAGTAAAATTGATATTCAATCAATTGACTTTGACGCTGAAAAAGCCTTTACTTTTGACGGTGTTACCTACGAAAACGGTACATACAAAAACAAGGCCTTTGCCCTTTGCTTCGGCGGTGCTGTGAATAAAGAGGGTAAGCCTGACTGTAAAGACTTCCTTATGGGTGTTGTAAAAACCTATCTCGGCGGCATTCTTGAAGATATTCAGCAAGCAGGCTCAATAGGTGAATACCTTAAAACTATGAATATCGACCTTGAAAAAATCATAGGCGGTTTTCTTGCTCCCTATATCGGTGAGCAGGGTATTGCCTTAGGTGATATTAAAATTTTCAGCGTTGATAACATTATGTGGTTTATTGATGACCTCTTAGGTCAGGTTTATGACCTCTATGTTGCAGACGAAGAAAATCTCTATGCACTTCTTGATGAAATAATCGGAAAGCTTGTTAATTTCCAAGTTTCCGAAAAGCCCTGCACAAAGTTTATTGATACACTGGGCTTTGGTGACCCGAATAAACCCGGTACACTTAATGATGCAGTTTTAACCGCAATGGCTTACTGGTATATAGGCAATGAGGACACAAGTGATGATGAATTTATCCTTGATGTAATAGATCAAATGGAAAACGGCAAAATTTTCCATAACTTCTTCTATTTAATTGTTGACACTCTTGTTTATGACCTTTTAGAGGACGCGCTTCTTTCAAAGCTTGAAATTCGTGTCGATAAGCTTTTTGCCGATGATAAGGTTTCAGTTAAAGTCTCTCAAGAGATTAACAATCTTCTAAAGTACGTTTTAAAAGACGACTTCACTTATATGAATCTTGTAAATACAATTTTTGCTTTCCAAATTCTTCCTTATAACAATCTCTATGATGTGCTCGATAAGGAGCTTATGCAGAAGTATCTCACCGACAGTCAGCTTGAGTCTTTGGGCATTTTTGTCGCTTACATTCTCACCGATTTTACAACTGACCTTAACCCTGCTTTTAAAGGTGACTATGACATCAGCTATAACTCCCTCAGTGTGGAAGTACCCGTTTCAAGGGAAAATTACAGGCTGCCCACAATGGTTAACGCTACTTTGGGTGATGACCGAGAGAGTGCTTACATCACCTGGCATTCAAAGTCAACAGTGGGCGGTGACATTGAAATTTATCAATCGGAAACCGAGCCTTTCTTTACAGGTATTGCCACAGATTACACACATTTCGGTGTGGAAGTTGAGTCAGAAAAGGTTATCCGTTCATATCCCGGTATTGATATCGGTATTTTCGGTCTTTTCACCTATGAATTTGAAATGAATAAGCACGTTGCTAAGCTTACTGACCTTACACCCGGTGCAACTTACTTCTACCGTGTAGGCGATGCTGAAAGAGGCTGGTGGAGCGAAACAGGCAGCTTCAAAGTAGCTGACGGAAGTGATGATATTACATTTATCCACATTACCGATCCTCAGTCACAAAACGAGAAGCAGTATAACCGTGCTTGGGCAAAGGTTCTTGACAGTGCCTTTGAAAATTATCCCGATGCTGACTTTATTTTAAGCACAGGTGACCAGGTTGACCACGGTGACAATCAAAAGCAATGGGCTTGGATGTTTAACACAGGCTCCGATAAGCTTATGAACACCTTCTTTATGCCCGCTGCCGGCAACCACGAGGGCAAGGGCACAAATGCACTTTATAATTACTTTACTTTGCCCAATGTCCCCGAACAGGACGAAACAAGCGGTACATATTATTCTTTCGATTACAACAACGCACACTTTGCAGTGCTCAATACAAATGACCTAAACTCAGAAACAGAGGCTCTTTCCGACAAGCAGATTGAGTGGCTTACAGCTGATATGAACGCAAGTGACGCACAGTGGAAGTTTGTTGCACTTCATAAGGCACTTTATTCTCAAGGCTCACATTATGACGATGATGATGTTATTGCAATGCGTGCACAGCTTGGCAAGCTTATGCCGGAGCTTGGTATCGACCTTGTTTTCCAAGGCCACGACCATGTTTATATGAGAACAGGCTCGCTTGCAAATAATGCTCTCACGGCTCACGATAACGTATTCCTTAACTATGGCGGAGACGTTTACAAGGCACAGGTTGCTCCCACGGGTACAACCTATGTTATCTCAGGTACGGCAGGCGTTAAGACTTACATTCAAAATGACGTAACTCTCACAGATGAATACTTCCCCAGAGGTGAGGCTATTCTTTCTGTTGACTATCCTATGTACAGCGCAGTTAATGTTGTTGACGGTGTGCTTTACTTTGAAGCTTATGAGGTTACAGAAGACGGCAGTGAGGTTGTTGACCGCTTTGCAATTCAAAAGGACACAACTCAGGGTGACGTAAACCATGATTACGTTGAACCTGAAAAACCGGGCACAGAAGAAACAAACGGCTCATTTGCGGCCATCCTTGACAAAATCTTTAAGGTGTTACAGATTATTGTTTCAATTCTTGCTTGGTACATTGTAGAATAAAAGTAAAGGCTGAAAGCGAAAAGCTTTCAGCCTTTAATAATGCCTGAAAATTCAAACTTAACTTAAAATTTCAAAGTAACTTCATCCTATGCAATCTGTCAGCCAGGCTAAAATGTCGGTGTAAACTACATCTTTGTCGTCCTCGTTGAGGATTTCGTGTCTGTCACCGGGATAAAGAATAACCTTAGGCTCGTGACCTGCGGCTTCAAGGTTGTCGCATACGTTTATGACGCCTCTGCCGCTAAAGCCGATGGGGTCTTTTGCGCCTGAAATGAGCAGAATGGGAAGTGTGGGCGGAAGAAGAAATGCCCACTCATCAGTACAGCAGGTGTTTGCAAGTGAAAGGATGTCTCTTACTGCACCGAGAGTTAAATCGGCACCGCAAAGGGGGTCGGCTATGTATGCGTTTACATTTTCCTCGTTTCTGCTGAGCCAGTCTTGAGGCGTGCGGGGGTCTTTTATGCCGATATTGCTCAATTTGTTGAGAAGATTAGCAGGGACTTTTGCCTTAGGACCCATTTTTTTGCAGAGGAACTTAACAGGCTCTTCAAGTACAACCGCCGCTGAGGGAAGCTCTCCCGTACCGCAGATTATAAGACCGGAAAGCTCCGGATAAAAAGCGGTTGCATATACCCTTGCACAAAACGAGCCCATACTGTGACCGAAAAGAAAGTAGGGGAGTGAGGGATAACGCTTATTCATAATTTTATAAAGAATATGCATATCATCAACCATACGAAGGTCGCCGTCTTCTTCAGCGATAAAGCCTAAATCTTCAAGACAGTCCACACTTTTGCCGTGGCCTAAGTGATCGTTACCGCAGACGATATAGTCATTTTCTGCAAGGAATCGTGCAAAGTCATCATAGCGGTCAATGTGCTCGCTTACACCGTGGGCAATTTGAAAAATTCCCTTGTATTCAGTGTCTTCTTTCATCCAGATACAGCAGTGAATATTGTTTCTGCCGGTAGACGAGCGATAATAGGCATCTTTTTTTATAATAGACATATTATATACCTCCGAAGTTTATATATATTAAGTATAATATAATAAACGAAAATAATCAACAAAAACTTATTTATTTTTTAAGTAAATAAATTAACATAGTTTACATTATGTGAAAAATAATATATAATAGAGCATATTAACTTAAAGAGGTTTAAAATGTTCGGTTACGTTAAGTGCGACAAGGGTGAATTAAAGGTCAGGGAATATGAAGCTTACAGAGGGCTTTACTGCTCACTTTGTAAAGCCATGGGCAGGCACTTCGGTGTTTTTTCACGGCTTACTTTAAGCTATGATATGACATTTTTCCTTTTAATGCGCCTTTCCTTTTCTTCACATAAGCCCGACTTTAAGGGCGGAAGATGTCCTTTTAATCCTGCTAAGCGGTGTAATTACTGCCAAAACGCAGATGATGAATTGAAATTTGCGGCGGCAGTTTCAATGATGATGTTTTATTATAAAGTTAAGGATAACATAAGTGACAGTCCCTTTTTTAAAAAGCTTCTTATGTATTTGATTTTGCCCTTTGCCTTTTTTAAATATAAAAAGGCAAAAAAGCTTTTTCCTGACCTTGAAAAAATTATTTCCGCCTCAATGAAAAAGCAAAGTGAAACCGAAAGTAAAAACACCGCCTACCCTGATGAAGCCGCACATCACAGTGCCGATGCTTTAGGTAAGCTTTTGAGCTACGGTATGAGCGACGGGGGAAACATTTACCGTTTCGGGTATGCCGTAGGCAAATGGGTTTACCTTTGTGATGCCGCACAGGACATTGAAAAAGACGTGAAAGACGGCTCTTTTAATGTTTTTGTAAATATGTTTAAAATAAAAAAAGGTGATAAATTAACACCCGCCCAAAAGGAAATTATTGAGGGCAATTTAAACTTTTGCCTTGATACATTAAGCGAATGCTTCAAAAAAGCAGAAAACAAAACTTTAGTGCCTATTGCCGAAAACATTATTTACGGCGGCACATTAAACACAATGAACAGAATTTTGAAAGGAAACATTGAAAATGAAAGACCCTTATGAAGTACTCGGTATACCGCGCACAAGTGATATGAGTAAAGTTAAATCGGCTTACAGGGAGCTTGTAAAGAAATATCATCCGGATAATTATGCAGGAACACCGCTTACAGACCTGGCAAATGAAAAAATGCAGGAAATAAATGATGCTTATGACGCTATAGTTTCAGGTAATGCAAACGGCTCTTACAGCTCATCGGCCGGCAGCAGTAATTCTTATGCTTTCAGTGAGGTTGAAGACCTTATAAGGCAAAGCAGACTTGATGACGCGGAAGCCCTTTTGGAAAGCTTTGCAGACAGTGAAAAAAGCGCTCACTGGTACTACCTTAAAGGGCAGATTAACTATATGAGAGGCTGGTCACAGCAGGCTTACAGTTATTTTTCCATGGCACATAATATGGACCCGAATAACAGACAGTATGCGGCGGCTTTTGAAAAAATGTCCGGTGCCAGAAGCGGCGGCTTCAGAACAAGTCAACGGCATACTGACGTAGGTGGCGGCGGTTGCGGCGGCTGTGACGGCTGTGATATTTGCAGCGGACTTCTTTGTGCAGACTGCTGCTGTGAATGTTTCGGCGGCGATTTGATTTCCTGTTGTTGACAAAGGGTGTGACATAATGAACAAAAGTGCAAAAACCGCCTTAGGTGCTATGATTTCCGCCTTGTCGGTGGTTATGCTTATTCCCTCTGCACTTGAAATTTTTGTTTATGCACTGCCGGCTATGGCGGGTATGCTTACAATGTTCAGTGTAATTGAGCTTGATAAAAAATGGGCTTTTGCCTCTTATGTAACAACGTCAATTATAGGCTTGCTTCTCATTCCGAATAAAGAGGCAGTAATGTATTACGTTGCCTTTTTCGGCTACTATCCGATTTTTAAGGCAATTGTTGAAAGTAAGCTTCCGAGAGTACTTGAAATTATTTCAAAATTTGCAGTGTTTAACTTAGCAATAGTTATTGCAGGGTTTGTACTTATAAATGTTTTCGGAATGCCTTATAATGACCTTTTGGGAATTGACGGTGAAAGCGCCTTTTTCACAAAATATGCTTTACCGATAATGCTCATAATGGGCAACGTAGTTTTTGTGCTTTTCGATGTGGCGCTTACAAGAATGGTCACTGTCTATTTAAAGGTGTGGCAAAAAAGATTCAGAAAGCTTTTTAAATTTTGATAAATTCCTATTGACTTGCGGCTTTCTTAGTGATATACTACAACAAAAAAACAGAGTAGGCAAATGTGCGTTTCAGTGTTTCAAAGACGGGGAGTTGCTTTGAAAACGAAAAGAAGCTTTTTCTTACGGTTCATTTGCCGCATCCCGCTGTGATTATAAGGATAACTATATTATTTACGCTTCCTTTTATTCAGCGAGAGAAAGGAAGTGTAATTTTTTATGGAAGAAAAAGTATCAGCCAAACACAAAAAAGTATTAAGTCAAAAGAACATCTATAAGCTCTGCGTTACGGCGCTTTTAATTGCAATGCAGGTGGTTCTTGCCAGATTTGCCGCAATTAACCTGGGGCCTAATATACGCTTTTCCTTTTCCTTTATACCCGTTGTAATCGCCGCAAGGCTTTACGGTATACCCGGTGGAATGTGCGTTTATGGCTTGGGTGATCTTGTAGGTGCAGTGGCTTTTCCCACAACAGGGGCATTTTTCCCCGGTTACACGGTAACGGCATTTGTATCGGGCTTGATTTTCGGTGCCTTTTTAAGAAAGGGCAAAAAAGAGGAGACAAAACCGGCAAAGTACATAAAAATTGTGCTTAGTGTAGTTTCAAGCCAAACAATATGTTCCCTTTTGATGAACAGCTATTGGCGTCATTATCAAACAGGCAACCCTTACGGTGCCATGCTTTTGACAAGGCTTCCTCAATGCCTTATTATCGGTGCCTTACAAATTGTGTTTATGGTGCTGTTTTTGGATATGATTACAAGCAGGCTCGATTTAATAGGTAAGAAGTTGAAATAAGAAAGATAAAAATCAGGTCAGCGTTCACTCTTTTGGAGTAAACGCTGACTTTTTATGCTTATTTATTCTTTTTTACAGTTGAAAGATATTGCTCTGCCATTTCAATCATACTCGGGTCTACGTTGATAAATTTAAGTGAAAGAAGCTGCCTTAAAGTGAAAGGCTTAACAATTGCCATAAGGGGACTTTTTATAATTTTTCCTGCAACACCGCTTACCATACCTACTATGTCTTCATTTTTAAGAAGCTCGCCTACGGTGTCGTCAAGGCTGAAATATTCACCTGAGGCGGCGCTTTCGCTTTCGTCTTTTTCAACAAACCAGTTTCTTACCATTGAAGAACAGCCGTCGGGAAGTGAGTACTCCCTCGGATATTCTGTTACACCCTCAAAGGTGAAGCTTTCTTTAAGGTCGCCGGAGGTGACGGTCACCTTGTTTTCACCCTCTTTTATTTCCATATCATCAAAGATGAAAATTCCCTTTGCGGTGACGGTCTTTTGCTTGCTGCCGACCTTTAATGTAACCTTGTCACAGTTTGAGTAAACCTTAAACTGATGTGTGCCGATTGTTCTCTTGTCATAGCGGCTTCCCACAAGGTGCAGGAACTTTTCATCTGACCAGAATGCCTTGTAAAGGTAGAAAGCGTCTTTCTTTTGTTTGCGGTCAAAGGTGACAAGACCTTTATTGTTTCTGCCTCTTACACCGCCCTCGTTACGCATGGCCGAGCCGAAGTCAAACATATTCCAAACATAAGAGCCCCAAAGGTAATCGTGGGCATTGATTGTTTTAATATAATGCTCGTGGAAAATTGCCTGATAGCCCTCGGAATAGTCGCCTTGAGACGGCTTATCGCTAAAGTAACCGAGCACACCCTCTGCGCCGTATTCGGAAAGGCAAAGTGTTCCCTTAGGATTAACTTTCCTGAACTTTTCAAGCCACTCATCAAGACCGTTGCAGGTTTTCATATACCAGCCGAAATAGTGGTTATAGCCGAGTATATCCGTAATGGAGTTAAGCTCAGATGAGGGGGAGCACATTGAAAATTGTGCACAGGTTGTAGGCCTTGAACTGTCAAGAAGCTTTGCATATTGATTTAGCTCCTTTATACCGTCAATAAGTGTTTCGTTTTCACTTGAAATAGTGATTTCATTTTGGATACCCCAACAGAAAATTGAAGCGTGGTGCATGTTTTGTTTAATAAGCTCCTCAAGTTGATTGAGGGCATTTTCCTGAGCCTTTTTATTGAAGCGTGAAATAACGGGGATTTCTGCCCAGACGAGCATACCTGTTTCGTCGCACAGGTCATAAAAATCACCTGACTGCTGATAGTGGGCAAGTCTCAATGAGTTTGCACCCATTTCCTTAATGATGGCAAGGTCTTTTTCGTGGTGAGCCATGGTGAGGGCATTACCTACAGTTTCTCTGTCCTGGTGACGGGAAACACCCTTTAATTTAATGTGCTTGCCGTTGAGATAGCAACCGTCTTCTTTAAAAGTGATGTCCCTGAAGCCGAATTTCAGTGTGGCATTATCAAGGGTCTTACCCATATCAAGAATACTTGCACGTAAGGTATAAAGGTAGGGGTTTTCCAAGCCGTTCCACAAAATTGGATTTTCAACCTTAAGCTTTGTTCTGTCGCCTGCTTTTGCAACAACCTTTCCCTCACTGTCAAGAACCTCGTAAAGGACGCTTATACCTGTCTTATAGCCTGAAATAAGAGCCTTAACCTGAACGGTGCCGTCTGTTTTTGCAGTGATATAAACGCCTTTACTGCCGGCGTCCGTAAGTGAAAAATGAGTTTCGGGAACGTCATAAATCAGGTTTACATCTCTGTAAAGACCGCCGTAAAAGGTGAAGTCGGCCATCTGAGGGTAAACAGCCTTGTTTTCGCTGTTGTCAACGGTTACCTCAAGGAAGTTTTTAGGTGAGGTTAGCAAGTCGGTAATTTCAAAGCGGAAGGTGCTGTAACCGCCCTCATGCCTGCCTGCGTTTCTGCCGTTGACAAGGACGGAGCAAACACTGTTGGCGCCCTTAAATTCAAGGAAAACCTTGCCGGGGTATTGAGGGATAACCTTTGTGTAGGTGCATTTTCCTTTGTAGTAGGAGCTTTCTGCACCTTGTCCGTCAAGGCCGTTCCATGTGTGGGGGAGGTTTACGGTTTCCTTAACACCTTGCTTGCAGAAAACCCAGTCATTGTTAAGTGAAATTATTTTTTTCATATCTATACTCCTATAAAAAATTTATTCAAAATCAAATTCGTCCTCGTTTTTTCTTCTGAAAAGGTCAAATACCTTGTCCAGGAGCTTTTCGTCGGTAACTCTTTCATAGCTTTCTTTACCGTCGCTTTTGAGCACACGGAAAATATCAACATATCCGTCGCCGTCTTCGGGGTCGAGAATGAGAAATTCCTGACCCAGGAAGAAGATTATATCAAGAAAGTCATAAACTGCCGTGACACCGTCTGTATCGGTGATTTTTACGGTGTTGTCAAGGTCGTCATCATTTAAAAGGTCAAGTATGTCGGACATTTAGTTATCCTCACTTTCACTTTGATTTTTCTTACCCATTTCAAAGCGGTAGATTTCTTTATTTTCAATGTCAACATTGTTGAGCATAATCGGGGGAATACCTGTGGCGGCAGTAACTGTTGCGGTCAGTGCCTTAGCAAAGGCATAAAGCTCCTTAAAAGATTCAAGGTGCAAAAATTCTTTTTCTGTTTCAGGGTTTTGAATCTGAAAAAGTCCCGTAAGGGTCATTTTTATGTTCAGAACATCTTTGTTTTCCTTATCAAAGGCTTCAACGGTCATAGTGGCTTCACAGGTGCCGTTAGGATTATAACGCACATTGTGGGAAACAGTGTTTGAAAGCTTAAGCTTTACCATACCGTTTACATTGTTTACAAAGTTAAGCTCTTTTACCTTGTAAGCCTTTAAACTGAGATTAGCCATTGTTCTTCGCTCCTTTTATATTGAAATATATCATCGGAAAGCACAAAAGCTCCCTTACATAATTTTTTGCCCTTTGCTTTTTAGGTGAGGGGGCTGCTACACTTTGCAAATTAAGACCGCATTTTTTTGAAAGTATTCCTGCCCTTAAAAGGTGAAATTCGCTTGAAAGAAAGGCGGCATTGTCTGTGCCCTTTTTCATAAGTGCTTTTGCGTTTATAAAGTTTTCTGCCGTAGTGGTGGATTTGTCCTCAAGAATTATTCTGTCACTTTCAATGCCTTTTGATAAAAGCAGCTCTTTTATTACCTGTGCTTCGCTTTTTGTCTGGTCACCGTGGACAATTCCGCCGCAGGCTATGGCTGTTGCAGAGGGGTTTTCTTTTAAAAATTCGGCGGCTTTTTCACATCTCATTTCAAGGGTAGGCTCTGCCTTGTCACCTTTTACTCGGCAGCCTAAGATTAAAAGATAGTCCTTTTGACCTTTGCAGTTACCCTTTGAAGCTTGAATTTCCTTAGCTTGAAACAAAGCGATTGCTGTTACCGCAGAAAGTAAAAGTATTTTTGAAGCTTTAATTTTTACCAACTCCCGTTTAATAGCGACACCTTTAGATAATAATAATTTTATATAAGTATAGCATAAAAATACTTAAAGAAAAAGCTTTTTTAAAAAAATTTAACCTTTATGGCGGGAGGAATTTTTATGTGCGGAATAGTAGGCTTTACAGGGCGAAAAAAAGCGGTGCCCTACCTTATAAACTGCTTGGAAAAACTGGAATACAGAGGTTACGACTCGGCAGGTATTGCCGTAAATGAAAAAGAGGGCATTGCAGTTACAAAGTGCAAGGGCAAACTTTCGGTTTTGGAAAGTGTGATTGCCTCAAAAAAGCAAAGCAGTGCCCTTACGGGGATAGGTCATACACGTTGGGCAACTCACGGCAAGCCTGACAGTGTAAATGCTCACCCTCATTTAAGTCAAAAGGGCACCTTTGCCGTTGTGCATAACGGAATTATTGAAAATTTTGCAGAGCTTAAAAATCAGCTTATCAAAGAGGGCTTTACCTTTAAATCGGAAACTGACAGTGAGGTAATTGCACAGCTTCTTGAAAAGTATTATGAGGGCGATGTGCTTTCTTCACTTAAAAAGACGCTTTCACTTTTAAAAGGCTCTTATGCCGTGGCGGTTTTGTGTAAAGACTTCCCCGACGAAATATATTGCTCACGTTTCGGAAGTCCCATAGTATTAGGCGAAAATGAAGACGGTTTTTTTATTTCCTCCGACGTCACTTCAATTCTCACTTACACCGATGAGATTTACAGACTTTCAGGCGGCGAAACGGCAAGGGTTACTAAAAAGGGCATAAGCTTTTTTGACAGCGATATGAAAGAAACCGTCAAGCAAAAGGAAAAAGTTGATTTTGTCTCAAACAGTGCCGAAAAAGACGGCTTTTCACACTTTATGTTAAAGGAAATTTATGAGCAGGAAAAGGTTATTAAGGAGACCTTTGACGAATACGTTAAAAAAGGGGAAATCAGCTTTCCTGATGTGAAGCTTACAAAACAAGAGCTTATGAATATAAACAGGGTTATTTTTATAGCTTGTGGGTCGGCTTATCACGTGGGACTTACGGGCAAAGAGGTTTTTGAAAAGCTCACGGGTATTTACAGCAGTTGTGAAATTGCATCTCAGTGGCGATACGGTAATTCACCTGCCGATGAAAGCTGTCTTGCCGTTGTGATAAGTCAAAGCGGTGAAACGGCAGATACTCTTGCCGCCTTGAAAAAAGCTAAACAGTCGGGGGCAAAGACCGTTTCAATCGTCAACGTCAAGGGCAGCAGTATAGCCGAGGAAAGTGACAACGTAATTTACACAAAAGCCGGGCCCGAAATAGCCGTAGCTACCACAAAGGCATATTCCTGTCAGCTTATTGCCTGTTATCTTTTTGCAATTTATTTTGCCGAAAATATCGGAAAAATTACTCACCTTAAAAGACAGGTGCTTTTGAAGGAGATCTCTGATTTAAGCGGTAAAGTCAAGCAGTGCCTTTTTTCGGTAAATGATAAAATGAAAGCTCTCGCTAAGGAGATTTTCACCTCGGGTCATATATATTTTATCGGCAGAGGTGCTGACTTTGCCGTTGCTATGGAGGGCGCACTTAAGCTTAAAGAGATAAGCTATATTCACTGTGAGGCCTATGCGGCAGGGGAACTGAAGCACGGCACTATTTCTCTTATTGAAAAAGGAACTTGCGTAATTGTGCTTTGCTGTGATGAAGAGATTCTTGAAAAAACAGTGAGTAACGCTGCCGAAGTCAGGTCAAGAGGCGGTAAGCTTATTGCTTTTTCAAATGAAAAGGGCGAAAAATACAAAGACGGCTTTCATGAGCTTTTTGTTTTGCCGTCAACTTACGGCGAATTTACGCCCTCTGTTGAAGTGATACCTTTACAGCTTCTGGCTTTTTACACGGCCCTTGAAAGAGGGTGCGATATTGATAAACCGAGAAATCTTGCAAAGAGCGTCACGGTGGAATAAATTATAAAAATTGTGTTAATTAGGTTGAAATTTATAACGTTATAGAGTATAATTTTAGGGTATGAGAACAGATGTAAAGCTTTTAATTAGTTTGAATGGGAGTGAGCTTGTTGGCAAATGTTACATTTACCCTTGAAGATAACGGTTATAATGTTGAAGAAGTAAACAGATATATTGCTTTAATTCAAAGTGAGTATGCCAATGCGGTTGCATGGGGCGAAAGCCTTGAAAAGGAGCTTGAGCAGATTAAAACTGCTATGAATGAGCAGGGCGTGTACTTCACTATTACAGAGGAAAATCAAAACGAGGTTATTAAAAATGTTTTTGACAGGCTCAGTGCCTCTGTTGAAAAGGCAAAGAGTGACGCTCAGCAGACAGCCGCTGAAATTATTGAGCGTGCAAATAAGGAAGCCGGTCAGATTGTTCGCCGTGCAAAGGAAAACTCCGTAGAGATACGCACACAAAATATAACGATTATGCAAAACCTCAAAAGTATCGGTGAGATGATTGATGTTATTGTTGAAAAAGGTATACAATGATTTAAAAGGGGAAGTGAAATCAAGTGGCAGGTTATAAACCGAAAAACTTAGATGAGATAAATGATTCATTCATCAAAGGTATTGATGCGGCAAATGAAATTAAAAAGAGTGAAAGCATAATAGAAAACGCTTCAAAACCTGTTCAAAGCGGTTTTTTGCCCGACAGCTCACAGCTTGAAGAAAATGAAACCGACAGGGTCAGTGCTGAAATTTCAGGTATTGCAAGCGAATTTGCAAAAAAATTCGCAGGTGAGGGAAAAGAGCCTATACCGGTAAGGCCTCAGCCTGTTTCAATTTCCGTGCAGTCAAGGCCCAGACCTGTAAAAGGTCCTGCAAAGGCAAAAAACGCAGCAGAAAAGCCGTCCTTTGAGCTTAAAGATAACGATAAACCTCAGCTTGTAAGAAACAGTGAGAGGTCAGACCTTTTTGAAAATTACAAAAAGATAATGAATGACGAGGAAGACAGCAGTTCTGCCGGTGACGGAAAATCACCTAAGGCGAAAAAAACAAAGGCTGAAACAAAGCTTTCCTCAAAAATTAAGAGCGAAAGCGACCTTTACAAAGGCGCTTTAAATAATGACGATGTTCCCGTTGCCGAAATTACTGATGAAAATGCGGTAAAAGAGGAAAAGAAAAAGCCCAAGAAAAAAGAAAAGAAAAAGGCATCTAAACCGCCAAAAGCCGAAAAACCAAAGGTTAAAAGCTCGCCTAAGCAAGTTGTTCTTATGCTTGTTTTACTTTGTGTTCTGCTTATTGCAGCGGGTGTAGGTTCAATTAAAACAGTTTTTGCCGTAAATTCCGGTGACATTGTTTTTGACCGTTTCAGAGTTTATACTGCAGAAAGTGACCTTGAGTCCTCGCCGGTTAAAAAGGGCAGTCTTATTGTCACAATGGATAGAGATACTGTCCCCGGTGAAGTTTTTGCTTATGAAACCGATGCCGGTGAGCTGAGGTTTGCAAAGCACAAGAGCAGTATAGGCAGTGATGCCCTTATTGCTTTTGACGGAAACAGCGAAAGCCTGATTTTTAAAGACGAGCTCAGAGGTGTTGTTGCAAAATCCCTGCCTGTTATAGGTATGTTAGTAAGTGTAATCAGCCAAAACTTTATGTTAGTGTTTATTACTCTTCTTGCCATTGCGTTACTTTTGGTGCTTATCATTTTCTTATCTTACAGGGATAAGAAAGAAGATGACAGCGGTAATGACGACAATTTTTTCGGGGCTTTTGAAAACGCAGAAGATGTTGATGAAGAAAACGGTGAAACCGTTACAACCTAAATAAAATTAAGGAGCTGTAAAAACTTTCGTTTTCTACAGCTCCTTTAGCATAAAGACTATTTATAAGCAATAAACAAAAACTTTCAAATAAATTATGCTTCTTCTGACTCCTTCATTTTTGCAAAGCATTCGCTGCAATAAACAGCTCTGCCTTCTGTGGGCTGGAAGGGAACCTTTGCTTCTCCGCCGCAGCTTGCGCAAGTTGCAATAAACATTTCACGTGCGGGTCTTGCAGCGTTCTTGCGTGCGGTACGGCATTGCTTACAGCGTTGGGGCTCGTTCTGGAAACCCTTTTCTGCATAGAATTCCTGTTCGCCTGCAGAGAAAATGAATTCAGTTCCGCAATCTTTACAGATGAGTGTTTTGTCTTCGTACATAATTTTTTACCTCGCTTGAATTTTAGTTGCCCTTGACGGATTTGCACCGACTTTTTTGCTTTTTTTGGGGCATATTTTAACTGAGCTTCCGGCGCAGTTTTTTTCTTATTCGTTGTAATGTTCCGTCTACACTTTTTTTACTTGAGCCTGTTTTTTCGGCAATTTCACCGTAAGACATACCTGACAGGAAAAGGCGAAAAATCTGTTGCTCTTTCGGCGTAAGCTCCTTAGAAATGAGAAGTGAAATTCTGTTAGCTTCAGCTTTTGAAATCAGCTCATTTTCAGGGCTTTGCTCAGCCTGTAAGGCTTCATCACAATTTTCAATTGGTACAAGCAAATTTTGGGGTACACGTTTTTTTGAACGGGAAAGGCGGACACAACTGACTATGCGGTTTTTTATACAGCGGCTTGCATAGGTGCCGAAAGAAACAGTCATTCCGCTTTTATAGGTGAACACCGCACTGAGAAAACCTATCATACCTTCTTGAGTTAAATCCTCTTTTTCAACTTCACAGTCAGAAAAAAGTGAGGCATGATACTTTGAAAGGGGGATATATTTTTCAGTGAGTGTGCTGAAAGCTAAAGAATCGTTTTCATTTGCGAGTAAAACCAAATCCTCGTCTTTCAAAGCGGAATAGTCTAACATTGTATACCCTTTCCAATTATAGAATATGATTATTATATATCAAAACTCTTAGATAGTCAACATAATTTTTAGACAAAATGCACAAGTGTTTTTTGTGTCTTTCTGCTAAGAAAAAAGCTGTTTTCCTGCATTTTGCAACAAAAACAGCTTTTATGTTTAATTATACGATTGTTCCGCCGCCCACTACCGTGTCGCCGTCATAAAGTACAACTGCCTGACCTTTTGCTATGGCTCGCTGGGGTTCATCAAATTCAACAAAGAGTGTGTTTTCATCTTCCTGAGTGACGGTTGCCCATTGCTCGGTGTGTTTATAGCGCACCTTTGCCTTAACTCGCATAGGCTCTGTTATTTTTTCACAGGAGATAAGATTGATGTCTTTTGCATAAAGGGTTTTTGTAAAAAGGCTTTCGTTGTCACAAAGAATAACTCTGTTGTTTAAGGTATCCTTTTCCTTAACGTAAAGCGGGGCAGGCAGTGCAAGGCCCAAGCCCTTTCTTTGCCCTACCGTGTAACGGATAATGCCCTTGTGAGTGCCTAAAACTTTGCCGTCGGTGTTTACAAAATCGCCCTGCGGAAAAGCTTTTCCCGTAAATTTTTCGATAAAGGCGGCATAGTCGCCGTCGGGAACAAAGCAAATATCCTGACTGTCGGGTCGGTTGGGATTTATGAGTTCATTTTCAAGCGCAATTTCACGCACCTTATCCTTAGTCATACTGCCTAAGGGAAAAATAGTGTGTGAAAGCTGGTGCTGTGTAAGGACATAGAGCACATAGCTCTGGTCTTTTTTTTCGTCAAGACCCTTTTTCAGGAGAAACCTCCCTGTTTTTTCGTCTTTTTCAATACGGGCATAATGACCTGTGGCAATAAAGTCAAAGCCCTCTTTCAAAGCGTTTTCAAGCAGCTCACCGAATTTTAAATTTCTGTTACATTCAATGCAGGGGTTAGGAGTGCCTCCGTTTATATAAGTCTTTGTAAAAGGGGTTATTACCTTTTCACGGAAGCTTTTTGTAAGCTGGAGAGTTTTGAATTTTATGCCTACCTTGTCACAGGTTGCCTTGGCGTCGGCAATATTTTTTTGGTTAATTTCTTTTTGTAAAGGACTGTTTTCGTCAGGTAAAAAGCAACAGTTTACACCTACTGTTTCATAACCGCTTTTATTTAAAATATAGGCAGAAACGGCACTGTCAACACCGCCGCTAATACCGAGCATAACTTTTTTGTTCATTGGTTTTTCCTCCGTGAGGGTTAGATTGTTTAAAATTATACTTTATAAGGGGATTAGTTGTCAACTTTTATTGAGAAGTTAAAAAATATTTATAAAATGTCCAAAAACTTTTAATTTTTAAGGTTGCTTAAATTCACACAATGTAATATAATATACTGTAGTAAAAAATTGTTCAAAATTCAACGGAGGATATGGAAAATGAGTAAGATTTTAATTGTTGATGACGATATATCTATTGCAGGTCTTATTTCTGATGCCCTCGAGGATGAAGGCTTTGAAACCGTTGTAAAAAATGACGGCAGGTCGGCTTATGACTACTTAGGTGAAAACAGTAAGGATATCAGCCTTATTACCCTTGATATTATGATGCCGGAAATCTCCGGACTTGAAATATGCAAGTTTATCCGCAGTCAGGTGGACTGTCCCATTATTTTCATTTCCGCTAAGGGCAAAACCTCTGATATGGTTCTCGGCCTTGAGATGGGCGGTGACGATTACATTTCAAAGCCCTTTGTAGTTGAGGAGCTGGTGGCTAAAGTCAAGGCACATTTAAGACGTGAACAGCGTTATAATGAACCTTATGCAAGCGATAAAATAAAAATCGGTGATATTGAAATCCGTATAGGCTCTTATGAGGTGTTCAAAAACGGCAAGCCCGTTTCATTTTCAACAAGGGAGTTTCAGCTTTTGCAGTACCTTATGGAAAATGCAGGCAGGGTGCTTACAAGAGAGCAGATTTTCAGCCACGTATGGGATACGGAATTCGGTGACATAGGTACGGTTGCCGTTAATATTAAAAGTGTCCGTGATAAAATTGACCCCGATAACAGCTACATAAAAACAGTCTGGGGTGTAGGTTATAAATTCATTAAGGCATAAGTCCTTTTAAGGGAGTGAAAAAGCAGATGAAACAAGACAGAGCAACAAATTTTCTTGTAATTTTAATTTTACTTGCAGTTATCGTTGCCTTTGCTTTTTCATATAACTCATCTGTTACAACAACAGTTGCCAATGCCGCATATAACGATAAGGAAATTTTACAAAATTACAACAACGAAATTATACAAAAGCTCATTTCTCAGCCCTCGACGGAGAATTGGTCTAAAATAGTTGAGCAGTATGAGGAAATTGTAATTGTAATTGAAAACAGTGAAAATGATGTTGTAACAAAATCTCAGGGCAGAACCTGGTCAACTCTTGACGTAAAGGTACAAACTCCTTTTCAGTTTAAAGGAAAGGCTTACCTGATTAAATCGTCGGTTTATTTTTTGCGTGACTATATTACCGATGTAAGGGTGCTTGTCAAGTTTGTTTTTGTTGAATTTTTAATAGGCATTTCCGCTTTGAGCCTTTTGATTTTTACCATTTACACCATTATGTTAAGACCTTATAAGCTTGTTTATAAGGCAATAGAGGAGTATGACAAAACAGGTAAGCTGAAAAAGATTAAGCTTAAAGGTTACGCAGGTCAGGTTTACGGCAGATTTGTTTCAATGACCGAAAACCTGCAAAATCATCAAAATAATCAGCGCCGCATAATCGCGTCAATTTCTCACGATATTAAAACGCCTCTGACCTCTATTATGGGTTATTCCGAAAGGCTGAAAAAAGAGGGCATATCCGAGGACCGTAAGAGACGTTATCTTGACACGGTTTACGCTAAAAGTGAGGAAATCCGGCACCTTGTTGATGAGTTTGATGAGTATCTCAGCTTAAATTCAGTAAATGAGCTTAAAATAGAGCTTGTATCGGCGGAGGATATAAGTGAAATGTTTTACAGGGAATATAATGACGAGCTTGAAAGTGCGGGAATTAAGCTTGAAATTATAAACAAAGCCCCTTCGGATTTTCTTGTCGGCATTGATAAACAGAAAATTAAAAGAGTGTTCGGCAATATAATTTCAAATTCCGTAAAGCATATGAAAAAAGAAAAAAAGCTTATTGCTGTTGAAATTTATTCTAACAGGAAAAAGCTTTTCATTGACGTTTCCGACAGCGGCGAGGGTGTTGACGAGGAAAAGCTCGAAATGATTTTTGAGCCTTTTTACACCTCCGACGAGGGAAGAAAGGTGGCGGGCTTAGGCCTTGCAATTTGCCGTGAGATTGTTCAAAGTCATGACGGAAAAATCAGTGCGGGAAAATCAGCTTTTGGCGGACTTAAAATTTCTATACAGCTTCAAAAAGCTAAATAAAAAAGTTTGGGGAACAAGGTAATGGATAAAGGAAAGTTTGAGAAATTTTTTCTTGTGTTTATCGAGGGTTTAAAAAAAGTCTTAGATAAGGTTATAAAATTTATAAAAAAGCATAAGGTTTTTTCTGCTTCAATGGCAGTGGTTTTTGTGCTTGTATTTTCTGTTTTTCTTTTCGTATTGGATAAGCTTAACAGAATAGATTACGATGACGGCTCAAATCCGTCGGTTATATATCAAGAAAGTACGGTGTCTGCAAATGTAACTGAAAATACAACGACAGTTCCCGTCACCGCATTTAATATGGAGGACGGCAGTGTGGTTTTCCTCGACGGCTCGTATATAAACGCCTTAGGTGCTGCTGTGTTAAAAGACGGCACAACTATTTATCCTACACAGATTGTTGTTTTTCAAGACGGCAGCTTTTTTGAGAATACGGGTATAACCGTTAAGCAAGACGGCACTGCAACCTTTTCAAACGGAAAGCAACTTCATATAACCTCTTTCTATATTCAAAAAGACGGCAAGGTGATGTCGGCTGACGAAAACGGAAAGCTTATTGAAATTGATAACATACTGCCAATGCTCAATAATTCATCAGGCAATTCGGGTGACAATGCTGCAGAGCTTCCCGTTACCGAGCCGGAAGACGACAGCGACAATAATTTTGACCAATACCTTGAAGAAATTATGGTCGATGATGCTTTGAGAGATACTTTTGACCAAAATGACAAGCTGATTGAAGAAAACGCGAAAAATAACGAAATCTGGTACAGTGATGATGTTATCAATATTCTTGTTATGGGTATTGACAACGGCTCACAGCTGCATCCTTACGGCCGCTCTGATGCAATGATGGTTGCAAGTGTAAATAAAAACACGAAGTCTGTTAAAATTGTTTCTCTTGCCAGAGTTTCCTACGTTGCAATTGAGGGCTATAAAAATACAAGACTCAGCCATGCTCACGGTTACGGCGGTCCGTTGCTTGCAATGGATACGGTTGAAAAGAACTTTAAAATCAGAATAGACAATTATATCAGCACAACCTTTGAAAACTTCCAAAAAATTATTGACGCTTTCGGCGGAGTGGACATAGCTCTTACAAAGGCAGAGGTTGAAGACGAAACCATGCAGTTTGTCCTTAAACGAATGGGATATGACCCGAAACAGGCAGGGGTTTATACCCTTGACGGTTATGCCGCCCTTAACTATGCAAGGCTCAGAAGCATCGACACCGACAGGCAAAGGACCTCAAGACAGAGAAATATAATTGATGCCCTTGCAAATAAGGCTAAGAATATGAATTTTTTACAGCTTAACACACTTCTCAATGAAATTTTGGGATATGTTAAAACTGACCTTACAAGAACTGAAATTGCCGCACAGCTTTGGAATGTTCCGACTTACCTTTCCAATCCCATTGTGCAGGATGTTCTTCCGCAAAAGTACGGCGAGATTACAACCGACGATAACGGCTTCGGTGTTGCATTTATTGACTGGAATACAGAAATTGCTTATGCACACAAGCTTTTTTATGACGGTGTTACCGTACAGTATATGATAGGGTAGGGTTATAAATTATGGCGCTTAAAAAGAATGATGATATAAGACTTGAAATTACCGCTTTCACTTCACAGGGAAGCGGTATCGGTCGTTTTGAAGAAATGGCAGTTTTTGTTGACGGCACTGCACCCGGTGACATTATAACTGCCCATATCATTAAGGTTAAGAAAAACTATGCCATAGGAAAAATTTCAAAAATTATAAAAAAGTCAAAGTACAGGGTTGAGCCTGACTGTGAGGTAAACTCCCGCTGCGGCGGCTGTGCTTACAGGCACATCACTTACGAACAGGAGCTTGAAATTAAAAAGCAATCCGTCACCGACTCAATGCAGAGGATAGGCGGTATAGACATTGAATGTGAGGAAATTCTTTCAATTGAAAGTCCTTTGCATTACCGCAACAAGGCACAAATTCCCGTCGGTCTTTCACCTGAGGGAAGTGTTATTGCAGGCTTTTATTCTAAAAAAAGTCACCGCATAGTTGACTGTGAAAACTGTCTTTTACAGCATAAGGACTTCCAAAAGTCAGTCTCAGCCATAAAGACCTACATCAAAGAAAACCCCGTTACTGTTTATGACGAGACAAGCGGCAAAGGCTTGCTCAGGCACATTTATTTGCGGCAGGGCAGAAAAACAGGGGAAATTATGGTTTGCCTTGTTATTAACGGTGAAAGCATACCGAGAAAAGACAGGCTTATTGAAAAGCTTACAAAAACCGGGCTGAATATCACAAGTGTGGTACTGAATAAAAACAAAAAGAGCACAAATGTTGTCCTTGGTGCCGAATGTGAAACAATTTACGGCAGAGATTTTATTGAAGATGAGCTTTGCGGTCTTAAATTCAGAATTTCTCCTCTCTCATTTTATCAGGTAAACCCCGAGGGTACAGAGCTTCTTTATAAAAAGGCAGGGGAGTTTGCAAACCTTGACGGAGAAATTCTCCTTGACCTTTACTGCGGCGCCGGTACAATTGGTCTTACTTTAGCTAAAAAGGCAAAACAGGTTATCGGTGTTGAGGTTATACCCGAAGCTATTGAAAATGCTAAAGAAAATGCAATGCTTAACAACATAGAAAATGTCCGTTTCATTTGTGATGACGCTACGGGTGCGGCAAAAACTCTTTATGATGAGGGCATTCGCCCCGGTGTTGTAATTGTTGACCCGCCGAGAAAGGGCTGCAGTAAGCAGGTGCTTGAAACCATAAGCAAAATGGCACCTAAGCGTGTGGTTTACGTCTCTTGTGACAGCTCAACGCTAGCCAGAGACTGTGCTATAATGAAAGAACTCGGCTATGAGGCGGAAAGACTTTGTGCCGTTGATATGTTCCCAAGGACGGTGCATTGTGAAAGCGTTGTGCTTTTGTCCCAACGCAGACCGAACGAACATATCGACTTTGAAAGCGACCTTGACGAGCTTTAATTAACACATCAATAAGCTTCGGTAAAAACAGAATAAAAGAAAAGAACTAATATCAACCGGTGAAAAACTTGGGATATCGGTCAAGAATCGGTATAGATAATCCTGTAAAACATTTACAATTTTATGATGAGGAGATAAGAAATGGATAAATCTGAATTAAAAGCCTTGATAAAAAAAGCTGAAACAATTGAGCTTACAGACGAAGAACGAAAAAAACTGCCCGGAAGCTTCATTTCGCTGCCGAGCGGTAACACACACTATGAAATTCATGGTTCAGGTGAACCGATTGTTCTGGTTCACGGCTATGCAACGCCTTATTATATATATGATAAACTTTTTGACGCTTTTATTAAGGCAGGTTACCGTGTTTTGCGCTATGATCTTTTGGGAAGAGGTTTTTCCGAAAGAGTTGAAACAGATTATACCCCGGAGCTTTTTGCTGCACAGTTAAGAGAGCTTACGCAGGCTCTTTTGGGTGACGAAAGCTTTCATCTTGTGGGAACCTCTATGGGTGGCTCTGTCACAACCGCCTTTTGCAGACTTTATCCGGACAGCGTTAAAAGTCTGATTTTACTTGCACCTGCAGGCATGGACAGCTTCAAACCGGCTTTTTATATGAAACTGAGCAATATATACGGCTTGGGCGAGCTGCTGTTTCGCCTGATCGGCAGCAAATCGCTTTTGAACGGCTGTGCTTCTGAATTGCATTATTCTATTGATGAAAAAGACGATTACATGAGAGCCTTTGCCGATGCTTTCCGTTATAAAGGCTTTTTAAGATGTACGCTTTCTTCGTTGAGAAACACGATTCTGAGAACCGACAAAACAATTCTCGGCTATGAGGCAGTTGAAAAATCCAAAATTCCCGTGCTTTGTATCTGGGGAAAGAATGACAAAACCATGCCGTATTATCAATCTGATCGTTTCAAAGAGGTTTGCCCGAGTGCGAAACTGTTAACCTATGAAAAATCGGGTCATATTTTTCTTTATGATGAGGGCGAAAGAACTGTCGCAGATATTCTTGCATTTTTGAAAGAGCAAGAGCCGGATATTACTGCTACCAAAATCTCAAAACACAAAAAATCATAAACGCCCGGAAAATACAAAAGGCATTACAACGGATGCGCTGAGGCATTTCAAAATGCTTTAATCTAAAATGAATTTTCCCTATATTAGACAAAACGAAACCTCCTTGTAAAACGGTATCACCGGATTACAAGGAGGTCTTTAATTTGTTTTCAGCCGACAATAAATGCGTCAAGGTTCACAAGCGCGCTTTTATTGATGGAAAACAGCAGCTCACAAATCATGTTTTCGTCAGCGGCATAGTCCGAGCGTATCCATTGAAGAATGATGCCGGTACTGCCGTTTAATATATACGAATAGATATACTGTTCAGCATCCTTGCCGAAAGAAATGTTCAGGTTTTCTACAAATTGTAAAATCGACTGTTGCATGAACCGTGAGCGAAAATTCGGCTCGGCTGAATCAATCAGCAGTGTTCGGAACTGCTTGTCGTTGTCTTTTATATACTTCAAAAAAGACAAAATATATCTATGAGCACCGATATCGTTTTCTTCGCCTATCCTTTTTAGATGCTCCTCGGTTGACAAAAGCAGCTCGTTTTCAACCTCAAGAAGTAAATCCTTCGGCTCGTTATAATGTGCATAAAACGTGGAACGGTTCAGCTCGGCTCTGTTGCAAAGCTCCCTGACGGAGATTTTGTCAACGGAGCCTTTTTCTTTTAATAAATCCATAATTGCGTTTTTAAACAGCAATTTGGAAAGTCTTGTTCTTTGATTATTTTTCGTATTCATCTTTTATACCGCCAATTCGTTTTTCTTTTGTCGGTTTAATAGCCATCTTTAAACAAACTGATGATTGCAAAACCGACAATGTGTTGTTATAATGAAAGTGTAATATAAAATCCGCTTGTTGTCAAGCGAAAAGTGAGGTTGAAGGTATGAAAAAATTGATGAATTCATCGGCTTTTGAAAGCCGGATCAAAAATCAGGAAGTTCAGAAAAGTGAAAAATGGCTCGGCTATCTGTTGGGCCCCGCAGGTGCGCTCCTTTTAAATGCGGTGCTTGCAACCTATCTGAATGTTTATTACACCGATGTTTTGAAACTCACAGGCCTGTGGGGCGGTGCGTTTCTGACGATTTTCCCGATCGTTTCAAAAATCATCGACGCTGTTACTAATGTCATTATGGGCTACATCATTGACCGTACCAAGACACCGCAGGGGAAAGCCCGTCCGTGGCTTTTGCTTTCCGCTCCGCTCCTTGCCGTAACCGGAATTTTGCTGTTTACGGTTCCAAACGGCAGTCAGACCGTGCAGGCAGTTTGGGTCATGATTTCCTACAACCTTTTCTATTCGTTTGCTTATACGATTTTCAATATGAGCCATAACCTTATGGTTCCGCTTTCAACAAGAAACAGCGAACAGAGAGGCTCCCTTTCCGTTTTTAATCAGATTTCGACAATTATGATGAGCGGAATCCTCGTTGCTCTGATCTTCCCGATGGTTATTATGCCGGCTTTGGGCGTTGACAAGGGCAAATGGATCACGGTTATGACAGTTCTTTCCATTCTCACATTGCCGCTTACTCTTCTCGAATATTTCTTTACCAAGGAAAGAGTCACCCTTGAAGGCGGCGAAAGCAAGGATGCCGAAGTTCCGTATAAGAAGCAGCTCAAGGCGATTTTCACCGATAAGTATACTATTATTATCTTTGCATACTTCCTTATTTACACCTGCGGCTCGTGCCTTAAAAACCTCGGTCTTGTTTATTTTTCAAACTATGTTCTCGGAACCTATAACGACGGAACAACACAGATGATGCTGTCCGTTATCGGCGGTATTCCGATGGGTATCGGTATCTTTGCCGTTTGGCCTCTTGCAAAAAGATTCGGCAAGCGAAATGTTACCATGTGGGGCTTTGTGCTTTATTCAATCGGCAGTCTTATTTGCTGGCTCTTCCCGACGAATATAGTTATTGTTTTAGTCGGTCAGTTTATCAAGAACATCGGCGGACTTCCGTGCGCTTATGTTTTCATGGCTCTTTTTGCCGATGTACTTGACCATATCGAGTGGAAATGCGGGTTCCGCTGTGACGGTGTTTCGATGTCGGTTTATAACATCATCGCCGTTTCAAGCGTCGGTATCTGTACAGGTATTTTCAATATGATGCTGGCAAAGACCGGCTATATTGCTCCCGAACTGAACGCGGCAGGAGAGCTTATTGCTGTTCAGCCTGAACCGGTTAAGAAAGCTATTACCTTTGCGTTTGTCGGCCTTGAAACCATTACGGGCATAGTTCTTGCCGTGCTTCTTATTTTCCTCAATGTTGAAAAGGGACTTAAAAAGAAGCAGGACGAAATAAGGGTCAGAAAAGGGCTTGAAACAGTTGAACAGACAGGCGCAGAAAGCGAACCTGCAGAATGAGAAAATGTTGACTGACAAAATTCGGACTTCTGTAAAAAGCTACTCAATCTAACGGAGAAATACTATGAACGCTATTAACTTAAAAACAGAATATTTAAAAAATCCTATCGGAATAGGCATCACGAAGCCCCGGCTTTTCTGGAACTGCGACGGCGGAAAAAAGCAGACCGCTTACCGCATTGTTGCCGAAAATGAGAACGGCGAAGTTTTGTGGGACAGCGGCAAAGTCGATTCCGACCGTATGGCGCATATCCCGTGGGGAGGAAAGCCGCTTCGCTCAAAAGAGAGGGTTACTTGGAGCGTTACTCTTTGGGACGAAAACGGAAAAGAGGGCGCACAAAGCGAAAAAGCCTTTTTTGAAATCGGACTGTTGGAGAAATCCGACTGGAAAGCCAAATGGATAACAGGTAATTACACCGCCGACGCCGCCACGGAAAACAAAAAGAAAAAAATCGGAAAATCATTCTTTTTACAAGGCGTTGATTTTCTTATTGAAAGCAGTAAGCCCGAAAGTCAGAAGCGGTATCCCGTGGACTGCTTTGAGCGTGTTTTCACTCTTGAAAAGAAAGTTAAAAAGGCAAGGCTTTATATTACCGCCTGCGGTCTTTATGAAGCAAGACTCGGCGGCGAAAAGGTAGGTGATTTTTGCCTTGCTCCGGGTATTACCGACTACAAAAAGCGTATTCAGTATCAGACTTATGATGTGACGAACATGCTCAAAACCGGCAGCAACTCCCTGACAGTTGAGCTTGCCGACGGCTGGTACAGAGGCTCTGTCGGCGCGTGGGGACTGAAACAGGAATACGGAAGTGAAACAAAGCTTATCGCTCAGCTTGAAATCACGTTTGAGGACGGCACACAGGAAACCGTCATCACTGACGAAAAATGGCGATGGAGCAACGACGGTGCTATCCGTTTTGCCGATAACAAGGACGGTGAAATCGTTGACGCAAACCAAAAGCCGAGCTATAACGGCTATGTAAAGGTGACGTCCTGTGCCGTTGTTCCGACGGCTTCAAACAATGTTGCAATCAAAGAAAAAGAGTGTTTCAAGCCCGAAATCATCAGAACGCCGTCTGGAAAAACCGTTCTTGACTTTAAGCAAAACTTTGCCGGATATCTTGAATTTTCACTGACTGCCAAAAGGGGAGACAAGGTTTTTCTGCGTTTTGGGGAAATGCTTGACGAAAACGGCGAATTTACTCAAAAGAACATACAGTGTTCGAACAAGCACATCACTACTCCTTTACAGCAGGTCGATTATACCTGTAAAGACGGTGAAAACCGTTATAAAACCAAGTTTGCAATTTTCGGCTTTCGGTATGCTCTTGTTGAAACAGATGTACCCTTTACCGCCGACGATTTTACAGGCATAGCCGTATATTCCGATATGGAGCAGACGGGCTTTTTCGAGTCGTCAAACGAGCTTCTAAACAAGTTCGTCGAAGCGACCGTCTGGTCAACCAAGAGCAACAGCGCCGATTTGCCGACAGACTGCCCGACAAGAGAACGCCACGGCTGGACGGGCGACGCACAGATCTTTTTCCCGAGCGCGGCATATCTGTTCGATTATGCAACTTTCTCAAAGAAATTCCTCACCGATATGTACGACTGGCAGACGAAAAACGGCAAGCTTCCGCAGATTGCACCGCCGGGCGGCATAGATTTCTTTATGTCTATGATGAACGGCAGTGTCGGCTGGGCAGATGCCGGCATCATCATTCCGTACGCTTTTTATAAGCAGTACGGCGATAAGGATATTCTTATCGAATACTATGACCGTATGAAGCGTTACGCTGAATTCATGATAAGCCGAATCGGCAAGAATGCGGCGCTTTCGAAGCCGCATAAGGTAAAAGGCGAACACAGAAAATATGTTGTCAACACCGGTCAGTCCTACGGCGAATGGGCGGAGCCTGCCGATGTGTTCCCCAACGAATGGACAAACTGCGTTTTTCCTCACCCCGAGGTTTCGACTGCCTATACAAGCTATGTTTTAGGGCTGATGAGTGAAATCGCGTATGAGGTCGGCAACGAAGCGGACAAAAAGCGCTACGCCGATTACAGCGAAAAATGCAAAAAGGCCTATCGGGAGCTTGTGAAAACCAAGGACTATTCGCTTTACACCGACAGACAGGCTTTGCTAGTCCGTCCCCTTGCGTTTGAGCTTCTTGACGAAAGTCAGACCGAGTATGCAAAAAAACGGCTTATCACAGCACTTGAGCATTATGGCTGGAGGCTCGGCACAGGCTTTCTTTCAACCCCTCTTATACTCTATGTTCTTGAAAAAATTGATGCTCGGTATGCGTTCAGGCTTCTTGAAAATGAAAAAATGCCCGGCTGGCTCTTTATGCCTAAAAACGGAGCGACAACAATATGGGAAAGCTGGGAGGGCACTCAGGCTCAGGGTGGAATTGCTTCGCTTAACCATTATTCAAAAGGTGCGGTTTGTCAGTGGCTGTTTTCGTCAATGTGCGGTATAAATGTTGACGGCGAAAATCATTTTGTCATTTCACCCAAAGTCGGCGGTCACTTCACTTACGCAAAAGCCGAGTACAAGAGCATTTTCGGACTTGTCAAGTCGGGCTGGGAAGTGAAAGACGGAAAAACCGTTTTCACAGTGGAAATTCCTGCAAATTGTACGGCAGACATCGTCTTGCCCGGCGGAGAGAGAAAGACCGTTTCGGTAGGTGAATATACCTTTTCGGTTAATCGTTAAGGAGATAAATTATGAAAAAAGTCATTTCTTTAGTTTTATCATTGGTTTTTGTGTTTTCTTTGTCCGCTTTTGTATTTGCGGAAAACGGCGAGGAGGAAAAAGGAGCGCGACTTTCAATGGGCTATATACATTTTGAAGACCAGAGAAGCACATTTCAGATCAATCTTGACAAGTTCAAAAACATCGTTGGGATTGTTTTTAAGGCTATGACCGGATGTATTGGCACGGGCGGAAAATATGTGAATTCCGACAGAAGTTATGCTCATATTTCGTCTTCCTCCTCTTTCCGCCATTGTATGAACCACCCGGCATTAGAAGGCTTTGGTGAATATGTTCTGCCGTGGGAAGACGGAGCGGTGAAAACGCTTGTTCCGCCGCTGTCGCTCGACTTTATGTGCCGATGTTTAGGTTATGACAGTGAAACCGTTGCGGACGGCATTAACTTTTTGATTGATATGAAAAATGAAGAAAATCTGAAAGTGCTTGACTATTACAAGCAAGAGGAAAAGCAGGCTGACGAAAGTAAAAATTCAACGAAGCTGATTTTTGTTCCCGGTGACCCCGGCGCACCGTTTGCTGTGGTGATAGCGGGCGGCGGATTTAACTCGGTTTGCATGATACAGGAGGCTTTTCCGATTGCAATGAAGCTACACAAAAAAGGATACAACGTCTTCATGCTCAAGTACAGAGTCGGAGAGCATGAAAACGACGCTGATGAGTTTGAAAAAAGATACCGAGCTTATGAAGATACAGACAGAGCAATGAAATATATTTTTGATAATGCCGCTAAGTTAAATATATTAACCGAAAATTATTCGGTTCTGGGCTTTTCAGCAGGTGCAAGAATTACACTCACTTACGCTACGGACAGCAAATATGGCTATGCTGCAAACGAATTGCCGCAGCCCGGCATGATTGCACCGATTTATGTTGAGCCGTGGGAGGATATTGAATGTAATGAAACGGTTCCTGCAGTATTCATGGGAATGGGTACAAACGACGAATACTACGGCGAAAACGGCTGTGAAGCCTGCAAAATGCTTTGTGACAAGCTGAACAGCGCCGGTGTTGACTCTGTTTATGAAGAATATGAAAACATGAAACACGGCTTCGGTCTCGGCGTGGGAACGATCGCCGAGGGCTGGCTTGACCGGGCGGTTGAACTTTGGGAAAAACAATTTTAATAGGAGCGTACTATAACGCAATTTTATTTCGGAGGTATAAATATGAAAAAATCATCAATCGTTATCAGCATAGTTTTAGTTATTGTTATTGCGATTATTGCGGCTGCTTCGCTTAAAGACGGAATAGTTATCAACGTAAAAGTTAACTCGAGTATTCCTCAGGTAATCTATTCTGCCGGCACGCAGGCTCAGACTCAGCCACAGACTCAGCCACAGACTCAACCAACCGTACAAAGCACTGACGCTACACAGGCGAATGCGACAACGAAGCCCGAACCGTATCAGCCTGATAAGACCGATAATCAGAGCGAAACTAAGGCACAGGGCGAAATGTCAAAGGAAGAAATAGTCGCTCTCTATAACAAATCGGTCAACAGGGTAAAGAAAGAGGCTAAGCAGATAAACAGAAACTATAACCATGTTTCAATTCCCGAAGAAACACTTGAGCTTCCCTCAGCAATTGAGGGTATCGGCAAGACAGCCATAGGCACATTCGTCAAGCCTGATGACACCGTTCAGCAATGGACAACCGCTGATGATTTCAAGCTTGGCTTCCCTGTCGGCGGAGAGGACTATTCATCACATATGACAGCCGATATGGTTGAAAGCGCAACCTGTAAGGACAACGGCGATACATATCAGCTTGAAATTGTTCTGAAGGATGACGCGATTACGAACCCTGCAAAGGGCGAGGGGTATGCGGGTGTATTCAACACAGTAAACGCTTCAACATTTGAAGATATCTCCATTCCGACGGTTACATTCAATGAGGTTAAAATCAACGGTATTGACGGCTCAATCTCCGCAACCATTGATAAGGCAACCGAAACAGTAAAGGATATAACCTTCAGAAACACTGATATAATGTATCTCAATGTCAAAGTTGCATTCTCAACACTTGAAGCTAAAATGAACCTGGTTCAGGAATCAAACTATACAATTACATACTGATAAGACAAAAGAAGAATACAATGAAATACTATTTAGCCATTGACATCGGTGCCTCCTCGGGCAGACACATTTTAGGCAGTGTGGAAAACGGTAAGCTCTGTCTTGAGGAGATTTACCGATTTGAAAACGGAATCCAAAACGAAAACGATACCCTTGTGTGGGATACGGAAAGCTTGTTCCGGCATGTAAAAAGCGGTATTAAACGCTGTCACGAGCTCGGCAAAGAGTCGAAAACGGTAGCGATTGACACATGGGGCGTTGACTATGTTCTGCTTGACGAGAGCAAGAAAGAGCTTCTCCCTGCCGTTTCCTACCGTGACAGCAGAACAGATGGAAGCGTAAAAGAGGTTGCCGAAATTATTTCACAGTCCGAGCTGTATGAAAGAACAGGCATACAAAAGCAAAATTTCAATACAATCTATCAGCTTTTCTGCGACAAAAAAAGCGGTAAGCTCGAAAGCGCAAGACACTTTCTGATGATGCCCGAATATCTTTCCTTTAAGCTGACGGGTGAAATCCGAAACGAATACACCAATGCCACGACAACGAACCTTGTCAATGCCAAAATCAAGCAGTGGGACAGCTATATTCTCGAAAAACTCGGTCTGCCGAAAGAGATTTTCAGTCCGCTTTCCCTCTCGGGTACTTCGGTCGGGCATTTCACCGAAGAAATCAGAAATGAGGTCGGCTTTGACTGTGAGGTACTTCTGTGTCCGTCACATGATACAGCGTCGGCTGTTGCGGCTTGCCCGATTGAAAAAGACAGCGTGTATATTTCATCGGGTACATGGAGCCTGATAGGTACGGAAAACACCAATCCGATTCTGACAAAAGAAGCACTCGAAGCAAACTTCACTAACGAGGGCGGAATCGAATACCGTTTCCGTTTTCTTAAAAACATCATGGGTATGTGGCTGTTTCAGAATATCCGCAAAAATCTTGATAAGGCGCTTTCTTACGATGAAATGATGCTTATGGCAATCGGTAGCGATTTTAAAGAAAAAATCGACCCGAACGCACCGTGCTTTGTCGCACCTGAGAATATGATTGAAGCAGTAAGAGCATATTTGAGTAAACCCGATTTACCGCTTTGTGATGTGCTGTCAAGCGTATACCATTCCCTTGCCGAATCGTATAAAACGGCAGTTGAAGAAATCGAAAAAATCAGCCAAAAAGAAATTCGGTCAATACACATTGTCGGCGGAGGCAGTCGGGACAAGTATCTGAATATTCTGACGGCGCAATACACCGGAAAAAAGGTCTATACAGGTCTTACCGAAGCCACGGCAACGGGCAATATCTTGTCGCAGATTATGGCAGATAAAAATATTGACCTTGCCGAAGCGAGAAAAATCATCAGAACAACCTTTGAAATTAAGGAGGCAGGAACATGAGCCGATACAGCGAGGCAAAAGAAATCTATGCACAGTACGGCGTTGACACCGAAAAGGCACTTGATACGCTGAAAAATATTCCCGTCAGCGTGCATTGCTGGCAGGGAGATGATGTAACGGGCTTTGACAGCCGTGAAAGCCTTTCGGGCGGTATTCAGACCACCGGTAATTACCCCGGCAAGGCAAGAACACCCGAAGAGCTTATGGCGGACATCGACAAGGCATTCTCTCTGATGCCCGGTAAAAAGAAGCTGAATCTTCACGCAAGCTATGCGATTTTTGAGGACGGCGAAACTGTCGACAGAGATAAGCTCCAGCCGAAGCACTTTGAAAAGTGGGTAGCCTTTGCGAAAGAGAGAAACATGGGGCTTGACTTTAACCCGACCTTCTTCGCTCACCCGATGGTGAAAGATAATTTAACGCTTTCGTCGCCTGTCGAGGAAGTCCGCATCTATTGGGTGAATCACGGCAAAGCCTGTCTGAAAATTGCGGAATATTTCGCGAGCGAAACCGGTGTTCCGTGTGTCATGAACATCTGGATTCCCGACGGCTACAAGGATATCCCGGCTGACAGACTTTCCCCGAGAGCGAAATTTAAAAAGAGCCTTGACGAAATACTGTCTGTGTCGTATGATAAATCGAAAGTGTATGTTACACTCGAATCGAAGGTATTCGGTATCGGACTTGAAAGCTATACGGTAGGTTCGGCGGAGTTTTGCCTCTCTTACTCCGACAAAGCCGGCATTACACCGCTTATGGACAACGGTCACTATCACCCGACCGAAAAGGTCAGCGATAAAATTTCGTCCTTGCTTCTTTTCAATGAGAGAATCGCACTGCACATCACCCGTCCCGTCCGTTGGGACTCTGACCATGTTGTGCTGTTTGACGATGAGACAAAGGAGATTGCAAAGGAAATCGTCCGAAACAATGCAACCGACCGTGTGTTTATCGCAACGGACTATTTTGACGCAAGTATCAATCGTATTGCCGCATGGGTAACAGGTGTGAGAAGTGTGCAGAAAGCCTTGCTTTTTGCTATGTTACAGCCGAACGAAAAAATGAAAAAGCTTCAGGAAGACAACAATTTCACCGAGTTAATGGCGCTTTCGGAAGAAATGAAAACCGCACCGTTCGGCGATATATGGAACGAATACCTCACGAGAGAAAATGTACAAAGCGACTATCTTTCAGAAGTCAGAAAATATGAACAGGAAGTTTTGGTGAACCGCAAATGAAAGACATTTTAACCGCTCCCTTTGTGGAGGAAATGAAAAACACTACCGCCAATATGTACCGTCTCGGCTGGGACGAGCGAAACGGCGGCAACATCAGTTATATGCTTGACGAAAAAGAGGTCAGCGAATACCTTGACCTGAACAATGTGATACGCACAATACCGACCGGCTTTGATGCGAAAGAGTTAATCGGCAAGATTTTCATTGTCACCGGTACGGGCAAATACTTCAAAAACGTTAAGGACGACCCTGAAAACAACCTCGGTATTATCCGTATTGCAAAAGACGGTACAACCGCCGAGCTTCTCTGGGGCTATAAGGACGGCGGAAAGTTTACGTCCGAGCTTCCGGCTCACCTGATGAGCCACATGGCAAGGCTTAAGGTTGACCCGCAAAATCGTGTTGTAATGCACTCACACCCGACAAACACGCTTGCGATGAACTATGTGCACGAGCTTGACGAAAAAAAGCTGACGCACACGCTCTGGGAAATGTGCACGGAATGTATTGTTGTATTTCCCGACGGCGTCGGTGTGCTCCCGTGGATGCTTTGCGGAACTAACAGCATCGGCGAAGCGACCGCAAAAAAGATGGAGGAATTCCGGCTTGTGATCTGGGGTATGCACGGCATTTACGGAGTCGGCAAAACCATGGACGAAACGTTCGGACTTATCGAAACCGTTGAAAAGGCGGCGCAGATTTATATGCTGACGGCACATTTGCCGAGAGTCAACACAATAAAGGACAGCGAAATGAAAGAGCTTGCCGAGTTTTTCGGTGTAAATTACAGGAAAGATTTCCTGAATCTTTAATTTGCTTTCTTCTTTCCCCTTTCAAATGCGTTTATACAGGAAAAGCCGCCCGGTCAGGGCGGCTTTTCCGTATTAAGGGCATATCAACTGTAAGCAGTACGCAACAGGGAAATTAAGCGCAAAACAGATTTTATGATTTCTTTGGTGGGGTATAGACGCAAACAGCACAATTATAATCCCGTATCAAAGAATAAAAAATATCGGGTGAAAATGTCTATCTTTTTTTGCACTGTTATGGTACAATGTATAAAAAGTTTGTCGATGCTGAGAAAAAGATCTCAGTCGAAGCGGTATGTTTGCTGACAAGAACATAATCTATTAGAAACTAAATTATAATAAATAAAGTATATTCAATTATTTCAGTAAAAATATCTTACAAAATATGAAGTAAAAAGGAGAACTCTATGACACCGAAAATTCACATAGCCTACGGTTTTCACGTTAACTGTTATCACTCCTATAGAGGTGACAGCAATGACAACCTCGGCTTCGGCTCGGATATCCGTATTATTGAACATATCCTTGATACCCTCACCGCTTTAAACAAAGAGGGTATACCCGTAAAGGGCACATGGGACAGTGAAAACTTCTTTTCCCTTGAAAAAATCTTGCCGGAATTTGCACCGCAGATTATAGAGAAAATGAAAGACCGTGTTAAAAATTACGGCGATGAGAATATTATAATGGGCTACTCAAACGGTGCTTTAGGTGCTATGAATAAGGCGGAGCTTGTCTCTTCAATTGAACTTGCGGTCAGTAATGAGGCAGGCTCAGGCTTAAAGGATTTATTCGGCGAGTGCGCAATGCTTGTAAGACCTCAGGAGGTTATGTTCACCCCCTCACAGGTGTCAGTTTATAATAAAATGGGTATAGAGGCACTTTGCCTTTACTATTCCTGTGTGCCATTTGATGCTTTTCGTACTATTGTGCCAAAGCTTCCCGACGAGTGGGCATTTAACCCTCTCATTTATACCTACAAGGGCGAAAGCATGACTATTTTGCCTACTTATTCCAACTCCGACGTATGTGATGCAGGATGCTTACGCAGTTGGGTCAAATCCCTTAGAAAGAAACAGGAAAGCGGTGAAATTAAAACCGACTTGCTTATTTTTATAAATATGGACGCAGATGCTATTTTCTGGGAAAGTATGAATTTGCCTGTTATCGGCTCACGTCTTGCAAATACCGACGGTATACACGGTCTTGTTAAAGAGGTCGCCGACTTGCCCTACGTTGTTTTTGACACACCGGGCAATTATGTTAAAACTCATAAGCCTATAGGCACCGTTGATTTTACTCAGGATACTGCCGACGGTAACTTCACAGGTTATGCCTCCTGGTCGGAGAAGCCTTATAACAGGAAGATTTGGACAGCTATCGACAGGGCAAGGGCTATGTCATTAGCTAACGGAAGTGATGACAAAAAGTCGGCATCATTTTTTGAAAGAATATTGCTTCTATCCACAACTCACTTCGGTCTTGCAACACCGGTTTTGAATATTGAACGTGAAAAAAAGGCAGACGCACTTGCGCTCAGCATTGTTGAAAGTGAGGCTAAGGCCCTGAAAAAGGTAAACAGCCTTACAATTTACAACAATACTGAAAGTGACGTTACTGCAGTACAGCTAAAGGTAAACGGAAAAATTAAAAATGCCTCACAGCTTAAAGTCAGCGGCAGCGGACTTGAAGATTATACAGTTATTCCTATGGACGAAGACTTAAACAGCGTTTACCTTATGTGCAAGTTTAAACAGGTAAAAGCTTCTTATACCGTAAAAGTAGAAGTTGTGGGAGAAAAAGAAAAAGAAAAGCTCGACTTTTTAAGTGTACAGGCCGGCGATTTTAAGCTTTGCTTTACTTCCTGCGGCAAAGTTTACAGCGCGCAAATAGGCGGCAAAAAAATTGGCTACAGGGACTTTTTGAAAAGCTTTATTACCTATGATAAAAAAGACTATGCCTTTTCTCAAGGGGAGGTTGAGCCGCTTAGCTTAGGCGGCAGCGGCAAGGGCTTACGCTTAAAGGGTGAAATTCATTTGCCTGAGGAAATCACGTCAGGCAGCTATACTTATGACTTTTTGTCAGTGCCTTTTTCAAAGGGAATTATTGTTCGCACAGAGGTTAACTACCCATATACTGCGGAAACCACTTCTATTTCAACGGAAAACTCCGCTTTGGGAAGATACTCGGATATGAAATGGAAACAGGCAGTGCCTTTTCAAATTTCACCTGAATTTGATGGCGACATCAGTGTTGTTAAGCGTAACTTTATGGGGGATATTTCATCGTTCAGAACTCAAAGCTTTCCCGAGTGTGACGAAAATAATAAGCGCCTCGATTCATTTAACCATCAGCTTACGGCAGGCCTTGTGGGACTTACGGACGGAAATTACAGCTTACTTGTGGCTAATGCAAGACAGGTGCTCGGCTCAATGGCGCATTGTCCTATGAGACTTAACGAGGATAAAAGCGTCAGAATGAATCCCTTTGGCACTTATTACGGCAATCAGCGTCATCATCACGGACAAAGCGGCGGAAAAATTCTTGCTACCTATACGCTTATCACACCTCAGGGTAAAAGCATTGCACCTGCCTATAACGGTGTAAGCGAAACTTCGCTTTTGAGCCTTTACGGATTTAAGGGTGACAAAATTGAGGGTGAGCTTTTGAGCGACATCATCTCTTTTTGTGACGGTGCAGTTGCCGCTTCACCTGAAAACTCAATCCTTTCACCTTTTTATGATGATAACGTAAGCGTTAAAAAGCCTTTGGCAGACAGTGTAAACGAAAACAAGCTGAAAAGCCCCATCCTTACGGGTATCAGCGGAAATTTAGGAAAGTACATTGTAAGAGGAGCAAAGGCAATAGGATATATTATAGTTAAACAAATTAAGGCAAGATAATTTTTGGTGCTTAATTTTAAGCTTGATTTTGCGGGGGAAAGTATGAGATTAAATTATATTGACCGTTTAAAGGGCATTTGTATGCTGCTTATAATATGGGGACATACGGTGACTTCTCTTGACATTGTGTCACAGTGGGCAACAGGCTTTAAAGTGACGGCATTTTACATAGCTACCGGCTTTTTGTTAGGTGTCAGACAAGAGAAAAATGTCATACCAAAACAAACTCCTACTAAAAAACTGCTTTTATCTATGGGTGTACCGTACCTATTTTATTCGGTATTGTCCCTTGCTTTGTCAGCACTGCTTATGATTTCGGGTAATCGTTCGGTGGAGTTTTTTACCCAAAAGCTTTTAAGTGTTGTTACCCTTAGCGGTATTTCCACTTTGTGGTTTTTGCCGTCAATGTTTTTTGCAAGGCTTGTCTTTGAAAGACTTTCAAATAAAAAAGCTTTCGGGTGGCTGAAATATGTTTTGACTTTGTGTCTGCCTGTTTTGCTGTGGGGTCTCTCTTTGTATATTCAGCAATTTTTCGGAAAGAGCGAATCACTTTTTACGGAAGTACCGTTGATGTTATTTTCCACTGTGTTTAAGTCACTGACAGCCTTTTGGTTCATTATAACAGGCTTTGAATTGGGTAAAAAAAGAGACTTCTTTGAAAAAAAGAAATCTCTTACGGTAGTATTAACTGCTGCTTCGCTTTTAGCAGGCTCTGTAATTTCAATTTATAACAAGGGTGTTGACTTTAACGGCAACAGCTTAGGTAAATACCCTTTGTTTTTCTTCATTTCGGGGGTATTAGTGAGCTTTTCACTCATAAATCTATGTTTGCTCACAGAAAAGGTAAAAATGCCTTTAACGGAGTGTATCGGCAAAAATTCGCTGTTTTATATGGTAACTCACATGCCCCTGTACATTTTGCCTTTCATTTGCTTAGTTGTAGGCAAGCTTACTCAAGGCATTTTGCAGTGGATTATAAGCGTTACAGTTACGATTATTGTGCTTAGCATTTTATTAAAAATCAAAAATTCGGTTATAAAGCTCTTAAATGAAAAATTGCCCAATAAAAAGTTGCTCACATTTTTAAATTACATATAAATATCACCAAGTAATATCATAGATGAGCATTTCGTTTAAAAGTCTTACCGAACCGCTTGCACTTGATAAAAAAAGTCTGGCTTCGGCGGTAATGTCAATAACAATGTGGTGGGTTATTGACTTCACTTGATTTGTTGCGGGGTCATAAATGCACTCAAAAACGCAACTGTTATAGTTAAGGTCAAAGGTGCTGACCTCAAGACCGGGAACTTTTGATGTAACATTATCAATTTCGGTCATAATTGTCTTTTTTGAAAGGGGCTGCATAACTGCACCGTGATTTGACAGGGGAACAAGTGTTTCGGCAGGGGTAGGCTCTGCGTTTATCTCCTCTTTAAGGGAAAAGCTGATTTTGTTAGTGCCGTCACCGAGAGCTTCGTCTTTTGACCAGGCGACTGCGTCGTAGTTTGTGAGTAAACAGCCCTTGTCGCTGTAATGAATGGGCATATCCTGTTCGGTGATTTCAGCACAGCCTTTTTCTCTTATAACTTCTTCGGCCTGGTCTTCGGTGGTCATATAACCGGAAGCTATGTCAAGAACCATATTGACTGCCGAACCGAAGTTTTTGTATTCGTCGGGCATTGCCTGATATTCCTTGCGTTTGTAGGCAGGCTTTTCCTGTTTGAACTTGTCAACAAGCATAGTATACTTTTTAATGACTTGCTCATTAGTTGAGGCAAGTGCGTTGGTGTCGGAGTTATTTGACGGCTCGGCAGAAGTATCGCTTGACTGTGAAGAAGTGCTTACAATAGGCTGAGTTGTCGCTGCCGTAGTTTGTGCAAAGCTTTGGGGTGAAGTTGTTTCATTTTCATCAAATGAACCGTCAAGCTTAACAGACGGAGCTTTTGAAAATGCTAAAATTACAATTGCAAGAACAAGAAGTGCGCAGAGTATATAAACAACGGTACTTTTTTTATTATTCATAACTTTTTCCTCCTTAAAAATATACACTCATATTTTATGCCTATTTTAGCAAAAAAGCAATATTTTAAAGGTAGGTGCACAAAAAATGGGCATTTTGTTATATAAATGAAAGCCTTATTTGTGTGTTTTTACGATGTTTCAAGTGAAATAACTGTGCCAATCACAATAAAACTCGCCGCAAGGCGAATAAAACTATGTTCAACAAAATAAAACTGCGGAGCAACCAAGGTTGCTCCGCAATATTTTTATTTGTTGAACATAGGCCTTGCTTCGTATGAAGTGTGAAGCAGCTCATGAGCTTTGTGGCTGTTAGGTTCACCGAGAAATTCAGCATAAACTGCCTTAATATCTTCGCTTTCGTGGCTCTTACGAACAGGACGTTTAGCGTCGTTATCGTAAAGTGCTTTTGCACGAAGTGACTTGAGGTCAGTGAAGTTTCTGACTGATGCAGGCTGAACAGGCTGACCGCCGCCGTTGATACAGCCGCCGGGGCAACCCATAATTTCAATAAAGGTGTAGTCGGCAGTGCCGTCTTTAACCTTGTCCATGAGCACCTTTGCGTTCTTTGTGCCGCTGGCAATAGCAACCTTAACATCAAGGTCGCCGAGCTTATAGGAAGCTTCCTTAACACCCTGCATACCGCGTACGTCATGGAATTCGGGGTCAGCAAGGCTTTCACCGGTGATAGCTTCAGCGGCTGTACGAAGTGCAGCTTCCATAACACCGCCGGTTGCACCGAAGATAACAGCAGCACCCGTACCTTGACCGAGAGGAGCGTCGCAATCCTCTTCGGGAAGAAGATTGAAGCTGATGCCGGCTGAGTTAATCATTCTGCCAAGCTCTCTTGTTGTAAGAACATAGTCAATATCAGGATAGCCTGCACCGTTTTCGTCTTTTCTGCCACATTCAAATTTCTTTGCTGTACAAGGCATAATTGCAACGGAAACGATTTTTTCGGGGTCAATTCCGTTCTTTTCAGCATAGTAGCTCTTTGTTATAGCACCCTGCATCTGCATGGGTGACTTGCAGGAGGAAAGGTGTTTGAGCTCAGTGGGGTAGTAGTGCTCACAATATTTAATCCAACCCGGTGAGCATGAGGTAATCATGGGAAGTACACCGCCGTTTTTAACTCTGTCTAAAAGCTCATTAGCTTCTTCCATAATTGTAAGGTCAGCACCGAAGTTTGTGTCAAATACTTTGTCAAAACCTAAGCGGCGAAGTGCGGCAAACATCTTGCCGGTAACATCAGTACCTACGGGGAGACCGAAGCATTCACCTAAGGTAGCTCTTACAGCAGGAGCTGTCTGTACAACAACGTACTTGTCTGGGTCGTTGATTGCATCAAATACCTTTTCGGTGTCGTCCTTTTCATAGATAGCACCGACAGGGCAGTTTACAATACACTGACCGCAGGAAATACAGGAGGTTGCATTTAAGGGAAGCTCAAAGGCTGAACTGATGTGGGTGTCAATACCTCTTGCATTTGCACCGATTACGCTGATGTTTTGATTTTCACAAGCGGCAACACAACGGCGGCAGAGAATACATTTGTTGTTATCTCTTACCATGTGAGCTGCTGAATAGTCAAGCTCATAAACGGGCTTGTCACCGTCAAACTTGTCAGCTTCGCTTACGCCGTATTCAAGGCAGAGCTTTTGTAATTCACAGTTACTGCTTCTGATGCAGGTAAGACATTTTCTTTCATGGGTTGAGAGAATAAGCTCAAGAGTAGTTTTTCTTGCCTTACGTACTCTTTCGCTGTTTGTAAAGATTTCAGTGCCCTCACGCTCAATGGGGTAAACGCAGGCGGCAACAAGGTTTCTTGCACCTTTAACTTCAACAACACAAAAACGGCAAGCACCGATTTCGTTCATATCTTTTAAGAAGCAAAGTGTGGGAATTTCAATACCCATCTGTCTTGCAGCGTCAATGATTCTTGTACCGTAGGGCACACTGCAGGACATACCGTTAATTTTAATATTAAGCATATTTTCCATTTTCACTCTACCTCCTTATTTCTTAATAATTGCATTAAACTTACAGGTATCCATACAAACACCGCACTTAATGCACTTTTCACTGTCAATAGTATGTACTTGCTTAACAGCACCGCTGATAGCGCCGACAGGACACTTTCTTGCACAGGCTGTACAGCCCTTACACTTATCAGCTTCGATTGTGTAAGAAAGAAGCTTTTTACAAACGCCTGCGGGGCATTTTTTGTCAACAACGTGAGCGACATATTCGTCACGGAAGAACTTGAGGGTAGCAAGCACAGGGTTGGGAGCTGTTTGACCGAGACCGCAAAGTGAGTTGTCCTTGATGTAATGACAGAGCTCTTCAAGCTTGTCAAGGTCTTCCAAGGTTGCCTTGCCGTCGGTAATTTTGTCAAGCATTTCACGAAGACGCTTTGTACCTACACGGCAGGGAGTACATTTGCCGCAGCTTTCATCAACTGTGAAGTCGAGGAAGAACTTTGCAATGTCAACCATACAGTTGTCTTCGTCCATAACGATAAGTCCGCCTGAACCCATCATACATCCGATAGCAGTGAGGTTGTCATAATCAATGGGGGTATCCATAAGGTGTGCGGGAATACAACCGCCTGAGGGACCGCCTGTCTGAGCAGCCTTGAACTTTTTGCCGCCGGGAATACCGCCGCCGATTTCCTCAATGATTTCACGCAGAGTAGTACCCATAGGAATTTCAACAAGACCGGTGTTTTTGATTTTACCGCCCAAAGCGAATACCTTTGTGCCCTTGCTCTTTTCTGTACCCATTGATGCGAACCAATCGGAACCGTTACGGATGATGGTGGGAACATTAGCAAAGGTTTCAACGTTGTTTTCAACGGTAGGCTTGCCGAAAAGACCCTTAACGGCAGGGAAAGGAGGACGGGGTCTGGGCTCGCCTCTGTTACCCTCAATTGATGTCATAAGGGCAGTTTCTTCACCGCAAACAAATGCACCTGCACCAAGCTTAACGTGTAAATCAAAGTCAAAGCCTGAACCGAAAATATCCTTGCCTAAAAGACCCATTTCTTTTGCCTGATTGATGGCAATTTGAAGTCTTGCAACGGCGATGGGATATTCGGCACGGACATAGATATAACCCTCTGTTGCGCCTACAGCATAGCCGCAGATAGCCATAGCCTCAATAATACAGTGGGGGTCACCCTCAAGAACGGAACGGTCCATGAAAGCACCGGGGTCGCCCTCGTCAGCGTTACAAACAACATATTTTTGGTCGGCACTGTTAGCTGCACAGAAGCTCCATTTTAAGCCTGTGGGGAAACCGCCGCCGCCTCTGCCGCGAAGACCTGAATCCTTGATGATTTGAATAACGTCCTCGGGTTTAAGCTCTGTAAGGCATTTTGCAAGTGCCTGATAGCCGTCATAAGCGATGTATTCATTGATATCCTCGGGATTGATAACACCGCAGTTTCTAAGAGCAACACGATGCTGTTTTTTGTAGAAGTCAGTGTCGTTAAGACCCTTGATTTCAGTGGGGGTAACAGTTTCTTCATAGAGAAGTCGCTGAACCATACGGCCCTTGAGAAGATGCTCCTCAACGATTTCCGGCACGTCTTCCACCTTAACTTCCGAATAGAAGCAGCCTTCGGGATAAACAATCATAATGGGGCCTAATGCACAAAGACCGAAGCAGCCTGTACGAATTACCTTAACTTCGTCTTGCAGACCCTTTGCCTTGATTTCTTCTTCAAGGGTTTCTATAATTTTCTGTGAGTTTGAGGAAGTACAGCCGGTACCGCCGCAAACAAGAACATGGGAACGATACATCCTTTTTCCTCCTTATTTTGTTACTGCACCGATTGTATATTCGGCAACGGGCTTGCCGTTTACAATGTGCTCGAGTACAATTTTGGCAACCTTTTCTTCTGTAAGCTGAACATAAGTTACCTTTTCTTTGCCGGGAGCAAGAACCTCCGCAATTGGTTCATACTGGCACATACCGATACAGCCTGTTTGTGCAATGGTAACATTTTTAATACCGCGCTTTGAAACCTCGTCAACAAACTTTGCCATAACGGGTCTTGCACCGGCGGCAATACCGCAGGTAGCCATACCGACAACAATACGGGTAACCTCGCTTGCGTCGTCTCTTGCAGTCATCTGTGCTTTTGCGGCATCTCTGATTGCCATAAGTTCTTCAAGTGTTTTCATTTATTACACCTCCGTGAGTTCTTTTGTGTTTTCGTCAATAAAGTCTTTAATCCAGGCGGAAACCGAGGGCTCATTAAGGGGAACACCCTGCAAAATTTCCTTTAGTTTTCTTGTGTCAACAGCAAAGCTTTTTTCGTCAAGACTTCTTTCATAAATAAAGTCAATTTGTGTGTTCATTGTAATTAACATAACCATAGTTGAGGTCATATCGCCTATGGGGATGAAGTCTACATGGTCAGTTTTAAAAAAGGCGGTGACAACCGTGCCTTTTCCCACCTGACTTTCAATGGAAAGTGAACCGCCTGTCATTTCCGCAGCCATTTTAAAAAGGGGAATACCCATACCGACCTTTCTTGTGGTGCGTGTGGTAAAAAAGGGGTCACGTACAGCTTCAAGCTGTTTTTCTGTCATACCCTTGCCGTTGTCAGTTATTTTTATTGTAAGCGCCTTATCCTTTGTGCTTTCATTAAGGCAGACTTCAATAAGCGATGAGTTTGCCGCAACGGAATTTTGTACAATGTCAAGTACGTTTAAAGAAAGCTCTCTCATCAGGCGTATTTGTCAAGAATACCCTTTACATCAGCGGCGGTAATTTTACCGTAAACATCCTCGTTAACAGTGATAACAGGAGCAAGACCGCAAGCACCGATACAGCGGCAAGCCGTAAGGGAGTATTTTCCGTCAGCAGTACATTCGTCGGGGCCTATTCCCAATTGAGCTGAAAGCTCGTCAAGGATTTCCTGTGCGCCTTTAACGTAGCAGGCAGTGCCGAGGCAAACTGAAATTGAGTATTGACCTTTAGGTGAAAGGGCAAACTGTGCGTAGAATGTTGCAACACCGTAAACCTTTTCAAGGGGTACGTTCATTCCGTCGGCAATTTTTTGCTGAACCTCAAAGGAAAGATAGCCGTAAATTTCTTGTGCTACTTGCATTACGTGCATAAGCTTGCTGACGTCACCTGTACATTCAGCTATTACAGCGTCAAGCTTAGCGGCTTGTTCAGGTGTGTCTTTAAACGGGATTTTGCTGATTTTTTTAAGCATTGAGTTTCTCCTCCTTTAAACGGATTTTTCCGTTAAGATGATTTGATATGGTAAAAAAGTATATTGTAATCCATACTTTTGTAATAATATCATAAAACAAGCAAAAAAGCAACATTTTTTACAAAAAACACCAAGTTGCCTTTACAATGAGACATAAATAAGTTACGAGAAAGTATAGAAGGCTCTATAAGACGAAAAATAAGCAGCCGCATAACGCAGCTGCTTGTTAAACTCTGTTGAAATTTTTGCTTCATTTATTGATAAAAAGCTTTTATTTTGCCACAAAGGTTATGCTTTGAGTGTGTTGACTTGCAATATAACCTGAAGCTGTTTTTAAATAGCTTCTTACAGTAACGTGATAAGTTTCACCGGCTTTAAGCTTAGTGATGTTGCAGGTGAGTGTGTCATCATCGGTATATTTTCCGTAAAGTGATAATTTTCCGTTTTTACCTGTGGCAAGATAAACAGCGTAGCCGTCAACACCGCTTACCTTATCCCATTGTAATTTTGCAGTACCTTTACTCAAGGTGACTTTAAAATTATCGGGAGTATCAGGCCTTGTAGCCGTTTGCGTTGAAGCGGGCACTGCTGACCAGTAAACCTTTTCTTCACTGATAACAAAAGGTCTGTAACAGAAAGTGTATTTTGTTCCGGCTTTAAGTCCGCTTACGATATAAGAGGTTGTTTCACCGGACATAATTGTTTCAAGTGATTTCCATTTGCCGTTAACTTTTTGATAAATTCTGTATCCGTCAACGCCGTCAATTTTATTCCACTTAAGAAGAATTTTTGAAGCGTTGTAACCGCCTACTGTCATAGCTGCGGGCTTGTATGAGCCGAAGTTTTCGGCTTCAAGGGCGGGCACGGATTTTTTAGTGCTTGCACCGCATTGTGTACAGGTTGTCTGCACCACACCGCCTTGTGTAAGGGTGGGTTGAGTGATAAATGTATCTTTGTATTTGTGAGAAAGACATTTGATTGTAAAGGTTGCGTAATTGCTTTTTGCCGCTTGACCTGTTAAAGAGTTGTAAGCTTTAACATAAGCCGCATAGGTACCGGTGTTTAAGAAAGAGGCGGCTACGTTTTTAGCGGTAGTTTTTGCGTTGTAGTTGCCAACCTTTGCATTAGCCCAATCGTATTTGCCGTCCTTGGTTTTTTCTGCAACATAAAGGTAGTACCTTGTTACGTCTTCACCGCTTTCGCTCCATTTGAAGCTGATGGAGTTGTCAAGATCATAGGGGTTTTTCTTGTCTTTGAGTGAAAGGGTGGGGGTTTTTAAATCTATCTTACCGTAAACAGGCCAATAATTTTCCTCAGCCATTGTACCGCGTTGCCTTGCTTTGGTGGAGGCATTACTGGGAACCTCATAATGATAGCACCAATAATAGCCTGCCTGGTACGCACCGTCTGCTGTGTTAGGCACATTGAAAAGGTAGTCGAAAATGTAACCGTAAGAGCTTGTGTTCATTTCCCATGAAAGGTAGCTTAGCTGACCTTCAATTGACAGATAATTAAGTCCGTAGTTTTTGCAATAGTTTTGAAGATTTTGAAATCTTCCGCCATTCCACTGACAAAGACCGCCGGAAAGAAGCCCGTTACTGTCCCTGATAACAAGTGTGGGGTCAAAATTTGATTCTCTTTCAATGTTTGCCATAATTCCGCAAGCTGCTGCTGAATTAAACTTTAACTTTTGGGTAAGAACCTTGTATACTTCTGATTTGTTGCTGGTATTTGCGTTTGCGGAGAGTGGTATAATTGCGGCAAAAATAACAAGAGTAATCATTGCGAAAAGCACTTTTGTTAGAGCCTTTTTCATTTTATCACCTCTGTATTTATTTGGACGAAAACTGACTTTAGAAGCCTTTGTTCTCGACCGGGGCATAACTGTCTTTATTCCGTTAACGTCCCGCACTTTGTATTTGCATAGACTCGTTGTGAAGCACTTGATAAAACTCTCTTTCTTAAAAAAATTGTAACCAAAATTGCGATAATGTGCCGGTGCTTCACCGATGTCTCTGACCTTGCAGATGCGTGACAGACAATTATTTACCCGTTTGAAAAGCAGTTCAAATCAACTGTTTCGTCTTTTCAATATCGGCAACGTCGGTTATTATAGTCAGTAATGACAAAATTGTCAAGTTTTATTCAGTCAAATTTACTTATTATTCTTTTTTATAAAAATGATTTTCATTAAAAAAATTGATTATTTTATTGAATATTTACAAAAAACAGTTCAGGAAAGGGGGATAGTATGGTCAAATCTACAATTTTCGTTAAAAATGCAAAAAAATTAAAATTTGTGAAATATTTCCATGATTTTTCTTGTTTATTTCTTACAAATACAGCGCAGTTGAATTGTGCAATACTTACAATTTAATTTCAATTTAGAATTAAAATGGACTTTTTTATGCAAAAATTTGATTATTTTTGCAGAGTGATTTTTTGGAAAAATAGCATAAAAAATAAGAAAAGGTCGTTTTGTTTGTGCTTTTTTCCCACCAATATATAGGGGTAAGAGGTAAAAAATAATACCATATAGATAGGTTTGCTGTTTGATACATAGAAAATTGTTGTATTTTATCATAATATTGAAAGGGTAATAGTATGAAAGAGGTCGGATGAAAAAAATAAAAAGTGAGGTTGCTTGAGTAACAACCTCACCTGTTTTAACTAGCATTTCAGTTTTGAAGCAGGTACTGAAAGTTAAAATTCAGCTGCCAAAACGTTCAATTCGTATACTATAATATATAGGTATTATTTTTCAATAAATCTGTCGCAAAAATTCCTGATTTTTTCTTGGTATCCGACGGTATCAACAAGATAGCTTTTAGCGTGGTCGGCACCGTGAACAACTAAAAGCTCTTTTTCAGTCGGGCAGGCATCATACAGTTGATAAACCATATAAGTCGGCACAAATTTATCCTTGTCGCCGTGAACGAAAAGTACAGGCGCCTTTGCCTTTTTTATTGCACCGAGGGCGTCGGTGTCTTTTTGAAAGTCATAGCCTATTTTGTTTTTGTTCATAGCGCAAATAATGGGCACAAGGGGCTTTCTCGGGAAGTTTAAGGCTTTGAGCTTGTAGTTAAACTCGTCAAGGGCACTTGTGTAGCCGCAGTCGGCAATGGTAAATTTGACGTTTTCGGGTAAAGCGTCGTTGCCGGTCATGAGCATAACCGTTGCACTGCCCATAGAAATTCCGTGTAAAATTATCTGTATATCCTTGCCGAAGGTATCCGTCAAATAGGTTAGCCATTTAAGACAGTCACGGCTTTCAAATGAACCGAAGCCTATTTTTTCGCCCTCGCTTTCGCCGGCTGCCTGGTGGTCCACAAAGAAGACGTTAAAACCGAGCTCATTTAAGTAATACTGCGCAAAGTAACACCATTCACTTTTACCGTCACTGCGGTAGCCGTGAGAGCCGAAAACATAAACATTTGATGGGTTTTTAGCCTTGAGAAGATAACCTGTCAGCTTGTAACCGTCATCGTTTACAATGTAGTGCCTTTCTAAGTCCTGTTTTTTCAGCCAAGCTTTTGCTTCGGTTGCTTTTTCGGCAAGGTCGCTGAAATCACTTTCGGAAACAGCTTTACCCAAAGCTTCGGGAACGGTGAAGCTTCTGTTAACGAGTGCGGTGTGCACCCAATTGTGTGCCCAAGTGAGGCCGTATGCCGTCAAGGCACCGAGACCGACTAATGGAATAAGTTTTTTCATAATGCATTCTCCCGTGAAGTGTTATAAATTTTGCAAAGGGAGAGCATATTGCCCTCCCGAATAGTATTGTTTTTTAATGATATTTCAATGTTATTCTTACTTTTTCGAGAAAAAGTAAGAATAAAGCTTTTGTATGTCTGCCGTTATATTAAGGTGTGCAGAATTATTTAATAACATACTTATCTTAAGTTAACATCATACTTATCTTAAGCGGTGTAAAGTTTATTTTCAAATAACTCTAACCCGTGACAATCATGTCGAGGTACTCGACTTACTTTTTCGAGAAAAAGTAAGCAAAAAGCTTTTGTATGTCTGCCGTTATATTAAGGTGTGCAGAATTATTTAATAACAT
>JBJEOK010000069.1:0-14179 GCA_051880695.1 Acutalibacteraceae bacterium | reverse complement strand
ACTTATCTTAAGCGGTGTAAAGTTTATTTTCAAATAACTCTAACCCGTGACAATCCTGCCGATGTAATCGGCTCGGCTAGAATGGTTTTGAGAGTGAGGCTGATGAACAGATTACAAGCTGACTGCCTTTTTGTTTGAAGCATTGCTCGGGTGCGGCATTTTGCATAGCCGCATTTTTACGTCCTCCTTGAAGACTGATGTAAGTTTTAAGGAAGCTGGGAGTACCGAGGGAGTAAACTTTTTTACCGCCTGCACTGTTCCAAACTTTTTCTGCAAAGTTTGAGCAGTTGAAAGCGACGGACCAACGATTGTTGGAGTTTATTGTGTTGCTTACTCTTTCAAGCTGTGCGGCTGTGATATCCATTTGTAATGAACGTCTGCCGGCACCGCAGCCTTTGTTGTTTACAAGATAACTGTCAACGTTATAATAAACACCTGCACCGTCAGCACGTCTGTTTTTGCCTGTGCTTACACTTACTGCCCCACCTACGGGAACTGTATAAAGACCGACGACAATGGCTTGGTCAGAAAGGTTTTCTATATAAATCCAACTGTGACCGCCGGCGGCTTTGTTTGTAACTGCTGAGAATACATACATTCTTGCAACTATGTCATCACTGCTTGCCGCGTAAGAGGGCATAATCATAAACGAGCAAAGAGTTAAAATGGCAAGAGCTATACATAATACTTTTTTTATATTCTTCATAATGTATTACTCCTTTAAGCTTGATTTAATACTTTTTAAGATTTTACAAAACAGAAAGGTGCTTTTAAACCTGAGCTTAAAAGCACCTAAAGCTTCAATTTTTAAGTCACACCGAGGTGCTTAATTATCTCTTATTTATAAGCGATTTCGTAAATTGAATCCATTGAACCTTCCATGTTGAGTGTAAGGGAGATACCGGCTTTACCTGAACCTGAACCCTTAAGAGGAAGCTTGTTGTCAAGCTTAACAAGTCTGCCTTGACTGTCAACAGTAGCTACGGTAGTAGCACCGGGATAGTGAAGGTTAGCTTCTGTGATTGTGACAGGACCGAGGTCAAGACTGCCGAGGTTAAGGGGATCCATAGCACCCATGTGGTATGTAGGCTCTGAAGTGTTCTTTGTGCCGTCGAAGATTGAATCTTCAGCAATAAATTGGAGTGTCATTGTGTAACCGCCGTCTGCATTTGCAGTAGCTGTACCTGAAACAAGACCTGCGGGATCAACAGCTGCGTTACGTCCGCCGGGGATCATTCTGTCAGCAGGCTTTTCGCCGTTTGCACCTACACCGTTTGTAAATTCACAAGTGTATTCTTTTGTACCTGTGAAGCCTTCAACAACCTTGTTAACGATTGTTGCTGCCATAGCGGGAAGGTCTATAACTTGGATGTTAATAGTTTCAGTCTTCTTCCATGAGCAGTTGCCTGTGAATGCTTTGAAATCGTTGATAGCTTTGTTGTAAGCTGTAGCAACTTCCTCTTTAGTTGAGGGAACACTGCCTGTTGAAGCACCTGAGTTGTCGGCAGGAGCTGTTGTTGAATCACCTGCGGGAGCTGTTGTTGCCGGAGATTCTGTTGCCTGAGGCTGTGTTGTTTGAGGTTGTGTTTGCTGTGCGGTAGGTTGTTGTTCTGCTGAGCCGTTTGCCTGAACAGCTGTGCCTGTGCCGCCTTCAATTTTGACTGTGATGCCCTTTGTTGCGCCGAGACCGAATCCGCTTAAAAAGACAATGAGGAAAACGAGTACGAAAGCAACAAGTTTAGTTTCTTGTTTCATGGTTATTAACCCCTTTCAAAATTTTTGCGTTTAAACGCTCGAATTAGTAATGGCCGATTTCGGAATTTCCGACGCAGTCATTTACTATATAAAGTTACAATAATTTTCAAAAAAAGTCAAGTGCTTTTGATTATTTTTGTCAAAACATTTTTAAAAAAAATTCACTTTTAAAAACTAACTCGCTTTTTGAACAAAAAACGGTTATTTTAACTGTCATTTTGCACAAAGAAAGATTTATTTTTAATATGTTAAATCGGGTGAAAAATATTTTTTTGTTGCGGTTGATTTTTATTCTTTTTTGGTGTATCCTATATAATATATTGTATAACTTTTGAGACTGTATGAAAGGAACGGAATATTATGAAAAAAATAATTAAAGTTGAGGGTATGCACTGCGGACACTGTGAAAAGGCTGTTGAAGACGCCTTAAAAGAAGTTGACGGTGTTACAAAGGCAAAAGCGGATAAGGATAAGGCAGAAGCCGTTGCGGTTATGAAAAACGACATAGATGAAAAGCTTCTGTTTGATGCCATTGAAAAGGCAGGGTTTAAACCCGGAGAAGTAACTGTAAAAAAGGATATTTTCGGCAGATAAGTTTTTAATAGCTGTTAAATTTTATTCAAAAAGGGACTTAAAACATTACAGTATAATATAGAAAACAAAGGAGATTGTTTATGGCTAAAACTAAAGAGAAAAAAGAAAAGCCGGTTAATGAACATCCAAACAAAATAGGTATAAAGGAAGCCTTGGGCTACACGGTTGCCGAAGCAGGTAATATGTTTAACCTGACATACATTTCAAGCTTCCTTAAAATGTTTATGACCGACGTACTTAAAATCAAACCTGCAAAAGCCGGTTTTATGTTTATCATTTCACGTTTGTGGGACTGTATAAACGACCCTATCTGGGGCGCCTTAGTTGCAAAAAAAGCACCCAACAAGCAAGGTAAATTCAGGCCTTACCTCAAGTGGGTGGCAGTGCCTTTAGGTGTCTCCACAATTTTGTGCTTTTTACCCTATAATATACTTACAACAAACACAACCGTACTTCTCGGAATCTGTTATGTTACATACATATTATACGGTATGATGTACACCGGTATGAACATACCTTTCGGTTCATTGGCGTCCGTTATTACCGATGACCCCAACGGAAGAAACCTCCTTTCAACTTTCCGTTCAATCGGCTCGGGTATAGGCGGTGCGGTTGTTTCGCTTATTGCTCCTTTTGTTATCTACTCTGCAAAAATCGGCGCTGACGGTAAAGAGGTTATTGATGCTGTTACAAACAAGGTAGTCAAGGAAGCAGACGGCAGTAAAATGTTCGTTTTCGGCTTGCTTATGGGTATTTTCTCAATCATCGCTTACCTTGTAGGTTACAAGACAACTAAAGAGAGAGTTCCCTCGGAAGCTGACCCGAAAATGGACCTCAAAGCAACCTATATCGGACTTTTAAAGTCACGTCCCTTTGTTACAGTTGCCCTTGCCGGTGTGCTCATCAGCGGACAGTTACAGTTTAACTCATTTAACACCTATCTTTATAAAAACTACTTTACAAATACAAACCTCGGTGTTTTAGGCACAGTATGCAACTATTTACCTATGGTTTGCTTAGTGCTTTTCACTCCTAAGCTTTCTGCCAAGTACGGCAAGAAGGAGCTTTGCGGTAAGTTCTCAATTGTTGCGGCAATCGCGTCTGTTGTACTTGCATTTGCCGCAAATAATCAGGGTGTTATTGATATGATAAACGGTGAAGCCGGCGGCATTTTCCCTGCATGGATGTTTATGCTTGCGCTTCTTCTTATCGGTTTCGGTTACACCTTTGTAAGCCTTACCTGCTGGGCAGTTGTTATGGACGTTATTGACTATCAGGAGTACACAACGGGAATCCGTAACGAAAGTGCCGTTTACGCTGTATATACTTTCTCACGCAAGCTCGGTCAGACCATTGCTGACGGTGCCGGACTTTTCTTGCTTCAATGGGCAGGTTATGACCCTCAAAAGAACATTCAAGGCTTTATCACCGAAAATGATACAAGTAAAAAGATTATGTTAATTTGCACAATTATCCCTGCTGTTGTTTATACAGGCGTGTGGCTTCTTATGCGTTTCGGTTATCCTCTTACTAAGGAAAGGCTTGAACCGATTTATTTATTCATTCGTGAAAAACGTGCTGCCGCTGAGGCTGAATAACTTAAAAATAAAGGCTGTGACATATTCCTGTTGCAGCCTTTTTGATGATTTTCATTTTGAAGAATTTTAAAAAACTTTTTTAAAATCTTAAAAAACCCTTGACAATGTCCTGTTAATATGTTAATATTATCGGGCACAAATGGAGAGATACCGAAGTGGTCATAACGGAACGGTCTTGAAAACCGTCGTACGTTCTGCGTACCGTGGGTTCGAATCCCACTCTCTCCGCCATTTTTATTTTAATAGTGAGAATATCGACACCTATGGAGAAGTACTCAAGTTGGTGACGAGGCGCCCCTGCTAAGGGCGTAGGTCGGGTAACCGGCGCAGGAGTTCGAGTCTCCTCTTCTCCGCCATATAAAAACGCATTTGCCAAACGGCAGGTGCGTTTTTTTAATCAGGGTTACACTTCTCACCCTGAGCCATTTTATAAACTGATATTTTCAAAGGAGTTATCTTCCCTAATATATAACAAGGTCTGCGACAAACCGCCGCAGACCTTAATTTTAAATTTCAATACCGAACTTGCCGAAAAAATCAGCAATCTTTCTTTTAATCTTGTGCACTAATCCGTTGAACATAATCTCAAATTGTGAATACACTCCGTCAGCGAATAAGTAATCGTTTTTCGCATCATACTGCAAGAATTGAGGGTATTCGCTGAAAGTGTCAACAGTTGCCTGACCGTCATAATATAAGAGAGCTTCTATAAGCTTGTTTTCTTCTACGGAGCCTTGAGCATGCTTAAAGTTTTTGACAAACCAAGTCTGTTTGGGGAAAAGGCAGGTTGAAGCGTCAATGGTTTTGTCGGGTGAAACGTAGTCGGGGTTGTAATCGGTTAAGGTTTCACCGAAAACGGCAGTTGTGGCACCTAAAGAATTGTACTTTGTTTCAATGGTGCCGTCACTGATGTTTTGCCATGAGGGGGTCAGGGGCACAGATGAATAGCCGTAACGTGAAATGACATAAACGTTAATGCTGTCATTTACCGATTTGAGGATTTCTTCACGATTAGCCCTTATTAAAGCATCGTAATCGCTTACCTTGCTTTGAAGTGCTGAGCTGTCGATATCCATTCCGGCATATAACTCATCAAAAATATGTGTCTTTGCATTTTCAAGCATATCGTCGGGAACCATTGCCCAAATTGTAGGCCAGTTTGCAAAAAGCTTTGCAAGGCTCAATTCAACCTTATCAAGTAAAACATCTACTATATCGTTAAGGTTTTCACAAACATAATTCATAACACCTGCGTCAGTGATTGAGTTTACTAAAAACTTTAAGAAAGCGTCAAATGTCATGCCGTCAAAGGCATATTCAAGGTAGCTTTTTACACCCTCGTCAGTAAGGTGAATTTTGCCTTGAAGAAGCTCGCCTGTGTAGTTTTCTCCGTAAATTGCAGGAGCATCAAAAAGAACACTTTGAACTTTATCGGTGCCGAACATTTTAAGATATGTAAGAGTAGTAATACCGCCTAAGCTGTGACATTCAATAACAACCTTGTCTGTATCACTGCACTGTAAAACATAATCAATAAAATCATTCAATTTTTCGGCAGTATCAAGGGGGTTAAGTCGCCAGTCGTATTTGAATTTGAGCGTGTCTGCTTCAATAGCATCTTCTTCTTCGGGATATTCAAAGAAAACACCGGAGCCGTTACTGATTTCACCGTTGTAGTTAAGGCAAGCAGGGGCGAAAAGCTCATCAACCAAAGGGGTTACCTCTGCGGCAAACTTGTCATAATCTTTATTGACAGCTAACTTTGTAAGAGAGGGGACTGCTTTTGCTATGGTAGAAACAATTTTACCTGTTTCCATAGGCCAGGCCTTTTCCGAAGACTCATCTTCGGCATCAACAAGAATGTCAGATGCCATCATACCGTGAACATAAATTTTCTTGTATTTTACTTCGTTTTCTTCTCCGGCGGCAAAAGCAGGTGTCATTATGGAAAAACATAAAAGAAGCGTAAGCACAAGAGAGGTTAATTTTAAAACTGATTTTTTCATACTTTTTCCCTTTCATAATTAAATTATAAGATTTCAGGATACCTATAATCAGTATAATACTTTATTTAATAATTTTCAACATTTTTATTAAATATGTAAGATTAAATTTAATTTTTACGTTTTATTATCAGTAAAATTATAACTGCTGTCAGCGCCAGAATAACAGCCAGCAAACAAGAGATGACAATAACTGTTCCGGTATTGCTGAAGAAAGCGGGTGTTTCGGACGTTTCCGCATTTTCTGCGGTAATATCTGCCTGAGTGGTATCTGTTTCGGTTGAAGGCTCTGTGGTTGCCTTTTCAGTAGGCTTTGTTGTTGAATTTGTAGCGGCTTGTGTTGTGGGAACGGTAGCTTCGGTGTAATCAATACAGGTCCAGCCGCTTTGTCCTTTGTAGGTTGTGTAACCCCAATTATATCCGCCATATCTATAAGTGTACCTATATGAGATGTTTGCCTTATAAGGAATAACCCGATATGATTTGAAAGTAGTAGCAGGTCCCTGGCGAAGATGTATTCCGACATCGGAGGTAACAACACATTGTACTTCTTCATTAAGCTCACTGCCGATTTCTTCATTTACTGTTTCATTTTCACTAATAAAGTATCTGTCAAGCTCCGACTCTGTGACGTCGAGAAAGCCCTTACCTTTTGTCTGGTGATTTTCGTCCCTGACAATCAGAAGATATTTATTTGTTGTGTTATTAAAGCTGTGAACCCAAAGACGTGTTCCCGGTTCAAGATAGTCGTTTAAATCTGTAGCAGTTGTACCTATATCCGGTGTATCAACAAAGTCAAAGCCCTCCGGTCCGCATATAACATACCAATTGTCAAAATCCGATGCACCCAAGTCAGCAAAAGCAGGTATGCTCACGGAAAACATTAACAGTAAGGTGACAACAAAAATAACGATTTTTTTCATTTTGATTTCTCCAATCTAATTGATTATTTTTAACAATGCTGTTCCTATAAAGTAAGAACAGGCGTTCAGGAAAAGTGAAAATATAAATGGGTTCCACTTTGTTAAAAGTTCTTTTCTTTTGTAAATCCAGCCCTCTGAAAGAACAACAATAATTTCCAGTATAATCAAAAAAATGTAATAATAGGAGGGTGACAAATAAAAGGAAATTACTGTCAGTATGCTGTTCAACAACGGATTAGTAATAATATTAGTAAGCAGCACAACCAGTTGTCCGTATTTTGAACGGATGCCTGCCAAAAATGCAAAAGCCGCTTCAATTAAAACGGTTAGCACTAAGCAAACCAATGCTTTTGTAAGAATTCTATGGAATATCATTTTTGTTTTCATAAATCGCAAAGGCGATTGTTAAAATTAAGATTACGGCAAAAACCGTAGCGAGTATAAAAAACGGTGTTTTGACATTGTTGAACAAGGCGGAATTTACGGTTTCAATCCATAAACTCATGGCTTTCATCCTTTCTGATTGAGATAAATAAGCACACAAGACAAATTACGGTCATCACTGATAACATAATGCAGTTAACGGTAAAATCGGTAATTTTAAAGAAGAAGACGGGTACTGCTCCGAGAAACAGACCTATTGTAGTAAATCCAAATGCCAGTCCCGGTGTTTTCGGAAATACGGAAACCAGTACTGCAAGCGATACGGACATGGTCATACTAAAAAACATGACGCCGATGAGGGAAACAAACATATTGTTGTCTCCCAGTAAAAGAAAGGGCAGTGCGGCTAAAACGCTGAAGATTGCCACCTTTTTAACACCGAACAAGTCTGCAAAAACGCCGCCCAAAGCCTTTCCGATGCCCATAAATACAAACAAAATTACAGTTTGAAGCGTTGTCTTTTTCCATGAGGTGGGAATACCGTAAGCCATATATCCCCGTATGATAACAACAAACACGGAAAGAATAATAATCAGGCATTTGTTAATTTTGGGATTGTTATACTGAAACGCCTGACAAGTGGGGATTTCATTTGAATCTTTGTCTTTTAAGTACATCTGTGCCAAAATCATAAAAGGGACAGAAGTTAAAATTAAAATCAGCAGCAGCCACGGCGGTGCGGCGGCTGTGCCTAAGAGCTTGCCTGAAATCACACCGAAAGAACCGCCTGACACAAAAATTGCGCTGTGGGAAAGACTGCCTTTTGAGGTTCGCAGGGTAACTTCAGCGCCGTTAACATGGATGCAGGCATTGCCCAAGCACAAAATTACAAGGGATACAAAGGTCAAGGATGTGTATTCCTGCAAAATTACCGCTGCCGCCAACATAACAGACCCTATAAGACCGAAAGAGATTTTCGGAAATTTATCGTTTATATAGCCGATTATCGATTGTGGCGCAAATGCCAGCATATCATAGGCAAAGGTAATCAGCCATGTTACGGGAGGGCTTTCTATGTAACTGCTCAAAACATAAAAGCAGACCGCTTCTGTGACAAAGTGAACATAAAAATATAAAAATCCTGTTGAGAGATTTTTTGTGTTTAATCGTTTTATTTTCATAGCATTTTCAATAATTACGTCTGTTTTGTTTTATTTGAATTTTAACTACACTTTAGCACAATGAAATGTTTTTGTCAATATTTGGTAAATAAGATGATTGATTTTTTATGCGGCAAATTTTTTAAAAAATTATTGAGTAATAAAGCTAAAAAGTGTCCCTTTCAGGACACTTTTTTCAATGCTCAACTTCTTCAATTTCACCAACGATGGGTACGGGATCAATTCCCTGACGTCTGTAATAGTCGGAAAGTGCTGCTTTGATTGCCTGTTCTGCTAAAACACTGCAATGAATTTTTACTGCGGGAAGTCCGTCAAGAGCTTCAACAACGGCCTTGTTTGTAAGCTTGAGAGCTTCGCTGACAGGCTGACCTTTGATGAGGTCTGTTGCCATTGAGCTTGTTGCAATTGCACTTGCACAGCCGTAGGTTTTAAACTTTACGTCAACGATAATATCGTTTTCGATTTTCAGGTACATCTTCATAATATCGCCGCACTTTGCGTTGCCGATTTCACCTACACCGTTGGCATCTTCAATAACACCTACATTGTGGGGGTTGGCAAAATGTTCCATTACTTTTTCGCTGTATTCCATAGTAATATACTCCTTTAACTTTTATTTGTTTGCTTTTTCCGCTTCCATAATGTGCTCCCAAAGGGGAGACATTTCACGAAGACGGTCTATAATAGGAGGAAGAACCTCTAAAATATAGTCAACATCTTCAACTGTGTTGTTTTCGCTGAGTGAAAGACGAAGTGAACCGTGAGCAACCTCGTGCTTTAAACCTATGGCAAGCAGAACGTGGCTGGGGTCAAGTGAGCCTGAGGTACAAGCTGAACCGCTTGAGGCGCTGATGCCTTGCATATCCAGCATAAGTAAAAGGCTTTCGCCCTCGACACCCTCAAAGCACATTGAAAAGTTACCGGGCAGACGGTTTTCTCTGTCACCGTTGATGCGTGAATGAGAAATCTTACTTGCACCGTCGAAAAGTCTGTCACGAAGTGCTTTTACCTTGGCACAGTTTTCTTCTATGTTTTGGCACATATCGGTAATTGCAACACCTAAACCTACTATACCGGGGACATTTTCCGTACCTGCACGCTTACCTTTTTCCTGTCCTCCGCCCTCAATAAGGTTAGGAAGAACAATACCCTTACGGCAGTAAAGTGCACCGATGCCTTTTGTTGCGTGGAATTTATGTCCCGAAAGAGAGAGCATATCAATGTTCTGCTCTTTAACGTCGATTTTAACGTGACCTACGGCTTGAACGGCGTCTGTGTGGAAAAGTACACCCTTTTCCTTGCAGAGCTTACCGATTTCAGCTATTGGCTGAATGGTACCGATTTCGTTGTTTGCATACATAATTGTAACAAGGCAGGTTTCATCAGTAATCGCCTTTTCAACGTCCTCTACCTTGACAATGCCGTTTTCGTATACGTCGAGGTAAGTTACGGTGAAGCCTTGTTTTTCAAGGGCCTGCATAGTGTGAAGCACTGCGTGATGTTCAATTTTTGTTGTGATAAGGTGCTTCTTACCTTTTTTTGCACCTAAGGCTGCTGCACCTTTAATTGCCCAGTTATCAGCTTCAGAGCCACCGGAAGTGAAATAAATTTCACCCTTGTCAGCACCGAGGGCACAAGCAACCTGTTCCCTTGCCTTTGAAACTGCTTTTGATGCAGTCTGTCCTATACCGTAAAGGCTTGAGGGGTTTCCGAAGTGGTCGGTCATATAGGGAAGAATAGCTTCAACTACCTTTTTTGAAACGGGAGTAGTTGCTGCATTGTCTGCGTATACATATCTCATTTGATACACTCCAATTCTGTTTTTTCTACTGTTAAGCTTCTGTCAGCCAAATCTTTCAAGGTAATGGAAGAAACAACACCGATAGTCGCCTTATAAATTTCCGTCCAAATAAAAGAGGTGACACAGTCGCAGTAATTTTCACACTTGCCGTTGTCTTCTGCGCAAGCGACGGGGGCGAGAGAGCCTTCCGTTGCAGTGAGAATTTGCTCAACGGTAATTTCTTCGGGACTTCTTGTAAGGTGATAGCCGCCTTTTGCACCGCGTACCGATTTTACAAGACCTACCTTTGAAAGCTGATTGATTATTTGCTCAAGGTATTTTTCGGAAAGGTGCTCTCTTTCGGCAATATCTTTCAAGCAGACACAGCAATCCTTGCCGTTTACTGCAAGGTCGGTCATTATACGAAGTCCGTAGCGTCCCTTGGTTGAAATTTTCATAAAAAGCACTTCCTTTCCATTAATTCCTACTTTATTAGTAGTATATCACTATTTTTAATTCATAGCAAGTGGCTATGAATTATTTTGTGTAAAAATTAGGAGGTATAAACAGAAAAAATTTGGTAAATATGCTAAGGAATGATAGAAGCGGTGTTGAGGCATTGTTTTTTGAGTTAAAATTGAGGCGAAATGAGGCTTAAATTGAGGGTAGGCATAGGCTTAATGATAAAAAGTTGTTGTTTTTGGTTTGGCGAAGGAGAGGTTGGCGGCTTTGCAGACAGTAGGCGATGGAGGAAAGGCGGTTGCCACAAGCGAAAGTTCACAGCTGAAGCTGTGAACTTTCGCTTGTGGGGTTGTGCTTCTACGCAAGAGTGAGGCGGAGGCGGGGGGCAAGGATTTAGCGACCCGCAGGGTCGCTAAATTAGGGCAAACTTCAGTTTGCCCTGCGGCGGCGCAGCCGCCGCCCTTGCCCCGCCCGGCGAAGCCGTCGCCGGTTCCACCGGCTCGGCTTCGCCGCCTACCTGACCCTTACATCCTCTTAACTTAGAATCACAACCCAACCCCTGCGAAAATTTCCTTGCCCCCTATAAAAAGGGGGTGACGGAAATTTTCGCCTTATACCTCAAACCTATCGGTTTATCTCCGCTTTTAATAAGGTTAAACGCTTAAAATCTGCATAAAAAAACAGCCTCACACTTTCGTGCAAGGCCGATTTATATTCAATTTTCAATTTTGAGCCATTACAACATTTTTGCTTGCGGGGAAAAGCTCGGGGCCGTAACCCATAACGCGTGCAACCTGTACGCTGATTTCACGGTTTTTAACTGCATCGTTAATAAAGCCGGCATCTTCTGCTGAAACGAAAAGAGGAACATTTGCGCTTGTGTGTGAACCGGTTGTATAATAATATTCGTCTGTCTCTTCGTTATAGGTAACACCGCCTGTTTCGTGGTCGGCTGTTACAAGAACAAGGGTTTCACCGTCAAGCTTTGCATAGGCTAAAGCGGCGGCAACTGCCTTGTCAAGGGCGAGAACGTGGTTCATAGCGCCGTCAAAGTTATTTTTGTGTGAGTTCTTGTCGATATGTGCAGCCTCAACCATAAGGAAGAAACCGTCTTCATCTTCGTCAAGAATGTCAACAGCTTTCATTGTCATCTCTGCAAGTGAGGGTGAATTTTCAGTTGAAACACCTCCGTCAAGGTCGCTGAACTGACCGAAAGAACGGCTGTCATCACTTAAAGCGTACATTTCAGCCTTGGTGTCAACATAGGTAAAGCCGTTTTCTGCGGTGTTTGTTTCGTTAATGCTTTCCGAGGGACTGCCCCAAATAAGGTCAAGACCGCTTTCAAGCTGGTCGGCACTGATGTCTTTTTCCATACCTCTTGAAAGTGCATGAGCTGAAAAAGCTGAGGGAGTTGCGCCGCTTGTTTTGTCAGTTGTTACAACACCTGCTTTTTTACCTTGGCTCTTTGCAAGCTCTGCAAGGGTAATGGGAACATTGAAATCGTCAATTGTAAAGGGGTCAAAGGGGAAAACCGCAACTGCGTTGATAAATGTTCTTACACCGCAAGCAAGTGCTGTACCGCCTGCGGCAGAGTCGGTGGTCTTGCCGCCGAACGGGTAAGTCTGGCTTTGACCTCTGACGGGCATTGTTTCCATAGCAAGAGTATCAATATTATAATATTGCTTTGTTTTTTTGAGGATGTTTTCTCCCATACCGTCGCCGATAAAGAAAATGACGTTTTTGTACTTGCCCTCCTCATAGTCATCACTGATGTTGCCTACAAGTCCGACACCGCCGTAAATTGTCATAAATACCGACATAAACACGGCAAGAAGCTTTGTAATGATTGCTGACATGATTTTTGTCTCCTTTAATATTTTTCTAACGATAATTCGTTCATAAAGAGTATATACTAATTGGAAAATATTTTCAATATGCGGCGGTGAAAAAATTTAAAAAATGTTTGCATAGTACCGCTTTTTATGATATTATTTGTTTTAACTGCGGTTGGTAATGTTATAAAGGAGTTTTTATAATGTCAAAGCTAAATAATTACAAACATACTTTTTTTGCCTGTTATATAGGATATTTTGTTCAGGCGATTATAAATAATTTTTTGCCGCTTTTGTTTCTCACCTTTCAAACGGACTTTCACCTTGAGTACAGCAAAATTTCACTGCTCATTGTGATAAACTTCGGTGTACAGCTTTTTGTTGACCTTGCCTCAACTGCCTTTGTTGACCGCTTAGGTTATAGAAAATCAGTGCTTGTAGCTAATTTTTTTGCTTTTTTGGGTCTTGTCGGTTTGGGTGTTTTTCCGTTTATTATGGAGCCTTACACAGGTATAATTTTATCCATAATAATTTATGCTACGGGCAGCGGACTTATTGAGGTTGTTATAAGTCCTATTGTAGAGGCCTGTCCATCGGATAAAAAGGCGGCACAAATGAGCCTTTTACACTCATTTTACTGTTGGGGTCACATGTGTGTGGTTATAGTATCAACCTTGTTCTTTGTAATTTTCGGTATATCAAATTGGCGTATTATGGCATTTTTGTGGTCACTTATTCCGCTTTTAAATCTCGTTTACTTCTTTTTCGTGCCTATGCCGTCGGTTCTTGCAAAGGGTGAGGGCTTAGGCTTCAGAGGTCTTGTAAAGTCACCGGTTTTCTGGCTTTTCGGTTTGCTTATGCTCTGTTCGGGAGCTTCGGAGCAAGGTATGGCACAGTGGGCGTCAGCCTTTGCTGAGTCGGGACTTAAAGTGAGCAAAACTGTCGGTGACCTGTTGGGACCCTGCCTTTTTGCGGCACTTATGGGTACGTCAAGGGTGTTATATTCTAAGCTTTCGGAAAAGATTTCTCTTTCAAAAATGATGTTCGTTTCGGGAGCAGGCTGTGTACTGTGCTATGTTGTGTCATCACTTTCGCCTTATCCTCTTTTATCACTTTTTGCCTGTGCTCTTTGCGGCTTGAGCGTAGGTATTATGTGGCCGGGAACATTTTCCCTTGCAAGCGAAAGAATACCCTGCGGAGGTACGGTTATGTTTGCATTGCTTGCGCTTTTCGGTGATTTGGGCTGCAGTACGGGTCCCGCCGTTGTCGGCGGAGTTGCCGAACAGTTCGGAAACAGGCTTTCAGCAGGACTTTTTTCAGGCATTATTTTCCCCGTAGTGCTTATAGTAAGTATTTTGCTTTTAAGCTTTAGGGTAAAAAGAAAAAATATTGACAAAGTGTGAATATGAGTATATAATAACCTTAGATTTAATAATCAATCTATAAGGAGGATACAAGAATGAAATACGAAGCAACAAACGATGTAAATGCTATTGAAGAACCTGATTGGGGCATACTTATGTTTTGGGAGGATTTAACTTACATTCTCACTCTTATTGCTGACTTTTTCAAGGGTCTTTTTGGTTTGGAATGATTTCTTAAAAAAAAACAGGGGGGCTGTAAAAAAACAGCTCTAATAAAAAATCGACTGCAAGAAATCCAAAAAG
>JBJEOK010000068.1:0-83945 GCA_051880695.1 Acutalibacteraceae bacterium | reverse complement strand
AAAGCACGAAAAAGTATTGCTTTAAGGCTGGGTTCGGATTATACTTTTCACCCTAACCTAATATATGAAAATAGGTGCGGGTCGGCGTGTAGTTTTCAGCGCCGTATGGACCTTTACACAATAAAATTCTTTTTTACCAAGGAGGAAAAAACAATGAAAAAAATGAAATCATTAATGTTGCTTATTGCAACAATACTTATGCTTGTGGTTGCATTCTGTATGAGTGCAAGTGCGGCTGAGTGGATTGAAGTTCCTTTTAATGAAAACGCTCAATACACCTTTGACGAAGAAACAGCCGTTATGGTTATTAAGGGTGAAGGAAAGCTGAACGGTTCTTATTTTTCAGAAATCTGTCCCGACCATTATGCACCTTTAGATGATGTTTTCGGTTGCACCTGTACTAAGGGTGTTGAAGATGCTGAGCCTTCCGATAGAGAGTTTCCGGGTCGAGAGGCAGCTTCAAAAACAAAAACACTTATAATTCAAGAGGGTGTTACCGCTATTGATGTTCGAGCATTTAATGGATTCAGTAGTCTTGAGGTTGCAATTCTTCCTCAGAGTTTAACGGAAATTCCGGCAGGTGCTTTTCATGGGTTGAAGAAGGTGCATACAGTTGTACTTTCAAATTCTGTTGAAAAAATAGGTCAAGCAGCTTTCTTCAATTGTTCAAATCTTAAAAATATCTATATGGCTGACACTTTAAAATCGGTCGGTAAAAATGCTTTTTACGGCTGTGATAAAGAATTTATCAGAATACCTTCATCAGCAACAGTAGAGGTCGAGCAGCCCGGAAGCGTAAAGAATCTTACTGTGACCGAGCAAAATCATATAGTAACATTTTCTTGGGAAAAGAGTGAAAATGCCGAAGGATATGTAGTTGCAATTGATGGCAAAAAAATAGTAACAAAAAATACATCATATACGATTGGTAAGCTTACTCCGTCAAAGAATTATTCTGTCTTCGTCACAGCATATTTAACATATAACGGCAAAACTGTTTACGGTTTTTCAAGTACGCAAAGTTTTACAACGAAACCGGAAGCACCGAAGGTTAAGGTGTCGACTACTTCAGACACAATAAAACTTAGTTGGTCGGATAATAACTATGATTGCAGTTATATCATATATTTAAAAACATCGGAAGGAAACTGGAAGGTATGGTATGTAATTAGGGGTCACACCTTTGATTTCGACGGTCTTAATCCGGGTACAAGGAAAACTTTCGCCGTTCGTCCTATCAGTAATGACTATAAGGAAGTTTTAGGCGATTACACAATAATCACCGCTGCCACAATCCCTGCCACAGTAACCGCAAAGCCTGCCTCACCCTCAAAGGGTAAAATCACACTCACCTGGAACGGTGTCAGTGGTGATATTGACGGCTACAGAGTTTACTACAAGGTCGGTAACGGCACATACAAGATTTACAAAAACTACTCAACAGTTCAGAAGCTTACCTTCTCAAATCTTAAATCAGGCACAAAATACACCTTTGCAGTCCGCGCGGGCATCAAAACAAGCGGCGGAATTGTCTGGAGCGGATATAAGGAAGTGCCGGTAACAGTAAAATAAACCCGTGAAAAATTAAAAAAATTCACCTATACCCCTTGCATTTTGCATTTTCTTGTGATATACTATCGCAGATAACGCACGCAAGGGGATTGGTATGCCCGTTTCGCTCCGTCCGGAGTGTTGCATACTTCAGAACCTGCGGTGGTTAAAAAACATTAAGGAGGACATTAAAATGTCAGTAGTATCAATGAAACAGCTTCTCGAAGCAGGTGTTCACTTCGGTCATCAGACCAGAAGATGGAACCCCAAAATGAGCGAATATATTTTCGCTGAAAGAAACGGAATTTACATCATCGACCTTCAGAAGACAGTGAAAAAGCTTGAAGAAGCTTATTCATTCATTCGTGAGGTTTCCCTCAACGGCGGTGAAGTTCTTTTCGTAGGCACTAAAAAGCAAGCTATGGATTCAATCCGTGAGGAAGCAATCCGTGCAGGTATGCCCTTTGTTAACGCACGTTGGCTCGGCGGTATGCTCACAAACTTCCAAACAATTCAAAAGAGAATTAAGAGACTTGCTCAGCTCAAGGCTATGGAGCAGGACGGCACATTTGCACTTCTTCCCAAAAAGGAAGTTATCAAGCTCAACCTTGAAATTGAAAAGCTTGAAAAGTTCATGGGCGGTATTACAGAAATGAAGAAACAGCCCGCAGCTCTTTTCATTGTTGACCCTAGAAAAGAAAGAATTGCAGTTGCTGAAGCTCACAAGCTCGGTATCCCCATCGTTGCAATTGTTGACACAAACTGCGACCCCGATGAGGTTGACTATGTAATCCCCGGTAATGATGACGCTATCAGAGCCGTAAGACTTATTGCAGGCGCTATGGCAGATGCAGTTATCGAAGGCAGACAGGGCGAATCAAACGCTCCCGTCGCTGAAGAGGCAGTAGAAGCAGCTGAATAATTAACTGAAATTAAAATACCCCGTTTTATTACGGGGTTTCTTTGAAAATTTATCGTAATACAGGAGGAATTTATTATGGCATTTACAGCAAAAGACGTACAAACTCTTCGTGAGAAAACAGGCGTTGGTATGATGGATTGTAAGAAGGCTCTTGCAGAAACTGACGGCGATATGGAAAAGGCAATGGACATCCTCAGAGAAAAGGGACTTGCTTCCGCAGCTAAGAAAGCAAGCCGTGTTGCTGCTGAAGGTGTTGTTGTAGCATACAATGATAAGGCAAACAATGTTGGTGTTCTTGTTGAAGTTAACTGTGAAACAGACTTTGTTGCCAAGAACCCCGAATTTGTTGAACTTGCTAATACAGTTGCTAAGACTGTTGCTGAAAAGAATCCTGCTGATATTGATGCTCTTAATGCAGAGATTATTTCAGGCGGCACAATGACAGTTGCTGAAGCTGTTCAGGAGCTTTTCCTCAAGATTCGTGAAAATATGAATATCCGTCGTTTCGTAAGAGTAGAGGGTGTTGTTGAAACTTACATCCATGCAGGCGGCTCAGTTGGTGTTATGGTTGAGTTTAACGCTGATGCTTCTGTTGCCGATAAGGCTGAATTTGTTGCAATGGGTAAGGACGTAGCTATGCAGGTTGCAGCTATGAATCCTCAGTACCTTGACTCCGCTTCTGTTCCTGCTGAAGTTGTAGAAAAGGAAAAGGGCTTCCTTATTGCTCAAATGAAAGAAGACCCCAAAATGGCTTCCAAGCCTGAAGCAGTTCTCGGCAAGATTGTTGAGGGTAAAATTGCTAAGTTCTATAAGGAAGTTTGCCTTGCAGAGCAGGCATTCGTTAAAGACGGCGATATTAATGTTGCTAAGTATGTTGCTAACTGTGCTAAGGATCTTGGTACAGAAGTTACACTTAAAGGCTTCACTCGTTTTGCAAGAGGCGAGGGCATTGAAAAGAAATCTAACGATTTCGCAGCAGAAATCGCTTCGATGGTTAAATAATAATTTGACTTTTTATATAAACAGCTCCACGGAAAATTCCGTGGAGCTGTTTCAATATTTTAGGGTTTTTCAAGTTGAGTAAAATGCTGTTGATTATCAAATCCGCATAATCATATTGAACTGCTTGAAATTAACAGTAGAAAGTTATTGTTAAATATCTTTTAACTTATAATAATATCAATTGCTCAATTTAAGCGGTGTAAAGCTATCAATCAAATAACTTTAACCCGTGATAATCGTGTTGAGGTACTCAACCGTGATAATTGTGCCGAAGTAATCGACAGCGGTGTAAAGCTATCAATCAAATAACTTTAACCCGTGATAATCGTGTCGAGGTACTCGACCGTGATAATCGTGCCGAGGTACTCGACGACATAAAACCCTTTTTAACCTTCCGAATGCGTTGGGCTTCCCCACACTTTCGAAAGTAACGGAGAAGCCGCAAACGCCAAAACTTGTCCGTTGAAAATAGTTTTAGCATTTACGGCTTTTAAATTCATTTTTTACTTTGGAAATTATTGCAATTTTTCTTTCATCATTTTTGCTGCCTTATAAATATCACCGCAACCGAGAGTTATAACAAGGTCTCCCTCTTTTGCATTTGAAATGACATAAGAGCAAACCTCATCAAAGGTGTTAAACCAAACACTGCCGGGTATTTTATCTGCCAGATCCTTTGTGTAAATACCAAAAGTATTTACCTCTCTTGAGCCCATAATCTCAGTCATAACGCATCTGTCAGGAATTTGAAGAACCTTTACAAAGTCATCAAAAAGAAGCTTTGTTCTTGTGTATGTAAAGGGTTGAAAAACTGCCCAAACGGTGTTGTAGCCCATTTTCATAACGGCTTCAAGCATCACTCTGAGCTCCTCTGGGTGATGAGCATAGTCGTCAGCAATGGTTATTCCTTTAAATTCGCCGTAGACCTCAAAGCGCCTGCCCGCACCGCCAAAGGCATTTATACCTTTTACACATTGCTCATTGGTACAGCCGGCATTTTTTGCGGCGGCAAAGACGGCAAGGGTGTTTGTAATATTATGCTCACCGGGAATGTTAAGCTTAACGTGAGCTAATTTTTCACCTTTACTCATAATATCAAACTCAGCAAAAGCACCCCTGTTATAGGTTATATTTTCGGCATAGTAGTCATTTTTAACGCTTCTGCCAAAGGAAATCAGTTTTTTATTAACGCCCTCAACAGCTTTTACAGTGTTTTCATCATCGCCGTTATAAATAACGGTACTGCTTGTCAGGTTTGAAAACTTTTTAAAGGAAGCAATAATATTATCAAGATTTTTGAAAAATTCAAGGTGGTCTTCATCTACATTTAAAATAACGGCAACATCAGGTGAAAGTTCGTGATAGTGATTGTTAAATTCACAAGCTTCGCAAACCATAATGTCACTTTTACCGGAAATTCCGTGGCTGTCAATTAAGGGAAGTCTGCCGCCGATAACAGCGGTAGGGTCTTTTTCTGCCATAACAAGAATTTGAGTAAGCATTGATGTAACCGTGGTCTTTCCGTGAGTACCGCAAACACCGATACAGTTGGGGTACATTCTTGTAATAGCACCAAAGAGAACAGCACGTTCAAAGCAGGGGATACCGCTTTGTTTTGCGGCCACAAGCTCCGGATTGTCTTTTAAAATTGCGGCGGTGTAAATAATAATTTCTGCGCCCTCAAGGTTTTCTGCCCTTTGACCTAAAATGACATTCATTCCAAGTGAACGCAGCTTATCAATGTTGTCACCGGGGTTGTTATCCGAACCGCTTACCTCATAACCCCAAGTATGTAAAATTTCGGCAAGGGGACACATACCCGAACCGCCTATGCCTATAAAATGTATTTTCTTTTTTTCTTTTAGTAATTTATCAATATCGTGCATTTCAGCCGCACCTTTCTAATTCAATATCTAATTTAATATTATATGCCAAAACCTTAAATTAGTAAACACTTTTTTAAAATTAACCTAATCTTTTTTTATGAGTATAATATAATGTACAGTAATTTTAATGACTTTGAAAGGTGTTGAGTGTATGAAAGAGCAAATTGCAGTTATTGCTTATGATAAAAAACAGGATGACCTATACAATTTTCTCAAAGAAAAAAATTATCACTGTGAAAAAATAAATTTAACCGACCTTGATGTATTAAAAGATAATCTTTCTTTTTTTGACAGCATAATTTTACCCTTTCCTGCCGAGAGAAAAAATATAAGCTTTCTTGCCGAAAGTGATACAAAGTTAAGTGACGTACTTTTAAAAAATCAAACCGTTATCGGCGGCTTAATAAGTGATGAAATTAAGTCCGACCTTTCAATAAACGATATACCGTTTATCGACTACTTTGACAATGAGTCTTATGTTTTAAGGAATGCTTATATAACTGCGCAGGGCGTTATCAAGCTTCTTACTGAAAAAACACAGACGCTTTTAAGCGGAAAAACAGCACTTATTACAGGCTTTGGCAGAATAGGTAAGGCTTTAGCCGAATATTTAAGGGGTTTGGGTATGAGGGTATGTGTTGCCGCAAGAAGCGATACCCAAAGGCAGTTGGCAGGGTGTATGGGCTTTGAAAGTGTAAATTTAAAACAGATGAAAAGCATTTTATATTTGTTTGATTATATTTTTAACACAGTACCTTGCAATATTTTTGATGAAAAAGATATAAGTCACTTCAGAGATAAAAGCATATACTTTGAAATTGCCTCAAAGCCATACGGAGCAAATGCAGAAAGCTTTACCGATTCAGATAAAACTTATGTTTTAGCATCGTTCCTGCCGGGAAAGCTTTACCCTTATGCCGTAAGTGAAAACATTGCCCGTTTTATACCCCGAAAAGGTGGTGAAAGCTGTGGAAAAAATTAGGCTCGGTTTTGCCTTGACAGGCTCATTTTGTACCTTTGACAGAGCACTTAAACAAATTGAAAGCTTTGTCCAAAAAGGTTATGACGTGCTTCCTATAATGTCGTTTAATGCTTTTAAAATTGACACACGTTTTGGTCAGGCGATAGATTTTATAAATAAAATTGAAAAGTTGACAGGCAAAAAAGTCATTTCAACAATTGAGGAGGCTGAACCTATCGGACCTAAAAAGCTTACCGATGTGTTGATTGTTTTGCCTTGTACGGGAAACACCCTTTCTAAGCTGACTTACGGAATTTATGATACTCCCGTGACTATGGCGGTAAAATCTCACCTTAGAAACGAAAGACCTGTTGTAATCGGCGTATCTTCCAATGACTCTTTAAGCGGTTCGGCAAAAAATATCGGAAGCCTTTTAAATGTCAAACACTATTATTTTGTACCTATGAAGCAAGATAATCCCCATGGAAAGCCTTTTTCCGTTGTGTGTGATTTTACCTTAGCCGAAGAAACGGTAAAATCAGCACTTATTGGTAAACAGCTGCAACCTATTTTATTATAAAATTCCAATAAAAACAGCAGACACAGAATTATTACTTTTTGTGTCTGCTGTCTGTTTATTTTATAATTAACTGCCGAAATATTCTTTCATCTGTGCAACCTTACCGCAAGAGAATTTACCCTCGGGACATTTACCCGTTACATAACAGCTCGGTCCGTAATTTTTGAAAAGAACCGGTGCAATTTCTTTCAGCTTAGGTAAAAGGTCACGGCAGTAGTTTTGAATTTCCCACTGAGCCCTTGTGCAGGAACGTAAGCGGAAGAATAAAAGCAATTCCCTACCGTTCATTGTGCTTACAAAGTCAAGGGTGTTACCGCTCAATACACAGTAAATAAGCTCACTGCTTGTTAAGTCTTTGCTTTTAAGTAAGGTGTAAAGCTCGTTCATTTTGTCAAAGCAAGAGATATAAAGGTTAAGCGCTTCTTCATTTTCGCTTACTGTTTTAGGTATGATGTAATTTTTCCTGCTTGCATTTATTAAATTAGGAATACATATACTTTGGATTCTGTGACGTGCAAAATGTGTAAGACAGGAAAGTGATACTCCGTTAAAACGTACTGTACAGTTAAAGCTTTCAAGTGCTCTCGGACGCTGTGATTTGCAAATAAGAGAAATGATTTTTTCGGTGTTTTTTTCATCGCTTAAAATTTCGTCAATCTTTTCCCCGGAAAAGCCGCAGCTTTCAATCAAAGCAGCAGCAGCTATGTTTTTTTCACCGTCTTTTGTGTAAGAAAGTATCTCTGTAAGTCTGTCGGCATTTTCGTTTTCACTTTCAAATGAAAAACCGAAATCAACTTCATCGAGATAACTCTCATTTCTGCTTTCAAAGTCAACAAAAAGTCCGGGAGTTGCTTTTCTGCACTGTGACAGTAAGCTAAGACCGATTTCATGAATTTCTTTAATTTTACTTCCTCTGCCGTAAATCATCGCACGAAGAACATTTATAAGCTCTCTGCCGTTAAGTGAGCAGTAAAAGTTACTGTAAAAACAGTAGGGAAGTACAAAACGTGCATCTTCTTTGGGTATAGCTTTTTGACAAAGAAGTGAGTAAGCATTAAAAAAGTAGTCCATATTATCTGTATAGATTTTTGTAAGGCTGCTGTCATTGAGGTCCGGAACAAGGTAACCGCAGTTGGCAAAATCAACATAGCGGCGGGATTTTACCGTAAATGATGCAAGTCTGAATTCTATCATAAACTGCTCAACAACAACCGATACATTTTCAAATGCAAGGTTAAAGAAAACGTGCTCAATAGTTGAAGTGTGACCTGAGCGAGTAACTTTATCAATAAGCTTTGTGTTTTTTTCTTCATCGTGACTTCTTTCAAAAATTTCAAGGGCAGTCCCGCTTTGTGTTGAAATACGTCCCGAAGCGGCACAAACTTCTTGTCCGCAGTCGGAAACTCCTATTAAAAAAGCACCGTATTTTTTCATGGCGAAAATTCCTTTCAGCTTTAAATCTGTAATACTTTTTATATTGTAAATGAGAATGGATATTTTGTCAAATAAATATAAGAAAAAATAAAAATAAATTGAAAAAAACATTGATTAAATTATAAAAAGTTGCTATAATCTTATAGATTATGAAAATAGGGGTACTATGTAATGATTAAAAGAAGTAATGAAATGACAGACAATATAAAAGTGAATATGCGCGGCGGTGACGGACAGGTTGCCGTCAGAGAAATCCTTTTAAAAGGTGAGTACAAAGGTAATGCCCGTCTTGTTGCAACAATAACACTTGAGCCGGGCTGTTCCATAGGCGCGCACGTCCACGAAAATGAAGAAGAAATCTTTTATATTATAAAGGGCACTGCCACTTATGATGACAACGGCAAAACCGTTTTGTTAAACGCGGGCGACAGTTGTGTTTGCCTTGACGGTGAAAAACATTCAGTTGCAAACCGCGGTGAAGAAACAGTTGTACTTTTTGCCGTAATTCTAACCCATTGAGGTGACTTATGGGAAAGCTGATTGTAATTGAAGGTCTTGACGGAAGCGGTAAAGCTACTCAGGCTGAGTTGCTTAAACAAAGGCTCATCAAAATGGGTAAAGAGGTTTTTTCACTTGACTTGCCTTATTATTCCGACCCGTCAAGCACACTTGTTAAAATGTATTTAAACGGTGAAATGGGTGATAAGCCCACAGATGTAGGTGCTTATGCAGCTTCAAGCTTTTTTGCCGTTGATCGTTTCGCAAGCTATAAAAAGCATTGGGAAAAGGAATATAACAGTGACAAAATTACTGTTGCTAACAGATATACCACATCGAATGCGTCTCATCAAATGACAAAGCTCAGTGAAAGTCAATGGGACACATACCTCGATTGGCTTTTTGATTATGAATATAACAAATTAAAGATACCTGAGCCTGACTGTGTAATTTTTCTTGAAATGCCTGTTGAAATTTCACAGCGTCTGCTTTCAAAGCGCTACGGCGGTGATGAAAATAAAAAAGATGTTCACGAAAGGGATACAGATTACCTTTCACACTGCCACAAGGCCGCCTTATATGCGGCTGATAAATTAGGCTGGGATATAATACATTGTTCAAAAGACGGCGAGCCTCTTACGATTGAAGAAATAGCCGATGAGGTCTATCGCATAGCTGAAAGGAAGCTTTTACTTAATGATTGATTTTCATACTCCTACTCTTGAAGATAAAGCTTGGATAGAAGAAAAAATAAAAGAGAGCGGCGGCCCCTCTTGTGAGTATACCTTTGGTAACATTTTTTCATATACGGCAAAAATGGAAATTAAAGTTGCTCTTTATGAAAACTGTCTTGTTACAAGGTGCGTTTCTGACGACGCTGTTATGTACGCCTATCCTTTAGGAAACGGAAACCGAAAAAAAGCAATTGAAAGCATTTTAGCTAAAGCGAAAAAGGATAATGAGAATTTTCATTTTTTCGGTATGACAAATGAGTGTGCCGATGAGTTAGAGAGATTTTTCCCTGAAAAGTTCAATATCAGGTCAGACCGAGACGGTTTTGACTATATTTATCTTACTGAAGATTTAGTAAACCTTAAGGGAAGAAAATATCAACCTAAAAGAAATCATATTTCATTTTTCAAACGCAATTATAATTGGTCTTATGAAAAAATCACACAGGAAAATATCAGCGAATGTATTGCTATGAATGAAAAGTGGATTGAAAAAAATGAGAGTGATTTTAAAAATGAATTAGAAGATGAGCTGAAAATAATCCGCAAGGTATTTGAAAATTATGATGCCCTCGGCTTTGTGGGCGGACTGATTCGCATTGACGGTGAGGTTATAGCCTACGCTATGGGCGAAAAAATGAATGAGGATACTTTTTGCGTTCATTTTGAAAAGGCATTTTCCGAATACAGAGGCTCTTACGCTATGATAAACCGTGAGCTTTGTTTAAATGAGCTTACCGAATATAAATACGTTGACCGCGAAGACGATGTGGGAGCAGAAAATTTAAGAAAGGCTAAGCTTTCATATTACCCCGTAATTTTAAAAGAGGAATATGAAGCTACTTTGAAATAAATGTATCTTTCCGACAATAAAGAACAATATTTTCCTGAGCTGATTTCCCTTTGGCAAGATGTTTTCGGTGATGAGCGTGCTTACATTGAACTTCTTTTTAAAAAGGAATATAAGGGCTTTGACATTTTCGCCCATTTTGAAAGCGGACAAATAGTAAGTGTACTTTATTTGCTTTCAGCAGAAATTTTCATAGACGGCACAGCATATAAAGGTAAATATCTTTATGCTGCCGCCACTAAAGAGAATTTCAGAAAAAAAGGCTTAATGGAAAAGCTTATAAAAGATGCACAATGCTTTTGCAAAAAGGAAAACCTTGATTTTATTTCCCTTGTTCCTGCCAATGAAAAGCTTTACGATTATTACGGAAAGCTTGGTTTTACAGCTTCTATGTACAGATACACTCTTTCTTGTGAGAACGTAGAAAATATAAAGCTTCCCGAAGCCTTTACCGGCAACTTTTTCAAGTTTTGTCAAAAGCAATACAGTTACGCTTGTGACTGCCTCAGCTTTTACAATGATGTTAAAATACTTGAAAAGGAACCCTATATCACTTTTGACAGTGAAAAAAAGCTTTTATATTCGCCTTATGACTTATCTTATTTAGGTGAATGTAAAAAACAAAAGTACGGTATGATTTACCCGATAAATTCAAAAATGAAAAATGTTCTTGAAAGTGAAATATATATGAATTTAGCACTTGATTAGGGTGAAAAGCATAATCCGAACCCGGCCTTAAAGCAATACTTTTTCGTGCTTTTTGGCGTTTCGAATTTGCCAGGCGGCAGCCTTGCTTCACCCTCAGTCACCAAAAATAATCAAAAAATTATTTGCTTTAAGGAGAAAAACAAAATGGTATACTGCTTTTTAGCTGACGGTTTTGAAGAATTAGAGGCAATTGCCCCTATTGATATGCTCAAAAGAGCCGGTGTTGATGTTAAGCTTGTGGGTGTTACGGGTAAAACCGTCACAGGTGCTCACGGTATTACTTTCGGCACTGATTTGACAGTTGATGATATAGTTCTTAATGATAATCTTGAGGCGGTTTTTCTTCCGGGCGGAGGTATGGGTACAATTAACCTTGAAAAATGTCAACAAGTTCAAAAGGCTATTGACTATGCAAGTGTTAATGAAAAGCTCATTTGTGCCATTTGTGCCGCACCGTCAATTTTAGGTCATAAGGGACTTTTAAAAGGTAAAAATGCAATAGCCTTCCCCGGCTTTGAAAAAGACCTTTTTGATGCGATAATCAGCAGTGAATCTGTTGTGCGTGACGGAAACATCATTACCGCAAAAGGTGCAGGTGTTGCCCTCCCGTTTGCATTTGAAATTGTCTCTGCATTAAAGGGCAGTGAAAAAAGCGCCGAAATTAGAGCTTCCATTCAGGCAAGATGAAAAAAGAGTTAAGACGTTCATATAAAGTAAAAAGAGACTCTCTTGAAAACAGAGATGAATTAAGCAAAAAAATCGCCGATAAGCTGATAAAATCAGATGAATATAAAAATGCACATACAATTTTATTATATTATTCTGTTTTAAGTGAAGTTTCAACAAAAGAGATTTTCAAAAAGGCTTTGAGTGACGGCAAAAAAGTTGCGTTTCCTCTTTGCCTTGATAATAAGGGACTTATGGAGTTTTACTTGGTTACAGGTGAAAGCGACCTTGTTGATGAAATGTACTGCATTAAAGCCCCAGACAAAGAAAAATGTCTGAGACTGACAAGTACAGATGATACACTTTGCGTTGTACCCGGACTTGCTTTTGACAAAAGCGGAATGAGGCTCGGTTACGGCAAAGGTTATTATGATAGATTTTTAAGTCATTTTAAAGGTGTTTCGGTAGGGTTGTGTTACGAAAGTACTCTTTCTGAAAAATTACCTCAGGATGAAAATGATGAAAAAATAAATTTACTTATCACTGATAAGAAAGTATATAAGTTTTGATAATAGGAGGACTTGTAATATGGATGATCGTATGCGTCGTGATAATAACGGTAACGTATCAAACAATCAATTTTCACAGGGCAAAAATATAAGTGCTGATGTTGATATTGATTCAAACGGTGTAAATACTGCAAACACACAACAGCAGAAACCTAAAAAGTTTGAGGTACATATACCCGAAAGTAATGATTTATACACTCAAATCCCAAAACAGCCTGTAAGACCGCCTCAAAAACGTCCGGCACCCTCCGGAGCTTCTGCAAGAAGACCTGCAAGCAGAGCGTCTGCTGCGGCTAACGGAAAGACGGCAAGCAACAAAGCAAAAGCTTCTAATCGGACAAAAAACAAAAAGGTTGCCGCCGCTTCAAAGGAAAAGACTAAAAAAGAAAAAAAGAAAAACAGCAATTTCGGCTATACTTTCGTAAAGGGATTTCTTATCACTTGTGTTTGTGTGATTTTTGTTTCGACTGTTGCCGCAGTTTTATCAAATATAGCAATGTCTTTTATCAACGATATTCTTGTTATTGATAAAAAGAATAAGAATTATTCCGTCACTGTTGAAATTCCAGAGGGTTCGACTTATGACGACATTTTTGAAATATTAGAGAGCAAAGGCTTGATTTCACAGCCGTTTTTAACTGATTTCTTCTGCCGTTTCAGAGATTATGATGCTGAAACTTACACAGACGAAGACGGAAACATAGTAACGGAAAATGTTGAATATGCTCCCGGAGTTTATTACATTGACGCTGACAGCGGTATAGAAACCATACTTAACAGTATGCTTGTATATAACAACGTAAATAAAGATACCGTTACTCTTACTTTCCCTGAGGGTTGGACGATTGCAGAGATATTTGAAAAGTTAGAGAAATACCGTGTTTGTGATGCTGATAAGCTTTACGCAAACCTTGATGCTGTTTCTTCGCAGTTTGACTTTATTTCTTCAATTTCGGATACAGAGGGTAGATATCTTAAAGCAGAGGGTTATCTTTTCCCTGATACCTATGACTTTTTCATTGATGAAAACGCAAGCTCTGTTCTTAAAAAGCTCTTTTCAAATTTTGAAGCGAAGTGGCTTCCTGAATATGATGAGCAGCTTAAAAAGCTTGCTATGACAAAGGATCAGATTATAACACTCGCTTCAATAATTCAAGCCGAAGCAAAAGACGGCTCGCAGATGGCAGATATTTCTTCCGTTTTGCACAATCGTTTGAAGGACCCGGCTACTTATCCCAATCTTCAAATGAACTCCACAATGGATTATATCACAAGTCTCAAAAGTTACAATGTATTTACCGATGTTTATTATAATATGTATCTTTCTTCCTACAACACCTATGACATCAACGGTTTGCCTCCGGGTGCAATTTGCAATCCCGGTATTACGGCAATAGAGGCGGCACTTTATCCATCAGACACCGACTATTACTTCTTCTGCCATGATGATAATGGTGCGGTTTATTATGCTTCTACTGCTACCGAGCATCAGCAAAATGTTGAAAGTGTTGTTTACGGAACTGCTAACGGTGACACTCAATGATAAGTAAGTTAAAAAAACCGGAGCTTCTTGCACCGGCGGGAGATATGGAAAGACTTATTGCAGTGTGCAAGTACGGTGCAGACGCCGTATATATCGGCGGTAAGGTTTTCGGTATGAGGGCAGGTCCTGCAAATTTTACCGATGAACAGCTTCACCAAGCCGTTGCCTATGCTCATGAGAGAGGTGTTAAGGTATACCTTACTTGTAATGTTTTACCAAGAAATGATGAGCTTAAGCTTTTACCGGATTTTTTGGCCAATGCAAAAAATGCAGGCGTTGATGCTTTTATCATTTCTGATTTAGGTGTGCTTGAATATGCCAAAAAGTATGCTCCCGAGGTTGAAATTCACATTTCAACTCAAGCAGGTATTGTAAATCACGCTGCTGCAAATGCCTTTTATAAAATGGGAGCTAAGCGTATTGTAACTGCAAGAGAGCTTAAAATGACTGAAATTAAACAGCTTCGTGACAATATCCCTGAGGATATGGATATAGAATGTTTTGTTCACGGCGCTATGTGCGTTTCATTTTCAGGCAGATGCCTTATATCAAATTACCTTGTTAGCCGTGATGCAAACAGGGGAGAATGTGCTCAGCCTTGCCGTTGGAATTACCGCCTTGTGGAAGAAACCCGCCCGGGACAGTATTTTCCCATCGGTGAAGATGAGGGCGGTACCTATATACTCAACTCAAAGGATATGTGTATGATTGAACACATACCGGAAATGATTGAAAGCGGTATCACAAGCTTTAAAATTGAGGGCAGAGCAAAATCTGCTTACTATGTAGCGGTTGTAACAAATGCTTACAGAATGGCAATTGACGGTTATTTTAAAAATCCGTCACCTGACTATAAGCCTGAACAGTGGATTTTAGATGAAATGAAAAAAATAAGCTATCGTGATTACTGTACGGGCTTTTTTTACGGCGATGTAGCTAACGATGCCAACATCAGCTACAAAGGCGGCTATAACCGTGAATGGGATGTTATGGCTGTTGTTGAAAAATGGGAAAATGGCAGAGCTTATTGTGTTCAGCGCAATCGCTTTTTTGAGGGCGACATCCTTGAAGCTATGACAGCAGGGGAAAAGCCCTTTAGCGTTGCTGCCGAAAATCTTAAGAACGAAAACGGCGAGGATATTTCGGATACACGTCATCCTATGATGAAGTTTTCTTTTAAATGTGAAACACCTTTAAAAGCGGATACCGTTTTAAGAAAAGACCGTGGTGAAAACGAAAGAGTTATAATTTAGTGTGGGAGTATTCCGATAAAACATGGTTTGGATTATACTTTCCACCCAAAGGAGGATTGCTTATGGCACCGGTTTATTCCGTTTCATTAGCGAAAATTTTAAAAGACCAACAGCTTGAGCCTTTATATATGCCTGAGGACCCGTCAGACATATTTATTTCTTCACCCGATGTACACAGACCGGGACTTATAATCGCAGGTTATCACAGTTTTTTTGACAGTGCCAGAATTAACTTTTTAGGTAAGGCTGAGGTTGAATATATATTAAGCTTAGAAACTGATGAAAGGCTTAAAAGAGTTGAGGATTATCTCAAGCTCAAGCCTGCTTGTATTGTAGTTACGAGGAGCCTTACCTGTCCTGTGGAGATTATGAAGCTTGCACCTACTTACGGTGTGCCGATTCTTTCAACAAGTGACACAACCTCACGTTCAATGGCGGCACTTATTGCGTACCTTAATATTGAGCTTGCCGAAAGAATTACCCGTCACGGTGTTTTTGTTGAGGTTTACGGTGAGGGTGTTCTTATTTTAGGTGACAGCGGTGTAGGTAAAAGTGAAACTGCCGTTGAGTTGATTAAACGCGGACACCGTCTTATTGCCGACGATGCCGTTGAAATTAAAAAAACAGGTTCAAAAACCATTGTAGGCTCGGCGCCTGATAATATCAGGCATTTCATTGAGCTTAGAGGTATAGGAATTATCAACGCAAGGCGTATTTTCGGTATGGGTGCCGTTAAGCTGTCGGAAAAGATAGATATGGTTATTCAGCTTGAACCTTGGGACAGTGAAAAGGTTTATGACAGAATGGGTATTGAAAACGAATATACCGATATTTTAGGTGTTCGTGTTCCTTATACTGTTGTTCCGGTAAAGCCGGGACGTAACCTTGCTGTTATTATAGAGGTTGCCGCTATGAATAACAGACAAAAGAAAATGGGATATAATGCCGCAAGAGAGCTTATGCACAATTTAGGCATGGTAGACGATATAATTCCACAGGAAGATGAAATCCAATTGTGGGGAAATTTTTGAGAGGTGAAAAATTATGTATAAAGTAGGAGTAGATTTAGGCGGAACAAACATTGCAGTCGGTGTAATTGACGAAAATATGCAGATTATCGGCAGAGGTAAGAGAAAAACAGCTTTACCTCGCCCTGCAAAGGAAATTTTTGACGATATTATCGCTTGCATTTATGATGCGGCCGAGGATGCCGAAATTCAAGTCAGTCAAATTTCTTCAATCGGTATCGGTACTCCCGGTTCCGTTGACCACGATACAGGTATGATCTTGTATGCCAACAACCTTAAATTTTTAAATGTTCCGGCAAAGGAATACATAGCTGAAAAATTCCCCGATGTAAAGTTTTACATTGAAAATGACGCAAACTGTGCCGCTTTAGGTGAAGCTTTGGCAGGCTGCGGCAAGGGTAAAAGCAGCTTTATTGCCGTTACTCTCGGTACGGGTGTAGGCGGCGGCATTGTTCTTGACGGAAAGCTTCTTGTAGGCTGTAACTGTGCCGGCGGTGAAATCGGTCACATGATTATCAACTTTGACGGTGAGGCTTGTAACTGCGGCAGAGTTGGCTGTTGGGAGCGTTATGCTTCTGCAACTGCTCTTGTCAATCAAACAAAAGCCATGATGAAAGAGCATCCCGAAAGTAAAATGTGGGAGCTTTGTGACGGCAATATTGATAATGTCGGCGGCAGAACTGCTTTTGACGGTATGCGTGCCGGTGACGAATGGGCTGCAAAGGTTTGCGAGGCTTATATAAAATATATCGCCATTGGTACAGTTAATCTTATAAATATTTTCCAGCCTGAGCTTATTTGCTTTGGCGGCGGTATCTGTAACGAGGGTGATACACTTCTGGTTCCCCTTAAAAAGCATATTTCAATTTGCAGATACAGTAAACAGCAGTCAGCTCAAACAGAAATTTGCCGTGCAACCTTAGGCAATGATGCAGGTATTATAGGCGCTGCTCTTGTTGAATACTAATAATAAGTTTAGGTGGTAATTCTTTTGGAAAAACTCATATCACAGCTTTCCTCACTCGGTATAAAGTATACTTGTAATGAGCCTATGAAGCTTCATACGAGCTTTAAGACCGGCGGTAATGCAAAGGTTTTTATTGAGCCTGAGGATGAACAACAGCTCATTGCTATTTTGAAAATTATTAAAGAGCTTTCATTAAAGCCCTTTATTTTAGGCAACGGAAGCAATTTACTTGTAAATGATGAGGGTATAAATGATAAGCCTGTTATTCATATCGGAAGCGGATTTTCCTGCCTTGAGCTTGTTGACGAAACCACTGTAAAAGCAGGTGCAGGCGCTACACTTGCAAATCTCTGTAAGTTTGCTCTTGAACATTCACTTACCGGGCTTGAATTTGCCTACGGTATTCCCGGCTCTTGCGGAGGTGCGGTGTTTATGAATGCCGGTGCCTACGGCGGTGAAATGAAAGACGTTGTTTCTTCTTGCAATCATATTTCTTTTGACGGTGAAAAGGGCTCTTTTTCTGAAAATGACCTTGATTTTTCTTACCGTCACAGCATTTATTCAAATAAAGAACTTATTGTTACGAGCATAACTCTCTCTTTGAAAAAAGGCGATAAAGCCGAAATTCAAGCTAAGATGAAAGAGCTTTTAGGCAGGAGAGTTGACAAACAGCCCCTTGATTATCCCAGTGCAGGCAGTGTTTTTAAACGTCCCGAGGGTTATTTTGCCGGTGCTCTTATTGAGCAGTCCGGCTTAAAGGGTAAAAAAATCGGCGGTGCCATGGTAAGCGAAAAGCACGCAGGCTTTATTATTAACTATGACAACGCTGCAACGAAAGATGTACTTGATTTAATAAGCTTTTGTCAAAAAACGGTTTATGAAAAATTCGGTGTAATGCTTGAAACAGAAATTAAAACAGTTTAAGGAAAAGAAAATGGAACTAATTATTGTAACAGGACTTTCCGGTGCCGGTAAATCAACGGTCAGCGCAGCTTTAGAGGATATAGGTTATTTTTGCGTAGATAACCTTCCTTTGCGGCTCATTCCCGTTTTGGTTTCCTCTGTTATTGAGGAGGGTACAAGAGATAAGCTTGCCGTTGTGACGGATATAAGGGCCGGTATAAACCGTGAGGATACCGAAAAAATCCTCTCTGACCTCAAATCCTTAGACGTAAAATATAAAATCCTTTTCATCGACTGTAAAAGTGACGTAATATTAAGTCGCTTTAAGCTGGCAAGACGTGCACACCCGCTTATGAAAGAGTGTTCGGACAACCTTGTTTTCGCAATTGAAAAGGAAAAAGAACTGCTTAAATTTATCAAAGATAAGGCTGACTTTATTATTGATACGACTGCTATGTCCTTTAATTCCTGTAAAAACCGTGTCTTTGATTTTTTCAGTGAAAACGACGGTGCACTCAGCAGTGTTAAAATTCATTGTATGTCTTTTGGCTTTAAGCACGGAATTCCTGAGGATGCAGACTATATTTTCGATGTTCGCTCACTTCCGAATCCTTACTATGTTGACGAGCTTAAAAATTTAACGGGTCTTGATGAAAGAGTCAGCTCCTTTGTAATGAATTTTGAAGAAGCAATCAAATACGAAAAGAAGTTAAAAGATTTTATTGATTTTGTTGTGCCCTTGTGTGTTAAAGACGGAAGAAGTCAGTTGATTATTGCAATCGGCTGCACAGGCGGACACCACAGAAGCGTGACCTTTGCGCAGCTTGTTTATTCTCATTTAATTGAGCAGGGTCACAAGGTCAGTTTAAATCACAGAGATATCAACAAATAAAAACATAAGGAGGCGCCTATGTCATTTTCTGCTGAAATTAAACAAGAGCTTATTGAAATTGAAGAAATGCCCGCTTGTTGTGAGCACGCTATGGCATACGGTATGTTTTTATTTGCACGTTCATTTTCAAAACAGGAGATTTCGCTTTTGACCGATAATGCGGCAGTAGGCGAAAAATATGCCTCTACACTTGAAAAGGTGTCGGGCGTTAAGGTCACAAGGACTGTTTCCGATGCCGGCAAGGTTACGTCACAGGTTGAAAGCGAAAGCGACCGAATTAAGGTTTTATCCGATTTTTACACAACGGGTATGGAGCCTGTAAAAAGAATAAACCGTGCCAACCTTTTAAATGAAAGCGGTGAAACTGCCGAAACAATAAACTGTTGTAACGGTGCATTTTTAAGGGGGGTATTCCTCTCTTGCGGTACGGCCAGTGACCCTAATAAAAGCTATCATATAGAGTTTGTTGTGCCTTATAAAGCACTGAGTATGGATTTGCTTAAAATTCTTACCGATTACGGGCTTAAAGCAAAGCACATGGTGAGAAGATATGTAAATGTAATTTATATTAAAGACAGCGAAAGCATTGAAGATTTGCTTACAATTATGGGCGCCACAAATTCGGCGCTTAATATAATGAACATTAAAATATACAAAGATTTAAGAAACAGAACAAATCGCAGAAACAATTTTGAAAGTGCCAACCTTTCAAAAACGGTATATGCCTCTTTCGACCAGGTCGAAGCAATCGAAAAGCTTAAAAACAGCGGAGCTTTTGCAGCTTTAAGCGACGATGTAAAACAGATTGCTTTATTGAGAATTGAAAATCCCGAGGCAAGTCTTAGGGAGATAGGTGAGATGTGCAGTCCTGTTTTAAGCCGTTCTGCGGTGAATTACCGTCTTAAACGAATAATGGCACTTTCTGTTGCCGATAAAAAATAAGAGGTGCCTTATGGAAAACACTTTAGGAAAGTTTCAAGTGCCAAAAAGTGTGCTTGAAAAACAAAATGAATATACACAGCTTGTAAAAACAGTACTTGGTTCACGCTTTACAGACAGAAAGCCTAAAGCTTTTGTTCATACTTACGGCTGTCAGGGTAATGTTGCCGACGGCGAAAAGCTGAAAGGTATGCTTTTTGAAATGGGCTTTGATTTTTGTCTTTCGCCTGAAAATGCAGACTTGGTTTTATACAACACCTGTGCTATAAGAGAGCACGCAGAAGACAGAGTTTTCGGCAATGTAGGTGCATTAAAGCCTATAAAAAAGAAAAATCCCGATATGATTATTGCCCTTTGCGGTTGTATGACACAGCAACAGGCAGTTGCCGATAAAATTAAGTCAAGCTATCCTTTTGTTGACATTGTTTTCGGCACACACGTTTCACACCGTTTGCCGGAGTTTATTTACAGAAGCCTGTGCCTGGGCAAACGTGTTTTTGAAACTGAAAACAGTGACGGCAACATTGTTGAGGGTCTGCCCGTCAAACGTGACGGTGCCTTTAAAGCTTGGGTGCCTATTATGTACGGCTGTAATAACTTCTGCTCATACTGTATTGTGCCTCACGTCAGAGGCAGGGAAAGAAGCCGTGATTTTGACACTGTACTTAATGAAGTCAGCTCACTTGTCAAAGACGGCTACAAGGATATTTGTCTTTTGGGTCAAAACGTCAATTCATATAACAAGGATTTATCCGACGATAAAAAATTTCCCGCTCTTTTGAGGGCTATCAATAATATTGAGGGAGATTTCATCATTCGCTTTATGACATCACATCCGCGTGACTGTACAAAAGAGCTTATTGAAGCTATGGCTGAATGTAAAAAGGTTGCAAAGCACTTGCACTTACCTGTTCAGTCGGGAAACAGTCGGGTCCTCAGTGAAATGAACAGACATTATGACAGGGAAAAATATCTTTCCCTTATCAAATACGCAAAGGAATTGATGCCCGACCTTTCAATTACGAGCGATATTATAGTGGGCTTTCCCGGTGAAACTTACGAGGAATTTTGCGACACTCTTTCACTTGTTGAACAGGTTAGATATACTTCACTTTTTACATTTATCTTTTCACCGCGTAAGGGCACAAAGGCTTATGATATGGATGACCCTGTTTCACGTCAGGAAAAAGGTGTTTGGTTTAAACAGCTGACTGATTTACAGGAAAAAATCGCCGGTGAAAAAACCTCTAAAATGAAAGGAAGCATTTACCGTGTCCTTGTTGAAGAAAAGGCAAAGACAGACGGTTTCCTCTCAGGCAGAACAGAAGGCAATGTAATGATTGAATTTGAGGGCGATGAAAGCCTTATAGGTAATTTCGCCTACGTTAAAGTTACAAATCCGAAAACTTGGATTGTTTACGGTGAACTTGTATAAGCTTACTTCTTATGAAGTAATAATTATAAATTTTTATTTTAAGGAGCAAACACAATGGACATTATCAAACTTACCCGTGAGCTCGGTGCGGCAATTCAGCAGGACGAGCGCTATCTCAACTTCGCTAAGGCGCGTCAGGAAAACGAAAATGATGCTGAGCTCAACGAGCTTATGGCGCAAATTCAAATGGTTCAAATGAACTATCAGATGGAAGCTTCAAAGGAAACACCCGACAGCGCAAAAATGCAGTCCTTTGAGGAGCAGTTTAATGACGTTTACACAAAGTTTATGGACAGCGACAAAATGAAAACTTATGAAGCTGCAAGAACTGAAATTGACAACCTTATGAATTACATTATGCAAATTTTAGGCCTTTGCGTTAACGGTGCAGACCCTGCAACATGCGAACCCGAACAAGAACACGACCACAGCTGCGGCGGTTCATGCTCAAGCTGCAGCGGATGTCATTGAGAAAAAATATAAAAGTTTAAATTACCGGGAGGAAAAATAAAATGTCTGAAATGACTCCGATGATGACACAGTATTTTGAAATAAAAAAAGAATATCCGGACACAATTTTATTTTTCCGCCTGGGCGACTTTTATGAAATGTTTTTTGATGATGCGAAAATGGTTTCATCGGCCCTTGAGCTTACCCTCACTGCCAGAGCCTGCGGTAACGGACAAAAAGCACCTATGTGCGGTGTGCCTTTTCATTCTGCCGACGGTTATATTGCAAGGCTTGTAAAACTCGGTCACAAGGTTGCAATTTGTGAACAGGTTGAAGATCCTGCAACGGCAAAGGGTCTTGTTAAAAGGGACGTTATAAGAATAATTACAAAGGGCAGCATTATTGAAAACAATATGCTCGATGAAACAAAAAATAATTACCTCACCTGTGTTTTTACAAGTGAAAACGGCGCCGGTATTTGTTTTATTGATATTTCAACGGGTACTGTTAACCTTACACAAATTGAAAGCGGTAAGGATCTTGAAAATAAAATCATCAATGAACTCGGTGTTTTTTCTCCAAGTGAAATTATTTTAAACAGAGATTGTGCTGACAAAAAATCGGTTGCAGACTTTATTTCCAAAAAAATCGAAGCGTCTTGTGAGCTTCCCGACGACAGCTTTTTTGATTACAGCAGTTGCCTTAAGGAGTGCTGTGACCATTTTTCTCAAGAGAAGATAAATTCTTACGGTTTTTCATCTCTTTCGCCTGCTGTAATAGCCTTAGGCAGTGCGATAAAGTATTTAAAAAACGTACAAAAAAACAACCTTGACAATATCAAGGAAATAAACCTTTATTCTGAAGAACAGTTTATGAAAATCGGTTACGGGTCAAAACGTGACCTTGAAATTACCGAAACTATGAGAGGGCGCGAAAGAAAAGGATCACTTTTGTGGGTGCTTGACAGTACAGGCACTTCTATGGGCAAAAGACTTCTGCGTTCGTGGCTTGAAAAGCCCCTTGTAAATCTCGCTCAAATTTCAAGAAGGCATAATGCCGTTGACGAGCTTTACAATGACAGCATGAGATTAACAGAGCTTAGAAATGCTCTTAGAGATATTTTTGACATTGAAAGAATCTTAACAAGGGTTATGTATAACACGGCAAACGCAAAAGAACTTAACAGCCTTAAACAAACTATTGCCGTTTTGCCTAAAATTAAAGAGCTTCTTTCAAACAGCAAAAGCGCATATTTAGTCAATCAATACAATTGCCTTGACTGTCTTGAAGACATCTATAGCCTTATAGACAGTGCAATAAAAGAGGATGCACCTTTCTCCGTACGAGAGGGTGATATGATTAAAAAAGGCTTTAACGAAGAACTCGACACACTTTCCGATATTAAAAACAACGGCAAAAAATATATTGCAGACATAGAAGCAAGGGAAAAAGAAAAAACAGGTATCCCTAAGCTCAGAATAGGCTATAACCGAGTTTTCGGTTATTATATTGAGGTTACAAATTCCTATAAAGAGTTAGTTCCTGAAACCTATATAAGAAAGCAAACTCTTTCAAACTGTGAAAGATATATTACAGAAGAGCTTAAAGAGCTTGAAAGCAAAGTCTTAGGTGCACAGGAAAGAATTGTTAAGCTTGAGTATGAAATTTTCTGTCAGGTAAGAAGTGCTGTTGCGGCAGAGTTTAACCGTATTCAGCTTACAGCTTCTGCTATTGCGGTAACCGATGTAATTTGTTCGCTTGCCAATGCGGCAATAGAACACAATTATGTTCGTCCCTTGATGGTGGAAGAGCCTGTTATAAAAATCACCGACGGCAGACACCCTGTTGTTGAGCTTATGCTAAAGGATTCTCCCTTTGTGCCAAATGATACAATAATGGACACCGACAGTAACCGTTGTGCAATTATTACAGGTCCCAATATGGCAGGTAAATCCACATATATGCGTCAGGTTGCACTTATTTGCCTTATGGCGCAAGCAGGCTCTTTTGTCCCTGCGAGAGCCGCACAGCTCGGTGTAGTCGGCAGTATTTTTACAAGAGTCGGTGCTTCCGATGATCTTGCAACGGGTCAGTCTACCTTTATGGTTGAAATGAGCGAGGTTTCCGACATTCTCAAAAATGCCGATAAAAACAGCCTGATTATTCTTGACGAGGTCGGCAGAGGTACATCAACCTTTGACGGAATGAGCATCGCAAGAGCCGTTCTCGAATACATTGTCGATAAAAAGAAAATCGGTGCAAAAACACTGTTTTCTACCCATTATCACGAGCTTACGGAAATCGAAAATAAATTAGAGGGCGTTAAAAATTACAATATATCCGTTAAAAAAAGGGGAGAGGACATAATTTTCCTAAGGCGTATAGTCCGTGGCTGTGCTGACGGAAGCTACGGTATTGAGGTTGCCAAGCTTGCCGAGCTTCCCCAAAGTGTACTTGCAAGGGCAAGGAAAATTTTACAGCATCTTGAAGCTACAAGCCCCGACGTAACATTACTTTTAAAAGACTTGCCCGAAAAGGAAAAAGAAAACGAAAATCAGCTTTCATTTTCTTCCACCTTTAATGAAGACTTAGCACAAAAGCTTCGTGATATTGATGTTAACACTTTGACACCTATTGAAGCGCTTACAACACTTCATGAGCTTGTAGCTTTTGCTAAAAGCACAGACGTATAAAATTAAAAGGAGGTTTGCTCTGTGGCAAAAATCAACGTATTACCAAAACATATTGCCGAGCTTATTGCAGCAGGCGAGGTCGTTGAAAGACCTGCAAGCGTTGTAAAAGAGCTTATGGAAAACTCAATAGATGCCGGCGCAACCTCTGTTACGGTTGAAATAAAAAACGGCGGTGTCACTTATATTCGTATCACCGATAACGGCTGCGGCATTGAAAAAGACGATGTTCAAAATGCCTTTATCAGTCACGCAACAAGTAAAATTGCTGATGAAAATGACCTTAACTCAATTTTTACCCTCGGTTTTCGCGGTGAGGCTCTTGCTTCAATTGCCGCCGTTTCCCGCGTTGAGCTTCTTACTAAAAGTGAAAACGAACAAAACGGAAGCTCCTATGCAATTGAGGGCGGTGTACAAACATGTTTTGAGCAGGCCGGCTGTCCTCAGGGTACTACAATAATTATTCGTGATTTATTTTTTAACACTCCCGCAAGAATGAAGTTTTTAAAAAAGGATGTCTCTGAGGCAAACGCGGTTGCGGAGGTTGTTGACAGAATAGCTCTTTCCCATCCGCACATAAGCATAAGATTTATCCGTGAGGGCAAACAGGTGCTTATTACTCCCGGTGACGGTAAACTGCTTTCTGCCATATATTCGGTCTTCGGCAGAGCTTTTTCCGATACGCTTATTCCCGTTTCCTATGAGCTTGACAGAATTAAGGTTGAAGGTTTCGTCTGCAAGCCGGCTTATTCAAGGCCCTCACGTTCAATGCAGTATTTTTACCTCAACGGAAGGTATATAAAGTCACGTTCTTGTATGGCCTCAATGGAAAATGCCTATAAAAATTCTGTTATGGTCGGTAAATTTCCAAGCTGTGTTTTAAATATTGTTCTTGACCCGAATTTCGTTGATGTAAATGTTCACCCGGCAAAAACCGAGGTGCGTTTCAGCGATGAAAGACGTGTCACATCGGCAGTTTATTATGCCGTTAAAAGTGCCATTGAAAGCTTTGACACTCCTGTCAGCGTTGACCTTTCAAAGATAACAAAACTCACTGAAAAAACCAAGCCTACGGCAAGTCAGCTTTATATGGTTGATGACAGTGAAGATAAAGCTTCGTCTTATAAAAAAGCTGATACTGTTTTCCCGTCTTCTAAAATGAAACCTCAAAAGCAGCCGGACTTTTGGAAAAAAGTCACCGCGGCTGAATTCAGAGATGTACAGGTTGCTTCAACAAAACCTGATATTTCCTTTAATGACGCTGACGAGCCTGATTTAATTTCTTCCTTTAACAGAAGTCAATCTGTTAAAACTGAATCTGCATCTGTGTCTGAAAAGGAAAGAGCACCCAGAGATATAAGTCTCAGCTCCTTAATAAAACAAGCTCAAGCCGAAAAAGAGCCTGAGACGGTACAGGCACCTGCCGAAAAGTCCTTAACGGCAAATGAAGCTGAAATAAAAACATTCACAGAAAGCGAGCTGCCTAAAAAATCGCTTCGTCTTATCGGTGAAGCGTTTAAAACTTACATCATTTGCGAATATGACAATAAAATGTGCCTTATTGATAAGCATGCCGCCCACGAAAGAATTATTTATAACAAAATGAAAAAAGCGGCAAGTGAAAAGGTTTCTTCACAGGTTCTTCTTACACCTATAACTGTTACCCTCAATAAAAATGACTATAACGTTATACTTGAAAACCTTGATGTGTTTAAAAAATCAGGTTATCTTATTGAGGATTTCGGCTCAGGCGAGGTTATTATAAGGGAATGTCCAATGCTTGTGTCGGGTGATGACATTGAAGACACGGTTATTGAAATAGCTTCTTACCTTTTACAAAGTAAAAATAATGTAGAGTCGGAAAAAATTGACAGAATTTACCATACAAGTGCCTGTAAGGCAGCCATTAAGGCAGGCTATAAAAATTCCACGGCGGAAATGAAAGCTCTTGCCGAGGAAGTTCTTTACAGTGACGAGATACGTTACTGTCCCCACGGACGTCCCGTGCTTATTGAAATGAGCAAATATGACCTTGAAAAGCAATTCGGTCGCATTCAATGATAAATTCATGGAAAGGCTAATATACATTTATGAAAAAGCCACTTGTTGTTGCGGTTGTAGGCCCCACTGCTTCGGGAAAAACTTCACTTTCAATAGCTCTTGCAAAATTATTCGGCGGTGAAATTGTCTCTTGCGACTCTATGCAAATTTACAAAGGCATGGATATTGCAACTGCAAAACCTACTAAAGAGGAAATGGACGGTATACCGCATTATCTTATTGATATTGTAAGCCCCGACGAGAGCTTTTCCGTCAACGAATTTAAAAGCCTTGCCACTGAAAAAATTGACGATATTATTTCAAGAGGAAAGCTTCCCATTGTTGCAGGCGGAACAGGCTTTTATATTGACACCCTTATTAAAAACACTGAATTTCTCGACTACGAAAAGAACAGTATCCGTCAACAGCTTGAAGAAAAAGCCGAGACTCAGGGCATTGAAGTACTTTATAGCGAGCTTGAAGAAATCGACCCCGATACCTGTCAAAGACTGCACATAAACGATAAAAAACGTATTATAAGAGCTCTTGAGGTATATTATTCAACGGGTAAAACCATATCACAACAGTGTGAGCTTTCTCACCTTAACGAAAGCAAATACCGCTGGTGCTTAATCGGTATAAATGCTCACGACAGACAAATATTGTATGACAGAATTAACCTAAGAGTTGATATGATGGTTAAAGACGGACTTATAAAAGAAACCGAGCGGTTTTATTCTTTGTTTTCTTCAAAAACCGCCGCACAGGCAATAGGCTATAAGGAATTGAAGCCCTACCTTGACGGCGAAGTGACTTTAGACGAAGCTTTAGAAAAGCTGAAAATGGAAACAAGACGCTATGCAAAAAGACAGCTTACTTGGTTCAGACGAAACGAAGAAATTAACTGGGTTTATATTGACGGCAAAAACAGTGACGAAATAATAAATGAGGCCGCCGAATATGTAAATAAGGCTATTTACCAAAGCGAGGTATAATATATGGATGATATTTTAGTTGAAAAGCGTTTTTCGGATATTGAAAGAAACATTGAAGAAATACGTGAAAATATTTATAAGGCGGCTGTTTCGGTCGGCAGAAAGCCTGAGGAAGTTACCTTAATGGCTGTCAGTAAAACGGTTGAACCTGTTTTTATAAATCACGCTCTCCGATGCGGAATTGATTTAATCGGCGAAAATAAAGTGCAGGAATTCCTTTCTAAGAAGCCCTATCTTAATCTTGAAAATAAAAATGCTCATTTAATCGGTCACTTGCAGACAAATAAAGTCAAGCAAATTGTCGGTGAGGTTTCGATGATTCAATCCCTTGACAGCATTAAGCTTGCAAAGGAAATTTCAAAAAGAAGCGTGGAAAAGGGTATTGTTACCGATTGTCTTATAGAGGTTAATATCGGTCAGGAGGAGAGCAAAACAGGGTTGGAGCTTTCCATGCTTGAACAGTTACTTTGTGAAGCTTCACTTTTAGAGGGCATAAAGGTTCAGGGGCTTATGACTATTCCGCCCATTTGTGACAGCGAAAGTGAATTAGATAAATATTTTTCAAAAATGCACAGAATATTTATTGACATAAAGGATAAAAAGTTAGATAATATAAATATGTCTGTACTTTCCATGGGTATGTCATCTGATTATGAAGCTGCCGTAAGAAACGGCTCAACTCTTGTAAGGGTCGGCAGCAGTCTTTTTGGTGCGAGAGTATATTAAGTTAAGGAGTTTAAAATGGCTACGTTTGAAAAATTTAAAGATAAATTAAACGATTTCTTCTTTTCAAAGGTCGATGACTATAAAGAAGAAGGAAATGATGCTGAAAACACAGAAAGGTCACAGGGCAGTGAACGCATCTTTGAGCCGGAACAGTATTCTGCACAAAGAAATGATAATTTATATTCTCCTCCTACCGCTCAAAGAAATGATTACTATTCATCATCTTCTGCTCCTAAGTCTAATTATAGTCCGCCTGAATATAATCCGAACACTGCTTCACAAGGCGGATATACTGCACACAGTGTCAATATTCATTATAGAGAGCCTGAAAGAAAAGCTCCAAATATTTACAATCTTGACACTGTAAGGTCAACAGCTAAATTTAAGCTCAATTTTGTAAATTTTAAAGACTTGAATTTAATACTTAAAATAGCAGACCTTGTTATGAAAAAAGACACCATTGTAATTCTGGAAACCTCAAGCTTGCCTGTTGAATGTACTCAGCGTGCAACAGATTTTCTTGACGGCGTGAATTATGTTACTAAATCCAGTCTTTATAAATTGTCTGACGTTATGTCTATTATTGTGCCCGAGGGCGTTGAGCTTCACGGCGATTTCCCGACTCAGGTTGACCTGGGCTCACTCAAAACCAATATAAATTAAAGGACCTGAAAAATATGATTTCTCCAAGTCAAATTACGTCACAGAGATTTTCTCCTAACGGCAAAGGCGGCTATAAAGCAGCTGAAGTTGACGTCTTTTTACAAAGAATATATCAAAGCTATAACCAAGTGATTGCTGAAAACAAAGCCCTTACGGATAAGCTTGCTTATATTGAACCGCAAATTGAAGAATATAACAAAAATAAGTCCTCAATTGCTCAAGCACTTATTTTGGCTCAAGGTACAAGTGATGAAATTATTGCCGGAGCAAAAACTCAGGCAGAGGCTGTTTTAAAAGCCAAGCAAGAGGAAGCAGATTTATATTATACTCAAAAAACTGCCGACGCTGACCGCGCTTTAGAAAAGGCGGAAGAAGATTTCAGGCAGCTTCAGGAAAAATCCGATTTGTTCGCTGAAGCTTATATTGCTAAAGTAAATGAAAAGGCGGAAGCTTTGATTTCTAAGGCGAATACACTTGCCGCTGAAATTATTTCACAAGCAGAGCTTCAGGCAAAGCAAATAAAAGCAAAAGCTGACGAGACAGTAAAAGAGGCAGAAAATCAGCTTATAAAGCTTCAAAAGGAAACCGACAAAATTCGTCAGGAGCTTTCGAATGTGATTTCATTTTCACAAAAGTCTATTGACTCAATTGCAGATATAAAGCTTCCTGAAGATATTTCAGCAACGGAAGATGGTTTTGAAATTACTCCGCCGACAATTGACAAAGACGAAATAGAGGCTTTTTCCTTTGAAAACGCTCAAATGTCCGAAGAATCAGAGAAAGATGTTTTCAGCATAGAAATTCTTGATGATGACATAGAGGAAGAAAACAGCGGTGTGTTTGAAACCTCTCAACAGACCGAGCAATTGGATAATATCTTCGATCATAATTATTTTGCGCCTGCTTCGGATGAACAAGGTGTACCCGAAGAAAGAAAAGCACAAACTCAAAATGCAGAAAGTATTCCTGCATTTGTGGACATTATTTCAAACGCGGCAGCTAAAAACGGCGGAAGCTTTACCCTTGCAGATATAATTTCCGAAGCTCAAAAGAAAAATTCAAATACAGAAAACCAACCGAAAGACAGTGATTCGAGCCTTGACTGATAGAAAAATTACTTCAAAAATAAAAATAATTTCATTTATAGTTGTTTTAGTTTTAATTGCACTTGACCAAATAATAAAGTACTTTGTTGTTTTAAAGCTGAAAGCTCGTGAGCCTTTTGTTGTAATAAAAGACGTGTTGCAGTTTCGTTACCTTGAAAATGACGGTGCTATGATGGGATTTATGCAAGGTAAAACCGCAATTATGACAGTGTTTGCGGTAATTTGTGTTATTGCTATGCTGGTTGTAATATTTTCGGGTCTTATAAAAGATAAGGTCAATTATTTTTGTACGATTTTAATGATAGCCGGCGGTGTGGGAAATATTATCGACCGTATTTTCAGGGGCTTTGTTGTTGATTTTATAGAAGTTCTCTTTGTTGATTTTTATGTTTTCAACTTTGCTGACTGTCTTGTTACCGTTTCGGCGTTTATGTTGATTTTTTACCAGATATATTTGATAATTAAAGAAGATAAAGAGAAAAAGCAGGTGACTGCCGTTGATTAACGCACACATTATTACAGTAGACACGGAAAACGCAGGTGAAAGAATAGATAAGCTTGTTTTTGTAAAATGCGAGCTTTTGTCACGTTCGGCAGCTCAAAAGCTTATTGACGACGGCAATGTTAAAGTCGGATCTGTTGCTGTTACTAAGAATTATAAGGTAAAAAACGGCGATATAATCACAGTGCAAATTCCTCAGGCTAAGCCGTTAGAGGTCACAGCCGAAAACATCCCCCTTGATGTACGCTATGAGGATGATGATTTGCTTGTAGTCAACAAGCCAAAGGGTATGGTTGTTCATCCCGCCGCAGGGAATTATGAAGGTACCCTTGTAAATGCACTTCTTTACCACTGCAAAGGCAGTCTTTCGGGGATAAACGGAGTAATAAGACCCGGTATTGTTCACCGCATCGATAAGGATACAAGCGGACTTTTAATAGTTGCTAAAAATGACTTTGCCCACATTAACCTTGCAGAACAAATAAAACATCACACCTTTACAAGGGAATATCAAAGTGTAGTTTACGGCAAAATGAAAGCGCCCGAGGGAAAAGTGGATGCCCCTATCGGAAGACATCCCGTTTACAGAAAAAAGATGACAGTAACTGAAAAAAACTCTAAAAATGCAGTTACATATTACAGGGTAATTGAAGAATTTGACAATTTTACACATTTACGTTTAAAGCTTGAAACAGGTCGTACCCATCAAATAAGGGTACACATGTCATACTTAGGTCATCCTGTTGCAGGCGATCCGGTATACGGACCTAAAAAGGTTATAGAATATCTCGGCGGACAGTGTCTCCACGCAGGACTTATTGGCTTCAAGCATCCGCGAGACGGAAGATATATTGAAATTGAAAGTGAATTACCCGATTACTTTACAGACTTTTTAAGGAGGATAAAAAGATAATGGTTGAAAATAAAAAGTCTCTTTCAGATTTTCTTATTGCTTCGGATATTGACGGAACAATCAATAACAAAGCAAGAAAGCTTGTTCAAAGAAATTACGATGCTATACATAAATATATTGATGAATACGGCGGAAACTTTACTCTTGCATCAGGCCGTTCACCTGATTCAATGCGCAAACATTATAAACGTCTTGACATAGCCGACGGAAAAGCCATTGTAATTAACGGCGCCGGCATTTATGACTTTGCTGAGGAAAAAATGGTTTGGACATCACCTTTTAATGACCACTGTATTGATATGGTCAGAAAAAGCGTTAAAAAATATCCTTTCCTTGCTTTTCAGGTTATAACCGATAAAGCAGTTTATATTTTCAGACCTACAATTGCTTCGAGAATACTTGCTATTAACGCAAGGCTTCCCGTAAAATATTTTTACAACTTTGATAAAATACCTAAGGAAAATTGGTATAAGGTAATTTACACCGGTCTTCCTACGGAAATGAAATTGCTTGAAAAATATTTAATCAGTATTTCAAACACAACGGAAAATCTTATGTATTCATCTGTTTGCAGTTTTGAAATGGTTAATGAGGACACGAATAAAGGCAAGGCTGTTCTTAAACTTGCCGAAATGCTCGGTGTACCCAAAGAAAATACAGCCGCTATAGGTGATTACTTCAACGATTATGAAATGCTCAAACAGGTTGCTTTACCCGCTTGCTGCGGTCAGGCTCCCAAGGGTATGAAGCAAATCGCAAAGCTGGTCACCTGTCACTGTAATGAAGGTGCTGTGGCTGATTTGATAGAATATATTATCAAAAATAAAAAAGGAGTATAAGTTATGGATGAAAACAGAAAAATTGAACTTCAAAAAATTGCGTTAAATGTGCGTAAAGGCATTATTGAAGGCACATATAATGCAAAATCAGGTCATCCCGGCGGTTCACTTTCAATTGCAGATATTATCACGTATCTCTATTTTGAAAAGATGAATGTCAACCCCGAAAAGCCTGACTGCGAGGACAGAGACAGATTTGTTCTTTCAAAGGGACATACTGCGCCGGCTCTCTACGCCGCACTTGCCCTTAAAGGTTTTTTCCCCGTTGAGCTTATTAAAACCTTACGTAAGCCTGACTCAATTTTACAAGGTCACCCGAGTATGAGATATACTCCCGGTGTTGATATGAGTACCGGCTCATTAGGTCAAGGCATTTCTGCCGCTTGCGGTATGGCTCTTGGTGCAAAGCTCAAAGGCAAGGATTACAAGGTTTACGTTCCCCTTGGTGACGGTGAAATTGAAGAAGGTCAGGTTTGGGAAGCCGCTATGTTTGCCGGTAACAGAGAGCTTGATAATCTTGTTGCTATCGTTGACTACAACCGTCTTCAAATTGACGGCGGTCTTGATGAAGTTAACTCACCTTATCCCATTAAGGAAAAGTTTGAGGCTTTCAAATGGAATGTAATTGAAATTGACGGTCACGATTTTGACCAAATTGATGCCGCATTCAAAAAAGCCGATGAGTGCAAAGGAAAGCCTACCTGTATTGTTGCAACTACAATTAAAGGCAAGGGCGTTTCTTTTATGGAAGACGAATGTGATTGGCACGGAACTGCACCTAAACAGGAGCAGTATGAACAGGCAATGGCAGAGCTTGACGAGGCTCTCAAAAACTTGGAGGTGTAATTATGGCTGATGTAATTAAATGTGCAACAAGAGATGCTTACGGCGCAGCATTAAAAGAGCTTGGTGAAAGAGATGACATTTTAGTTCTTGACGCTGACCTTGCAAAAGCTACAAAGACAATTACTTTCAAAAAGGCATTTCCCGATAAGTTTATTGATTGCGGCATTGCAGAAGCAAATATGATGGGTATTGCCGCAGGTTTAGCCACAACAGGCTACACTGTTTTCGCTTCTTCTTTTGCAATGTTTGCCGCAGGCAGAGCCTTTGAACAGGTGAGAAACTCAATTGCTTATCCTAAGCTGAATGTAAAAATCGGTGCAACTCATGCCGGTATTTCCGTAGGTGAAGACGGTGCAAGCCATCAATGCTGTGAAGACATCGCTTTAATGAGAAGCGTTCCCAATATGGTTATCATCAATCCTGCCGATGATGTTGAAGCAAAGCAGGCAGTTTTCGCCGCCGCTGAACACGACGGCCCAGTTTATATGCGTTTTGGCAGACTTGCAGTGCCCAGAATTAACAGCGAAGATTACAAGTTTGAGCTTGGTAAGGGCGTTACCTTGAAAGACGGCAAGGATGTTACAATCGTTGCAACAGGTCTTATGGTTAATGAAGCGCTTATTGCCGCTGATATGCTTAAAAATGACGGCATTGATGCAAGAGTAATCAACATTCACACAATCAAGCCTATTGATAAAGATATCCTTATTAAGGCTGCTAAAGAAACAGGTGCAATTGTTACTGCTGAAGAACACAGTATTATCGGCGGTTTAGGCGGCGCTGTTGCGGAAGTACTTGCGGAAGAATATCCCGTGCCTGTGCTCCGTCTCGGTGTTGAAGATGTATTCGGTAAATCAGGTCCTGCATTAGAGCTTCTTAAAATATTCGGTCTTGATGCAGAGCATATTGCCCAGAAGGCAAAAAAGGCTTTCAGCTTAAAAAAATAATTTATAAATCAGCCCTTTTGGGCAAAAATAATTTAAAATCCTTGAAGGGAAGTTTATACAAATGAAAGAAATTAACAAAGATATGCTTATCGGTGATATTCTTGACGCTGACAGCGGTACAGCAATGTTCTTTTTTGAAATGGGTATGCATTGCCTTGGTTGTCCTGCTTCAAGAGGCGAAACAGTTGAAGAAGCTTGTGCGGTTCACGGCATAGATTGTGATGCACTTATTGCAAGAATTAACGAATATCTTGCTTCAAAATAAGCATCTTTCGGTGAGCTGCTCATAAGGGTGGCTCACCTTTTTATAATACAGAGGAAAATTTATGGGAAAGATTAAACTTGACAGCAGACTTTCGGCTGTTGCTTCGCTTGTGAGAAATAACAGTGTGGTTGCCGACATCGGTACAGACCACGCTTACTTGCTCGGTTGGCTTTTGGAAAACGGAAAAATTCAAAAAGGTATTGCGGCAGATTTAAGAAAAGGTCCCCTTAAAAATGCAGAGAAAACACTTATTGACTGCGGACAGCTTGATAATGTCAGGTTATTGCTGTCCGACGGTCTTGACAAGTTAAATCAGGGCGATTGTGATGAAATAGTTATTGCGGGTATGGGCGGTATTCTTATAAAAGAGATTTTAGAAAGAACGCCTTGGATATTCAGTGAAAATATTCATATAATCGCACAGCCTATGACTCACGGTGAGGTTTTGCGTGAATTTTTACTTACAAACGGCTTTAAAATTCTTGAAGAGAAAGCCGCCACTGACGGTAAAAGACAGTACTGTATTATCAGTGCCGTTTATAGCGGTGAAAAAAAGCAAATGCCTTTATGGTATTACTATGTAGGTGAGCTTTATAAAAACACAGACAATGTTTCAAAAGCCTACATAGAAAAAGTATATAAATCTTTAAATAAGAAATTAACTGCACTTGAAAAAGTTAATGCAGAAAACATAGATGAACTTTCAAACACCGTTGCACAGCTTAAAAAGCTTGTCGAGGAGGAAAAATATGACTAAGGTAAAAGACGTATTGAATTACATAAACAGCCTTGCTCCCTTTGATTTTCAGCCTCAATGGGACAACAGCGGACTTTTAATCGGTGATGAAAATGCCGAGGTTAAGAAAGCGGCTTTCTGCCTTGACCTTACAAGGGAGACGTTAAATAACGCAATAAATGAAAAAGCCGACCTTATTGTCACACATCATCCTTTGATTTTTAAGGCTCAAAAGCGCTTTTTAAAAGGCGATTTAGCCTACGATACCGCCCTTAGCGGTATAAATGTTATTTCTTGTCACATACCATTTGATTGTGCCGTGGGCGGTGTAAATGATGTACTTTGTGATATTCTTGAAATTACAGATGTTACCTTGGCGGAAAATGAGCTTACGGCTAAACCGCTTATGAGAATAGGCAATGTAAAAGAGCAAAGCTCTATGGAATTTGCCGCTTTTGTTTCAAAAAAACTTGATACGGTATGCGGTGTTGTTGATTGTAATAACAAAATCAGCCGTGTAGCAGTTTGCGGCGGTTCGGCTATGGAATATCTTGATTTAGCTTTAAGCTTGGGCGCCGATGTCTTTGTAACGGGCGAAATTAAGCATCACGAGGCACTTGAAGCACAAGAAAAGGGAATTACCGTAATAGCGGCGGGTCATTTTGAAACGGAAAATCCCTCAAAATATGCTATGGAAGAGTTTATTAAAAGCCACTTTGACGATATAGAAACTGTTATATTAAAACAAAGCAATCCGCTTATATTTGTTGATGAAAGGTAAATTATGGCACTTGACGGAATTTTTCTAACAAAAATTAAAAATGAGCTTACCGAAAAAGCGGTAGGCTTGCGTGTTGATCGGGTAAATCAGCCTACAAAAGATGAAATTGTGCTGAACATCAGGGGAAAAGGTGTGAATTACAGACTGCTTTTCTGTGTCAGAGCCGACAGTCCTCGGCTTCATTTTACAAGTCACAACATTTCCAATCCGCCTGTACCGCCTATGTTTTGTATGCTTTTGAGGAAGTATCTCACAGGTGCCCTTATTAAAAAAATCGGTCAGCATAAAAGGGACAGAATCCTTTTCATCGACTTTGACGCAACAAATGAAATCGGCGATAAAATTGAAGTTACCCTATGCATTGAAATAATGGCAAAGTATTCTAACCTTATTTTCATTCGCGACGGAAAAATAATTGACGCATTAAAGCGTGTTGATATAACCACCTCGTCGGTGAGACAGATTTTACCCGGACTTGAATATAAACTTCCGCCGGAGCAAGATAAGCTTGACATTGATACCTCTTCTTCAAAAGAGATAATTGAGAAAATAAAAACTTTCCCCGAAAAGTCACTTTCAAATGCGATTATAAATACCTTACAGGGCGTTTCGCCTATTGTGGCAAGAGAGCTTTCATACAAAGCTACATTTGACGATTTACAGGTAAGTGACCTTACGGCAGATAACTTGTCTAAGCTTGAAAAAGAGCTTGACTTTATTAAAGAAAACTTATATTCTTCAAACACCGTTTATATGTTAACAGAGCAAAACGGTAAGCCTAAGGATTTATCCCACATTGAAATTAAGCAGTACGGAAGTCTTTTTAATTTAAAGCAGTATGACAGCCCGTCAGAGCTTCTCGATGATTTTTATTATGAGCGTGACAGAATTAACCGCATAAATCATCGGGGCAGAGAGCTTATAAAGCTTGTTACAAAATTGATTGAACGTACTTCAAGAAAAATTTCACTGCAAAGAGGGGAGCTTAAACAGTGCGAGAACAAAGAGCAGTTAAAGCTTTACGGTGAGCTTATTGTTGCTAATATATACAGACTTCAAAAAGGCGTCAGTTTTTATGAAGTGGAAAATTACTATGATAACTGTAATTTGATAAAAATTCCCTGTAATCCCGCGCTTTCACCGGGAGAAAATCAAAAGAAATACTATAAAGAATACAGAAAAGCACAGACTGCCGAGAAAAAATTAACCGAGCTTATTTCAGACGGCGAGCAAGAGCTTATTTACCTTGAGTCGGTTCTTGATGAGCTTTCACGTGCCGATACCGACAGCGAAATCTCACTTATAAGACTTGAGCTTTCACAGGGCGGATATATTAAAAATACTAAAGCTAAAAAGCAAAAAGCACCTAAGGAATTGCCGGTGAGAGAATTCGTTACAAGTGACGGCTTTCGTGTGCTCGTAGGCAGAAATAATTTGCAAAACGAAAAGCTTTCACTTAAAACTGCAATGAAAAGCGATATGTGGCTTCACGCACAAAAAATTCCCGGCTCGCACGTTATTATCTGCGGTGACGGAAAAAATATCAGTGATGAGGCCATTGAAGAAGCGGCAGTTATTGCGGCATATTACAGCAATGCCGCCGATTCATCAATTGTAACTGTTGACTATACTCCCGTTAAATTTCTTAAAAAGCCCGCGGGCGGTAAAACGGGTATGGTAATTTATCACGAATATTATTCAATTAACGTCCACCCCGATAAAGAGGCGGTTGAAAGGATGCTTGTAAAATAACCGAAAGGAGAAAGCCATGGCATTTACTCATTTACATCTTCATACGGAATACAGCCTGCTTGACGGTGCCTGCCGCATAAATAAGCTTATGGACAGGGTAAAAAGCTTAGGTCAGCAAAGCGTTGCAATTACTGACCACGGTGTAATGTACGGTGTTATTGATTTTTATAATGCTGCAAAAGAAAGCGGTGTAAAGCCTATTATAGGTTGTGAATGTTATGTGGCTGAAAGGTCGCGTTTTGACAAGGTTCACGGCATAGATAATAAGCGTTATCACCTTGTGCTTTTGTGTGAAAATGAAACAGGCTATAAAAACCTTATTGCTATGGTGAGCAAAGCCTGGACAGAAGGCTTTTACACAAAGCCGAGAATTGACCGTGAGCTTTTGAGTAAGCATAGCGAGGGACTTATTGCACTTTCGGCCTGTTTGGCGGGTGAAGTTTCCTCTGCTTTAGTAAGAGGGGATTATAACCTTGCCAAAGAAACTGTTTTATGGTATAAAAATCTTTTCGGTAAGGATAGATATTACATTGAAATACAAAATCACGGACTTCGTGAACAGCTTGAAATAAATCAGGATTTAATAAGGCTTTCCCGTGAAACAGGTGTAGGTCTTGTTGCCACAAATGACTGTCACTACCTTGAAAAAGAGGACTCCTCACTTCAGCAGGTGCTCATCTGTATACAGACTAACCACACCTTAGGCGAGGAAACAGGCCTTGAGTTTTCCACTGATGAGTTTTACGTAAAAAGCGAAGAAGAAATGCTTTCACTTTTTCCTGAAATTCCCGAGGCTATAGCAAATACACAGAAAATTGCCGATATGTGTAACCTTGAGTTTGAGTTCGGAAATACAAAGCTGCCTCATTTTGAAGTGCCGAACAATATGGATCACTTTGAATATTTTAAAAATCAGTGTTTCTTTGGCTTAAACAGAATTTTTGGTGACAATGTTTCACAAGTTTACGTTGACAGGCTGAATTATGAGCTTGAAATAATAAATAAAATGGGATATGTGGATTATTTTTTGATAGTTCACGATTTTATAAGATACGCTAAAAGTAAAAACATTCCCGTCGGTCCCGGAAGAGGGTCGGGCGCCGGATCCCTTGCGGCTTATTGTATCGGCATAACAGGTATTGACCCGATTAAATATAATTTACTTTTTGAGCGTTTTCTCAATCCCGAAAGAGTCAGTATGCCGGACTTTGATATCGACTTTTGCTATGTTCGCCGTCAGGAGGTTATAGATTATGTTATATCAAAATACGGTGCCGACCACGTTGCACAGATTGTAACTTTCGGAACAATGGCGGCAAGAGCGGCAGTGCGTGATGTAGGCAGAGTTTTAGGTATACCTTATGCAACAGTTGATGAGGTTGCAAAGCTTATTCCGAATGAACTGAAAATCACAATTGACAAGGCTCTCAAAAGCTCACAGGATTTGAAAAATCTTTATGAGGCAAGTGAGCAAATTAAAAATTTAATCGACTATGCAAGGAAGCTTGAGGGTATGCCCCGCCACGCATCAACTCACGCGGCAGGCGTTGTCATTACCCGTGACCCTGTTTCAACTTATGTGCCCCTTGCACTCAATGACGATGCCGCCGTTACCCAGTATACTATGGTTGCACTTGAACGGTTAGGGCTGTTAAAGATGGACTTTTTGGGACTGAGAACCCTTACCGTTATTGATGATGCTGTTAAGCTTATAAAAAAGGATAACCCCGAATTTTCTCTTGACGATATTTCCGTAAATGATAAGCTTACCTTTGAAATGCTTTCACAAGGTAAAACCGACGCTGTATTTCAGTATGAGTCAGCCGGTATGAGAAGTGTTCTTTCAAGGCTGAAACCTGAGAGCTTAGAGGATTTGATAGCTGTAATATCTCTTTACAGACCCGGTCCTGCCGATTCAATTGACACCTATATTCACAACCGACATCATCCTGAAGATACGAAGTATAAATCAGAGCTTTTGCGGGATATACTTGATGTAACTTACGGATGTATGGTTTATCAGGAGCAGGTTATGGAAATTTGCCGTAAGCTTGCCGGTTACAGCTATGGCAGAGCAGACCTTGTCCGCCGGGCAATGAGCAAGAAAAAGCTTGACGTTATGGAAAAAGAACGGCAAATTTTCATTCACGGCATTGAGGGTGACAGCGTTTGTACAGGTGCAGTTGCTCACGGCGTCAGTGAAAAAGCGGCAAATGACATATTTGATGAAATGAGCAACTTTGCAAAATATGCCTTTAACAAATCTCACGCGGCGGCCTACGCTTTTGTTTCATATCAGACCGCTTGGCTCAAAGCCCACTATCCATGTGAGCTTCTTGCCGCAACACTTACAAGTGTACTTGATTCTTCTTCAAAGGTGTCCGCTTATATTGCCGAGTGTACACGTCTTGGCATAAGAGTTCTTGCGCCGAGTGTCAACAGCAGCTTTGAGGGCTTTACCGTAAAAAACGGTGCTATTCGTTTCGGACTTCTTGCAATTAAAAATTTGGGCAGGGGATTTATCCGTACTATTATAAACGAAAGGCAAATGAACGGCAAATTTACAAGCTTTCAGTCATTTTGTAAGCGTGTTTATTCTAAAGAGTACAACAAACGTGCCGTTGAAAGTCTTATCAAATGCGGTGCTCTTGACGGCCTTGATTTAAACCGCAGACAGATGCTTTATATGCTTCCCGTTGTTTCTGCTGAGCTTGATGAGGACAAAAATAAAAATGTCGTCGGTCAAATCGGCTTTTTTGACGAGGGCTCACAGTTTTCTTCTTACAATGAAATAAAAGCGCCCGACTTTGAGGAAATGAGCAAAAAAGAGATGCTCGCTTTTGAAAAAGACGTCACGGGACTTTACATTTCGGGTCACCCTATGGAAGAATATACAAAAGTCGGAGAAATGATTAAAGCTGTTCCGATTAGCAGACTTGTTGACTCAGATGCATCTTTCGGCTCGGAGTATAAGGACAACAGCAAGGTTAAGATTTACGGCATTATTTCACGTGTTGAAAAGAAAACAACAAAAAATAACGCAGTAATGTGCTTTTTGACAGTTGAAGATATTTCCGCTTCAATTGAATGTATTGTTTTTTCAAAGCTTTATGCTGACCGGGTTCAGCATTTGCAAGAGGGCAATGTTATAGTTATAACCGGCAGGCTTAGTTTGCGTGAAGAAAAAGAGGCTACCGTTGTTTGTGAAACTATTGAGCCTAACCCGTACAATCAATTAAAGGGCACAATTGCTTCCTCACAGAAAAAGCAACGCAAAGGTTTGTTTTTGCGCTTTGACAGTGCTTCTTCGCTACTTGTTTCAAAGGCAGAAAGCATTATAAATCAAGGTGTCGGCAAAGAACAAATTTACTTTTTTTATTCCGACAGCAAAAAATATGAGTATAAAGGTGAACACTCAGCAGATGAAAACATACGTCAGCAGCTTATGTTTTTGCTCGGTGATGAAAATGTTGTAAAAAGATAAAAAATTCATTAAAATTTTGTTGAAAAAACATATTGTTTATGTTATTATTAACAAAGTGAGTGAAATTCTCTCAACAATTTGCTTTTATACAATTTACACTTCACGAGGTGCAATATGAACTTTATGGATAAGAAAATTTACACAATTGCAACAGCACATCTTGATACGGTGTGGAACTGGGACTTTGAACACGTTATCAACGTTTGTCTTAGGGATACCATTGAACAAAACTTTGCTCTTTTTGAAAAATATCCCGATTATCGCTTTAATTTTGAGGGCGCATACAGGTATGAGCTTTTTGAGGAATATTATCCCGAAAAGTTTGAGCAGATTAAAGAATATGTCAAGCAGGGCAAATGGAATGTTACCGGCAGTGCTTATGAAAACGGCGATGTAAACATTCCCTCACCCGAAAGCCTTTTCCGTAACATCCTTTACGGTAACAAGTATTTCGAAAAGAAGTTCGGTAAAAAGAGCAATGATATTTTTCTGCCTGACTGCTTTGGTTTTGGCTGGGCTTTACCCTCAATTATCAATCACGCAGGTCTTAAAGGTTTTTCAACCCAAAAGCTTTCCTGGGGCAGTGCTTACGGCAGACCTTTTGATATAGGCATTTGGTACGGTGTTGACGGAAAGCCAGCATTTGCGTCAATTGATGCGCTTTCATACTGCACAACTTTTAAAAAGATCAGAGAAAAGAAAGATATTGCCGATAAGCTTAATAACAATATCACACGTTATAATTTCCCGTGGACTTTTGCTTATCACGGTGTAGGTGATGTCGGCGGTGCACCTAAGGAGGAATCTGTTAAAACAGTAGCTACTGAGATGGCGCTCAACGATATAAGCGATGTTAAGATTCTTTCCTCAACTCCCACTGACTTCTTTGAGGATATGGCAAAGCTTGACAGTGCTGATTTGGGCAGACTTCCCACATGGAGCAACGAGCTTGTTATGTCAACTCACGGTGTAGGCTCTTACGTTTCACGTGCTTTCAGTAAGCGCTGTAACAGAAGAAACGAAGAAATTGCCGATATGGCCGAAAGAGCAGCCGTTACTGCATCAACACTTTTTGATAAGCCCTATCCCAAAAAGGAAATCGACTTAGGCTGGAAGCGTACAATCGCTCACACATTCCACGATGACATCACAGGTACTTCCGTTCAGCGTGTATATCAACGCTCGTGGAACGATTATATTTTAAGTGCTAATCAGCTTACAAATGTTTATGAGTCATCAAGTGCTGAAGTTATAAAAAATCTTGACACTTCCTGGATTGAGGGTATTCCCGTAATAGTCGGTAACAGTATCGAACACAGCAGACTTGCTTGTGCTGATTTTAACATTCCTTACATCGGATATAAGTATATCAGAGCTTTTGATGAAACAGGCAGAGAAGTACCTGCACAGGTAAATTCCTTTGACGATGACACAATGAAAGTTTCAATCGGTGCTTATGTTCCTGCAATGGGTTACAAGGCGTTTGACGTAAGATACAGTGAAACACCTTGCACGGTTAACACAGGTCTTCGTGTCGGTACAAATGTTATCGAAAACTTTAAGTATATTGTTTCCGTTGACAGAAACGGTGATATTTGCTCAATCATTGACAAAACAATGGGCGAAGCTGAAATTCTCAACAAGCCGATAAGATTTGAGCTTAACAAATATGACGGCACAAAAGAATACGTTGCTTGGGAGCTTAACTACAAGGAAATCAATAAATATCCCTGGGAGTTTGCCGACAAGGGCGTATGCACCGTTGAAGAAAAAGGTCCTGTAAGAGTGACTCTCAAGGTTGTTCAAAAGGCGGGCAAGTCAACCTTTACATATTACGTTTCACTTGCAGCCGGCTGTCCTTGGGTCAGCGTTTACAATGAAATTGAGTGGCGCGAGTTCAGACGTGCACTTCACAACGGCTTCAGATTTAACGTATCTAATCCGTATGCCACATACGACCTGGGTCTCGGTGCCATTAAAAGAGGTAATGCCAACAAAAAGCTTTACAGTGTTCCTGCGCAAAAATGGGCTGATATTACAAACGTTTCAGGTGCAAACGGTGTTTCAATTTTCAGTGACTGCAAATACGGTTGGATGAAAAAAGATGACAGAACATTAAGGCTTACAATTGCTCATTCACCTAAAAATTGGTACAGACACGATAGTGTACAGGGTATGCTTGAATTTGGTCTTAACAGGTATTCTTACGCAATTTACTCACACTCAGGCGATTACACTAACGGCACACAGCTTTGCGCAAGGTTTTTCAATCAGCCCGTTACTGCTTTTATTACCGATAAACACAGCGGTAAGCTCGGAAGTGTTTATTCATTCGGTACAATCAGCAACCCCGATGTTATTATCAGAGCAATCAAAAAGGCAGAGGACAGCGACGAGATTATCGTAAGAGTAAACGAGGGTGCTTACAAATCTGCCGCAGATGTTACCTTAACTCTTGGCAATAAAATTGTAAGTGCAAGGGAAGTCAACGGCTTTGAAGACGAAATCGGTCCTGCACAGGTTGTTGACGGAAAGCTTGTATTTAATGTTTCTCCTTATGAGGTTAAGACCTTTGCTCTCACCCTTGAAAAAGAGAATATTGCTGAAGTTTCACAACAGGCACCTGTTGAGCTTCCCTTTAATATTGACATTGTAACCTTTAACCATAACCGCAATCAAGCGGCGATTCCCACAATCAACGTTTCACTTCCCGGTGAAATTTTCCCCAAAGAGATTGAATGCGGCGGCATTAAATTTAAAACAGGCGACATTTGGGGCGAGGGTAACAACGCACTTGTTTGTTCGGGTCAGCAAATTCCTGTTTACGGTAAAAAGTTCTACTTCATTGGCGCAAGCCTTTATGGGGACAGACCGTACGAATTCAAAGTCGGTAACAGAAATGTGGTAGTTCCCGTTCAGTCAATCAATGACAGAATCGGCAGATGGGACCTTTACGATTTACAGGAGACTGCTTTAATCAAAACCGACAAGCTTGCCTGGGAGTGTACACATACCCATTCACCTCAAGGTGACAATGCGGCAGCACAGCTTTTCTTCTTTATGTATGAAATCCCCCTCGGTGATGCTGATTCAGTAATACTTCCCAACGATAACGGACTTATTATTCTTGCGGCAACTCAAAGTCGGGACGGCTCATTCGTCAAGCTTAACACACCTCTTTATGACAGAGCTGACGGACGTCCCTTTGATTACAAGATGTCTGCTAAGGAAAAGAAAGCCTACAAACGCAATAAGCGTAAGTTTAAGAAACCCCACAACAAATCATAAAAAAGTAATCCCTGTGTTTTGCAGGGATTATTTTATGAGAGGTGCAATATGATTAAATCAAACTGTCACACACATACAATTCTTTGTGACGGCAAAAACACTGCCGAAGAAATGGTTATAGCCGCAATTGAAAAAGGTTTTGAGAGCCTTTGTTTTACGGGTCACAGTCCTATGAAAAATGAAAGCGACTGGACTATGACTGAGACTTCACTACCGCTTTACAAAGCCCAAACAGAAGCTTTAAAAGAAAGGTTCGCTGATAAAATCGACATTCTTTGCGGCATTGAGCTGGACAGTGACTTTAAAAACGTAAATTTAAAGGACTTTTATCCAGTTATCGGCTCAGTTCATCAATTTGAAAACAACGGCAAATTTTATGATATTGATTATACCTTTGAAAGGCTTAAATCAGCCGTTGACGAGGTTTTTGACGGAAGCTTCATAAAAATGGCGGAGACTTATTATAATAAACTTACAGATTTTATAATACAAACAGAAGTTGACATTGTAGGGCACATAGATTTAATTTGCAAGTTTAATGAGCAAAACCCTGTTTTTTCGGAAAGTGACGAGGCTTATAAAAGCATAGTATTTTCTGCTGTTGACAAAATATTGAACAGCAAGCCTGATATTATTTTTGAGGTTAACACCGGTGCTATGTACCGTTTGGGCAATAAAAAGCCTTATCCCGATGAATTTGTTTTAAAGTACATTATCAGTAGGGGAGGACGTCTTACTGTTTCTTCCGATGCACATTGTACCGAGGCTCTTGACTTTGCCTTCAGCGAAGCGGTAAACCTTTGTAAAAACTGCGGTGCGGCTAAGCTTTATTATTTTACCGCTGACGGTGTAAAAAGCTTTGACATTTAAAGGAAAATTCTATTGACAAATTTTAACCCGTATGTTATCATATACGGGCACTTGAGGGTGTAGCTCAGTTGGTCAGAGTACTTGCTTGACATGCAAGGGGTCGGTGGTTCGAGCCCACTCATCCTCACCAAAAATCCAAGTCTTCGGACTTGGATTTTTCATTTACATACGATAGGACATAACTTCATTCAGCGGCATCATTGACGCTGACTTCATTACAGCTGTCAAGCTGTACTTCATTTTGCGGACATAAATGAATGAAGTGCCTTACGGCAAAATGAAGTTGCCCTGACGGGCAAATGAATTGCGTTCCTAGTTATTGCTGTTTATTCATAACTTATTAAAATAATTCTTGTTTATATTTGCTTTTTGCCTAACTTTTGTGTTTATATAACAATTTTTTACTATATGATGTGGTTTATATAATCAACTCACATAATATTTTTTTGAAAATATCTAAAAAAATATGAAAAAAATTTGAATAAACTATTGACATTTATCGTTTACTTATATATAATATAGCTGTGTTAAGGGAAACCTTTACATAGTTAATATGAAGAAGGAGGTGCACAGGATGAACTTCGATAAATTCGCAGAAATTTGGCAGGCACTTTGGGCTTGGATTTACAAGGCACTTGAATATTTTGGCCTCGATCTTGCTGATGGTAACGGTAATGGTGTTATCGGCAACGAAACAACAGACGCTGAATAATTTTTTAAACTTTAAACAATTGTTTAAAAGAAAAGAGCACCCAATAGGGTGTTCTTTTCTTTATGACACAATATTTTGTGTTTATTAAAAAAATATTATAAAAAATATGAAAAAAATTTGAATAAACTATTGACATTTATCTTTTGCTTATATATAATATAGCTATGTTAAGAGATAATCTTAGCAAATACATAAAGGAGGAAACTATAATGAATTTTGATGTTTTTGAAACAATGTATGCATATCTTTGGGAATTCATCTACAAAGTTCTTGCTATCTTCGGTTATGAAGTAGTAGACGGCGACATCGTTAAAAAAGAAGAAGCTGCTGAATAATTCGTATGAATTAAACAATTGTTTAATAGACAAAACCTGTCCTTGACGGACAGGTTTTGTCTTTCCTTTATTTTAAAAAAATCAAAGTTTTTTTGAATAAATTATTGTAAAAATGTAAACTTTATGGTATAATGTAGCCGTAACAAAGTTACATAGTAATTTAATTTAGGAGGATTTAAAAATGGAAGAATTTTTCGCAAAGTTAGAGGAAATCATTAAACGCATTTTTGAAGCTATTGCCGGTATTTTTGAAATCTTTAATAAAGATGACGAACAACCCGCTGAATAATTGATTGAAAATTTTAACATCAGGCTGTATTTAACCGCAGCCTGATGTTTTTTTACCTTAATTTACATTATATTTTTAAAATTAAGTTTTTCGTTTTCTGCAATTTCTTCAAACAGTCTTTCGCTTTCTCTAAGCTTAGCCATGGCATATTCCTTGTTGTTATCTTTGATATGCACAAGTATAAGGGGAATATCGGCGCTTAGCTGTTCAATTTTATCGGCGTCAACAATGTAGCTGTACAGCTTTTCTGTTTCGTTCCAGATTTCCGTAATTTCGTTAAGTGATTTTTCAATTTTATCATTGTCGCCGCTTTCAATTATTTCGGCAGCCTGCTTTAATTTCAGTTGTAAACGGTCAGCGTGTGTTTCAACTCTTCTGCTTGTAAAAAAACACAGTGCAAACGCTATTATAATAAGTGTAAGTGAAATAATAAATCTCTTCATATTTGTTCCTTTTTAATAATGCAGTAGTTATCATTTAAGTCGGCAGTCATAATAAATATATCTTTTAAGTCTATCTTTTCCCGTTTTAGTATCTTTTCAAGCTTTTCGTGGCTCATTTTACAAAGGGTAAAATCCTTGTCAACAACTTTTCCGTCGCTTACAACAAGGCACTGTAAAAATTTTGCCTGTTTGGTTATTTTCATATCCTCAGACGTAACAGGCTTAGCGTTTTCCCTGAGCATAACACTGACAGAGCCGTTAGTTTCAACGTAGGCATATTTGACGGTTGAAATGTCGAAAACATCTTTTAATCTTAAGGCCTCCATAAGGTCGTCAATGCTGTAACGTATTTGCTTTAATTTATTCTGTTTGATTTTTCCGTTTTCTATTATGAGTGCAGACGTGCCTTGCATAAGCTTTCTGAACGGAGCAAAATTAACGGCAAGCACAGAGAAAATTATTTCAAGGCTTACAATTAAAAATATAAGTACAACACAAGTTAAAAGTGAAATATCTTTGTCTTGCAGCGGCATAGAAGCCACTTCAGATAAAAGCAAGGTTGTAACAAGCTCTGAAGGTTGAAGCTCACCTATTTGCCTTTTTCCCATAAGTCTTACGGAAATAATAAGTCCCAAGTATATTAGCAAACCGCGAATCATCATGTTAATCAAACTAATCACCTCTTAATAATTGTTACCTTTTTTTATATAAAAAAACACCCCGTTAAAAAAACGGGATGATAAAAATTTTCCATTTATTAAAAGACGAACTGAACTAAAAGCATATAAGAAATAGTACCGCCTGAAATTGATATAAGCATCTGTTTTTTCCAAAGGTGCAACAGGGCAGTAATCACAATTGCAATAAGCTCAGGTATACCGTGACTGCCCCCAAAAACAGAAACGTTCTTTAAAGCGTAGATTATAAGCAGACCGAATACGGCGGCAGGTAAAACAGTGCCCATATAGTGAATAAATTTCGGTGTAGGCTTGTTATCGGGAAATATAACAAAGGGCAGAAATCTCATTATAAGCGTTGCAAGAATAATCACAGCTATTGTAATAACCTGTTGTTGAAAAGTCATCATAAGCTTTCTACCTCAACTTTCTTTTCAAGATATTTTCTTGAAGCAGTCAACGAAAGGAAAATACCGAGCATTGCCGGAATTATGAAATTATCCGCACCGAAAATAATCAGTGATGCAAGGGAAATACCGAGGCCTAAAAGCGCACTCAGATGGTTTTTATCCTTTTTCCATTGCTCAATAAAAATTACAACAAACATACTTGTCATAACAAATTCAATGCCCTCGGTAGAAAAGTTTATAAGCGTACCGAAAAGAGCGCCTGCCGTTGAACCGATAATCCAATAAATCTGGTCAAAAAGTGTTACAAAAAACATAAACCAACCTCTGTCAACATCGGCGGGCGGCTCGGCAGAATAGTTTATTGAAAAAGTTTCATCAACCAAACCGAAAATCATATACAGCTTTTTAATGCCCAGACCCTTATACCTTTCAAGCATTGAAATGCCGTAAAAAATGTGCCTTGCACAAAGCACAAAGGTAATGATAAAAGCATTGAATGGGTCAAAAGCAGAGGTCAGCAGACCTACGGCAACAATTTGTGTAGACCCGCCGAAAACAAGCAGACTCATCATAAACGTGTAAAGCGGTCCCATTCCGTTAACACTCATACAAACACCGTAAGCAAGGCCTAAAAAGCCGTAGCCTGCAAAAATAGGCAATGAGTGGGGAAAAGCAACAAAGGCGGCACGGCGTAACACCTTAGCTTTTTCTTTTAAATTAACTTTTTGCATTTCACACATCCTTTAAAATTTATCAGCTAATTATATTACTTATATTAACTTTAATAATTCTGATTTGGAATTACTTTATTAAATAAATAATTTTTCTCTTAACGGATGCTTTTTACCTAAAACTATGTTATAATTATCTAAAGAAAAAAGAGGTGATTTTTTTGAAAAAAGAGTTTTCGCCGAAGTTGGCTTTGCTTTTTGCCTTAGTAGGCGTCATATTTATGGCTGTCGGTTATTTTGACGGCGAAATTCAAGTATTTTTTGAAAAATCCGTAAGACTTTGCTTGGAGTGTGTGGGAATTGGATAAAAAAGTAAAGTTTATAAATAAAATAAGACTTGCGGTGCAAAGTCTGTGGACGTTTATATCAAACAGTTTCCTTACGGGCTTTACACAGGGAAAAATTTATCAAGGCAGTTTAAAAAAGTTTTGCTTGCCGGGGCTTAACTGTTACTCTTGTCCCGGAGCTTTAGGTTCGTGCCCTATTGGTGCTATACAAGCTACCTTAGGCAGTGAAAAAAAGGCGGCTTTTTTTGTTTCGGGTATGCTCATTTTTATCGGTGCCATAGTCGGCAGGGGAGTTTGCGGCTGGCTTTGTCCTTTCGGTCTTTTTCAAGACCTGCTTAACAAGATACCGTTTTTCAAAAAAATATCTACTTTCAAAGGTGACAAGCTTCTTCGCAAACTTAAATATGTAATTTTGCTTGTTTTTGTAATAATTCTACCTCTGTTTTTCTTAGACCCTTACGGAATATCAACTCCGTATTTTTGTAAATATATATGTCCAAACGGCGTTTTGCAGGGAACTATACCTCTTTCAATTGCAAATGAAACTATAAGGGAAGCCTTAGGCTTTTTGTTTACATATAAGAGCATAATTCTTGCCGTAACAGTGCTTTTATCCGTTATCATTTACAGACCTTTTTGCAAGTACATCTGTCCCTTGGGAGCAATATATTCACTTTTTAACAGGTTTTCCATACTGAAAATTACCAATGAAAAAAGTAAGTGTATTAACTGTAAAAAATGTGAAAAATCCTGCAAAATGAATGTGGATATTCTTAAAAATCCAAACTCTGCCGAATGTATAAGATGCGGTGCTTGTGTAAGTGCTTGCCCAACAAGAAGCCTTGAAATGAAGTTTTCTGTTAAAAGCGACGTAAAACTTAATAAAAAAATCGAAAAAGAAAGTAATTTGTAATAAAAACTTTATAAAAAAATCATAAATTCCATTGTGTTATTGAAAAAAATAATATATAATGTACGATAGTAAAGTTTTTGAATGGAGGTTTGTAAAATGAGTGAACAGACAATTCAGTTTAGGTTAAAGCCTGAAAATCCGGAGGATATGAAAGAAATTCTCACTAAGATTTATAACGCCTTAGTTGAAAAGGGATATAATCCCGTTAACCAAATCGTGGGATATCTTCTTTCAGAGGACCCCACTTATATTACCACGCACAATAACGCCCGTAATTTAATCAGACGTATTGACCGTGATGAGCTTCTTCAAGAACTTGTGAAGAATTACATAAGCAAATAAAATTTGGAGGTAAATGCTAATGGCAGCAAAAAATAAATCAGAACTTTTATTGTACAAGGATAAACCCCTTGTAAGAAAAGGCAACACAATTTATTACGGAAATATGAGCGACAAGTTTGTTATTATGTTTCAGATTTTGAGCTCAAAAGAGGTTGACGGGCTTCAGGTTGCCGATCGCGTTTCAGTTCAGCTTATAAATACCGACCCCGATGTAAGACCGCACGACAGAATTGCTCAAAAGACCGAAAAGAAAGGTCTTTACAGTGCAATGGATATTGCAAAAACCTGGCTTGAAAGGGCCCTTGCCGAATAAAATTAAAAGGACGGTGATGCTTGTTGCCGTCCTTAAATTAAATATATCCGTCCGTGGCGCAATGGATAACGCAGCAGATTCCGATTCTGAAGATTGGGGGTTCGAGTCCCTTCGGGCGGGCCAAAAAATCCAAGTCTTCGGCTTGGATTTTTTCATTTATATCCGCAGGACATAACTTCATTCAGCGTCAATATTGACGCTGACTTCATTACGGCTGTTAAGCCGTACTTCATTACAGCTGTTAAGCTGTACTTCATTTTGCGGACATAGAGGTGCCTACGGCAATGAAGTGTGTCTGCGACACAATGAAGTTGCCCTGACGGGCAAATGAAGTGCCTACGGCAATGAAGTGTGTCTGCGACACAACGAAGTTGCCTACGGCAAGTGTTATTGCTTCGCAGTTGTCGGTACAGCTTACATACCTTTTATATCCTCTGCAACACTGCAAAGCGCCTTTTCAATTACTTGCTTTGTGTTTTTCATACAATCATAAAAGCTTGCGTAATTTATCAGCTCATAAACCTTTTCAAAGCCGATAGCTTTAACAGTGCTTGCATCAGCCGTACAGCTTCCGCAAAGTCCGATACATTTAACTCCGTACTCTTTGGAGTTAAGTGCAACAATCTGCGGCAATTTGCCGAAAGCGGTTTGATTGTCAAGTCTGCCCTCACCGGTAATAACAAGGTCGGCATCTCTTAATTTTTCAGTAAAGTCGGCTTTTTCCAAAACAAGCTGTGCACCTTTTTGGGGCTTGGCATCAAGCAGTGACATAAGTCCAAAACCTAAACCGCCTGCCGCACCGGCACCTGCCGCAAGGGTAAAATCTTTTTTGCAAAATACCTTTACCTTTTCAGCAAAGTTTTCCATACCTTTTTCTAAAACGGCAAGCATATTATCGTCAGCACCTTTTTGTCTGCCGTAAATATATGTAGCGCCGTTTTCGCCAAGAAGCGGATTTACAACATCACAAGCTATTTGTATTTTCATTCTTTTAACATAATCGGGCACATTTTTATCGGAAACAGCTTCAATATACTGCAAGTTTTCGCCGCAAGGGGTAAGCTTATTGTTGTTTTTGTCAAAAAAGTCAAAACCTAAAGCGCAAAGGCAACCGAAACCGCCGTCATTTGTTGCACTTCCGCCAATGCCGAGTATAATTTCAGTTATGCCTCTTTTGGCAAGCTCTTTTATGAGCAAACCTGTGCCGTAGGTAGAGGCTTTCAAAGGGTTGAGCTCATCTTTCTCAATTAGAGCAAGTCCTGAAGCTAAAGCCATTTCAACGATACCGATGTTTTTGCAAAGTGAAACCTTTGCTTTTATGGGCTTACCTAAAGCGTTGACGGTATCGAGAGTTATAACGTTTCCGCCCATAGAATAGGTGAGGGTTTCAAGCAGTCCGTCACCGCCGTCAGCTACGGGAACGGAGTAGACTAAATGCCCCTCTTTTTCAAGAAATGCTTTAATAATATTGTTTATTTCTATGCTTTCAATTGAGCCCTTAAAAGAGCCGACTGCCGAAATGATTTTCATTCAATCACATTCCTTAATGTTAATATTCAGTGTAAATATAGCAAAAAAATTTTCCTGTGTCAACTTACATTTTTTTATTAAGCCTTGCTAAGAAAAGTGTTATGTGTTACAATATCACTTGATTTAAGGGAGGTGAGGATTTGAAAGTTGCAATCATAGGCGGCGGTGCCTCGGGTCTTTCTTGTGCGGTTACTGTCGGTCAGTTATGTAAAAAGCATAATTTAAAGGTTGATATCACTGTTTTTGAAAAAAACACCCGTGTCGGTAAAAAGCTTCTTGCAACAGGTAACGGCAGATGTAATATGATGAATGTCAACGAAGGCAGCTTCTTTTTTGACAAAGACGGCTTTTCCTCTTACGCCCTTAAAAGGTTTGACACAAAAAGCAACCTGACCTTTTTCAAAGAATTGGGTCTTTACACCCGTTATGATGAAGAGGGTCGCATTTATCCATTGAGCAATCAATCGTCGTCCGTTTTGGACGCCCTGCGTTTTGAGTGTGAGCGTCTTAAAATCAATTTTGTGTGTGACTGTGAAGTTCTTTCTGTCGAGCCTCATAAAGGCGGATTCAAGCTTAACGGCGGAAGCTTTTATGATGCGGTTGTGCTTTCCTGCGGCGGCAAGGCGGCTGTTAAAAGCTTTAATGGTTATGGCATTTTAAAAAGCTTAGGTCACAGTGTAACAAAGCTTACCGCTTCGCTGACAAAGATTTCCGTAAAAGAAAAAGCCTTTTTAAAGCCCCTTAAAGGTGTAAGGCAAAAGGGCAATTTTAGTCTTATCTTAAACGGAAAGCTTATTGCCGAGGAAAAGGGCGAAATGCAGTTTACAGATTACGGACTTTCCGGTATTGCAATAATGCAGTTTTCTTCACATATCGCTCACCTTGAAAATCCGCAAAATATTGAAATAGTTTGTGACTTTGTGCCTGAATTCAGCGAAATTGAGATTTTTAAAGCAATTAAATCTTACATCAGTCACAATCCTTATAATAAAACAGAAAACTTGTTAGGCGGTTTTGTTAATAAAAAGCTCGGTGAAAGTATACTCAAATCAAATGGAGTAGCTTTTGATAAAAGGGTCAAAGCTTTAAATGATGATACACTTAAAAATCTTTGTCACTGTTTGAAAAAATGCAAATTCACTTTTGATGAATTAAAGGGCTTTGATGATGCACAAGTCACTTGCGGCGGCGCCGATACAAGAGAATTTTCCTATAGAACAATGATGTCTGAAAAGCATAGAAATCTTTATTGCACGGGTGAACTGTTAGATGTTGACGGACTTTGCGGCGGATATAATCTTCATTGGGCTTGGAGCAGCGGCAGACTTGCCGGAGAAAGCATAATAAATGAAATTTTAAACCGAAAGGGTTAAATAAATGATTAGAATAAATGAAATCAAAATGAGTCTTGACAGCACTAAAGAGGACTTGTTTTCTCAGTGTAAAAAAATATTAAAAATAAAAGATGATCAGATAAAATCACTTACAATTATGCGTCAAAGTGTTGACAGCAGAAAAAAAGACAACATTTTCTTTTGCTACACTGTTGATGTTGATATATTATGTGATGAGGATAAGCTTTTAAAGCGCTTAAACTCAAATAAACTGCAAAAAGTTGAGGCCTATACCTATGAAATGCCCGAAAATAAACGCAATTCACAGTATAGACCTGTTGTTGTAGGCTTCGGTCCTGCAGGAATATTTGCGGCCCTTACCCTTGCCAGAGCCGGACTTAAACCGCTTGTCCTTGAAAGGGGCAGAGACGTTGACTCGAGAACAAGAGATGTAAACACTTTTTTTACTCAAAAAGTACTTGATGAAACCTCTAATGTGCAGTTTGGTGAGGGCGGCGCAGGAACATTTTCCGACGGTAAGCTTACAACGGGAATAAAAAATACTCTTTGCCGTAAGGTTTTCCTTGAGTTTTACGCTCACGGTGCACCTGAGGAAATTTTATATTCAGGCAAACCCCACATAGGCACGGATAAGCTTTGCGGTGTTGTAAAAAGTATGCGTGAGGAAATTATTTCCCTTGGCGGCGAGGTGCTTTTTGAGGCAAAGCTCACTGACCTTATTATTTATAACAGCAGTATACAAGGCTTGACATACGAAAAAGACGGCAGAAGCGTTGATTTTGAAACCGATACTGTTATTCTTGCGGTCGGTCATTCTGCCAGAGATACCATAAAAATGCTTTATAGAAAAGGTATTAAAATGATGCAAAAGCCTTTTTCGGTAGGTGCAAGAATTGAGCATCCCCGTGAATTTATTGACAAGGCACAGTACGGAAGCTTTGCGGGACACAAAGCTCTCGGTGCGGCAGACTACAAAATGGCTTGCCACGGCGAGCACGAAAGGGGAGCCTATACTTTTTGTATGTGTCCCGGCGGCACTGTTGTTGCGGCAACGAGCGAAAAAGGCGGTGTTGTTGTAAACGGAATGAGCGAGTGGGCAAGAGATGCCGAAAACTCAAACTCTGCATTACTTGTCAATGTTTATCCTGAGGATTTTCCAAGTGAAGATGTGCTTTCAGGCTTTGAGCTTCAAAGGCAAATGGAACAAAAAGCCTTTATTTTAGGCGGAGGCGATTACAGTGCACCTTGTCAGCTTGTGGGGGACTTTCTTAAAGGTGAAAGGTCAACAAAGCTTTCTTTTGTAAATCCAAGCTGTCCTACCGGTGTTACTCCCTCTGATATAAGACAGGTACTTCCTAAAAAGGTTACTGATACAATGGCAGATGCTATTGTACAAATGGATAAAAAGCTTAAAGGCTTTGCATTACCCGATGCAGTGCTCACTGCTCCCGAAACAAGAAGCTCATCACCTGTCAGAATTTTGCGTGACGATATTTTTCAAACCAATGTAAGAGGTCTTTATCCTTGCGGTGAGGGTGCAGGCTATGCCGGAGGTATTGTTTCGGCAGGTGTTGACGGAATAAGGTGCGCCCACGCTGTGTTGGGTGACGAAAGGTGAAAATAACAATTGTTGTCCTTAAAAGGTGATGTTTGCATTTAAGTCGATTTATTTGGTGTGAGAGGGTATAATCATTTTGATAAATCGGAATTTAACGAGGTATAGATATGTTGAATGAAATGGAATTACTTGAATTTATTAGGCCATATTATGAAGATAAAGATATTATGCATAATATGTGGCATATTGAATTGGTGCAAAAAATGATAAATAGAATACTTTCTCATTGTGATTATGAAGTTGATGAAGAATGCCTGAAATTAGCGACATATTTTCATGGGTTCATATATAGCGATGAGAAAAAAATAAGAAAATGGTTACTTGAACAGAATTATAATGATGAAATGATTTCTAAAACAATCAAAATCGCATGGGAATCTCAAAGAAGCGAAATTCCGCAGACTATTGAGGGAAAGATTTTACATGATGCCCATGTATTAGAAGGCGGTAAAACATACTTAGTGGTAAAAACCTTGATTACTGGTTCTGTTAGAGGACAATCGTTAATTGATACTTTGAATTATATGGAAAAGAATGTTTTAAACCAAAACAAATGTTATTTGCCTGAAACAATCCCATTATGTGATGAAGTGAACCATTATACGAATGATTTCTTTAATGATTTAAAAGAAGGAATTAAATAAATCGAAATCTATGGATGTAAAAATGATTAACAAGATATTGATATGTGGTGCAAACGGTGTTGGTAAAACAACTTTTGGAAAAGCATTATCTAATGCAACGGGTTGGAAGTTTATGGATATAGAAGATTATATATTCTCTGACAATTCCGAAAATCCATATGAACCTGTAAGAACGCGTAATGAAGTAAAAGCCTTACTTCTTGAAGATTTAACTAATGCATCAAATTTCATATTTTCTTCTGTAAAAGGCAACTATGGCGAAGAAATTTCATCAAGTTTTACTTGTGCTGTGTATATAGAGGCACCAAAAGAGCTTCGGTCTAAAAGAGTTTGGGAGCGTTCATATCAAAAACTTGGTGACAGAATAATAAAAGGCGGAGACTTATATGAACAAGAAAAACGATTTCTTGATATGGTTGAGTCCCGTCCTGAAAACGATGTTTCAGAATGGTTAAAAACAATAGCTGTTCCTGTTATATCTATCGATGGAACGAAACCGGTTTATGAAAATGTTAAAATTGTATTAGATATTATTGGATAGATACTTATTGACCAAATTCAAAATGTGACTGTTTACCCTGAATTTTGAGAAAAGAAGTATATTATTTAAACGAGTTCATAAAACATTTTGTTTCAAAAGGTTAATTTCGACCATAAAGAGTGCAATATGTCATCTTTAACCAATTTTTATATCATTAAACCTATTCAAATTATCTCACATCCGTCATTAACCGTTTCAACAAGATATGAATTTTCAAAATCCCTTTTAAGCTCCTGTAAACATTCCTGAGCCTTAACATTATCATCAAATATACCGAAAATACTCGGTCCGCTGCCACTCATACAACAGCACATACAGTTATGCTTTCTCATAATTGACTTAATCACGGTTCTGTCCGTAACTTCAATAAACTGTTCAAAAACATTGTCAACTTTTTCGCTTACACCTGTCCAATCATTATTTAACACGCTGACTAACATACCCTTTGTATCAAGGTGACGCACTCTTTCGGCATTGTCAAAGGCGGCATAAGCCTTACCTGTTGAAACACTTTGGTCGGGCTTTACAATGATAACGTATCTTTTATCCAAATCAGGTAAATGTGAAAGCACAGTGCCTGTGTGTTGAGCTAACATTGTTCCGCCTAAAGCGCAAAAGGGTACATCCGAGCCGACAATTGAGGCAATTTCGATAATCTCTTTTTCTTTTAAGTTGGTGCCGAAAAGCTTGTTCAAAGCGACAATTACGGCCGCACCGTCAGCGCTTCCGCCTGCAAGACCTGCCGCGTGTGGGATTTTCTTTTCAACGGTGATTTCAATTCCCTTGGCAGAAGCTCCTGTTTTATCAAAAAAAGCGACGGCGGCTTTGTAAACGGTGTTTCTTTCGTCGCAGGGAATATCTTTAATATTACAGCTTACTTCAATTTTATCACTGTCTGTTTCGGTCACCGTAACAGTGTCATAAAGTCCTACTGACTGCATAATCATAAATAGGTCATGGTAGCCGTTGGGCAGTGTTGAAAGTATATCGAGCATCAAATTTATTTTGGCATAAGCCTTAACTTTAACTGTCATGTTTTTTCCTCCGAAATCTTATATACTTATATTATAAACTAAAGAAGTTTTTACCGCAACAAAATCACCGCAAATAAAATAAGATAATCTTTATTAAATGGCTTGACTTTTAAAAATATGTATGCTAAAATTACTTGATAATAATTCAGGAGGCTTGACATGGACGGATTGTTTAAATGTAAATCGGTTTATCAGTCGGGTGCTTTTTCTTCCCGTTCTTTATCGGTTAAAGACGGTATTATTGTTTCTGAATTTGAGGCGAAAGAAATAATTGATTATTCAAAATATCATATTTTCCCCGGTTTCGTAGATGTACATGTTCATTTGCGTGAGCCGGGTTTTTCTTATAAAGAGACAATAAAAAGCGGCACACTCGCCTGTGCACACGGCGGTTATACGGCAGTTTGCTCAATGCCTAACCTTAACCCCGTACCCGACAGTGTTGAAAATTTAAGCAAACAGCTTGAAATAATCGAAACTGACGCTTGTATAAATGTTTACCCCTACGGTTCAATTACAGTAGGTCAGCAAGGTGAGCTTCTTTCTGATATGGACGGTATGGCAAAAAAAGTTATCGCTTTTTCCGACGACGGCAGAGGTGTGCAAAGTGATGAAATAATGGAGAAAGCCATGCTGAAAGCAAAGGCGCTCGGTAAAATGATTGTCGCGCATTGTGAGGTTAACAGTCTTTTAAACGGTGGCTATATACACAACGGCGACTACGCAAAAGCTCACGGACACAGGGGTATTTGCTCGGAAAGTGAGTGGAAGCAAATTGAAAGAGATTTAAAGCTTGTTGAAAAAACAGGCTGTGCTTATCACGTTTGTCACATTTCCGCTAAAGAAAGCGTTGAACTTATCAGGGAGGCTAAGAAAAAAGGTCTTGATGTAAGCTGTGAAACAGGACCCCACTACCTTGTGCTTTGCGATGAAGATTTACAGGAGGACGGACGCTTTAAAATGAATCCGCCCTTGAGAAGCAGAGAGGATAAGAGGGCACTTATTGAGGGTATAAAAGACGGTACAATTGATATGATTGCAACTGATCACGCACCTCACAGCGCAGAGGAAAAGGGCAGAGGCCTTGAAAAAAGTGCTATGGGTATTGTGGGGATTGAAACTGCTTTTTCTGTTCTTTATACCGACCTTGTGTTAAATGGCATAATAACTCTTGAAAAACTTGTTGAACTTTTAGCCGTAAATCCACGCAAGCGATTTAAAATTAAAGGCGGTACCGATATTGGTGAAGCTGCCGACTTTACTGTAATTGACCTTGAAAGTGAATATGAAATCAACCCTGACGAGTTTTACTCAATGGGCAGAGCAACTCCCTTTACGGGTAAAAAAGTTAAAGGCAAGGTAATACATACCTTTGTAAACGGAAATAAGATTTTTTAAGGAGAGCAAAATGAATCAGGGAATTTATAAGGTGCTGAGTAATGATAAGCTTACCGACACGGTTTATAAAATGGTGCTTGAGGGTGATACATCGCACATTTCTGCACCGGGACAGTTTATCAACCTGACTGTTGAGGGTTGTTATCTTCGCCGTCCTATTTCAATTTTTGACTGGGACGAAAATACAATAACAATCATCTATAAGGTTGTCGGCGGCGGCACTGAAAAAATGAGCAAGTGGCAAGCAGGCTATACCTCGGATATACTTGTCGGCTTAGGCAACGGTTTTGATGTTGCTTGCGACGGAGATGAGCCTCTTTTAATCGGCGGCGGTGTCGGTGTGCCGCCCCTTTACGGGCTTTGTAAAAGGCTTGTAGCTATGGGTAAGAAGCCTACTGTTGTGCTCGGCTTTAATAAGGCAGACGAAATTTTCTGTAAAGCTGATTTTGAAGCTTTAGGCGTGAAAACAATCATCACAACAGTTGACGGTTCGGTGGGTATAAAAGGCTTTGTAACCGATGCCGTAAAAGACCTTGCTTACACTTATTTTTACACCTGCGGACCTATGCCGATGTTTAAGGCAATTGAAAAAACAGCGGTAGGCAGCGGTGAATACAGCTTTGAAGAGAGAATGGGCTGCGGTTTTGGTGCTTGTATGGGCTGCAGCTGCAAAACAAAGTACGGCAACAAACGTATTTGTAAAGACGGACCGGTGCTTAAAAGGGAGGAGATAATATGGTGAACACAAAAGTTGATTTATGCGGTATTGAGCTTGATAATCCTGTTATCCCTGCAAGCGGTACTTTCGGCTTCGGCTATGAATTTGCCGAGCTTTATGATATAAATTGTTTGGGAAGCTTTTCGTTTAAAGGCACAACCTTGGAGCCTCGTTTCGGCAACCCTACACCCAGAATTGCTGAGTGTACCTCGGGAATGATTAACTCAGTCGGGCTTCAAAATCCCGGTGTTCACGGAGTAATTGAAAATGAACTGCCTAAGCTCAAAAGGGTTTTTGATAAAAAAGTAATGGCAAACGTGGGCGGATTTACTGTTGAGGAATACGTTGAGTGTTGTACACTTCTTGATAAAGAGGAGCAAATCGGCTGGTTTGAAATAAACATCAGTTGCCCGAATGTTCATGCCGGCGGTGTAAATTTCGGCACTGATGCAAAAAATGCCGCAAAGGTAATTTCTGCGGTAAAAAAAGCTGTAACTAAACCGGTTATAGCAAAGCTTACACCCAATGTTACCGATATTGCCGAAATAGCTCTCGCTTGTGAGCAAGCCGGTGCAGATGCAATAAGCCTTATAAATACTCTTTTAGGTATGCGTATTGACCTTAAAACAAAAAAGCCTGTTATTGCAAATAAAATGGGCGGTTTTTCAGGCAGGGCTATTTTGCCTGTTGCTCTCAGAGCAGTTTATCAGGTATACGATAAAGTTAAAGTGCCAGTTGTAGGTATGGGCGGAATTTCAACGGCGGAAGATGTAATTGAAATGATGCTCGCCGGTGCTACAGCCGTTGAAGTAGGTGCCGCTAATTTAGTAAATCCCTTTGCAAGTCGTGACATCATCAACGATTTACCTCTTGCAATGGAAAAATATAATATCTCATCATTAAAAGAAATTATCGGAGGTGCTCACTAATGGGTAAAGATGTAATTGTTGCCTGTGATTTCAGCAGTAAGCAGGAGGTTTTCGATTTCCTTGACAAATTTCAGGGTAAAAAGCCTTTTGTAAAAATCGGTATGGAGCTTTTTTATGCCGAGGGTCCCGAAATTGTAAAAGAAATTAAGAAAAGAGGTCACAAAATTTTTCTTGACCTCAAACTCCACGATATTCCCAATACAGTAAAAAAAGCTATGGCTGTGCTTTCAAGACTTGACGTTGATATCTGCAACCTTCACTGTGCAGGCACAAAACGTATGATGACAGCCGCTATCGAGGGCCTTACAAGAGAAGACGGCACAAGACCGCTTCTTATCGGTGTAACACAGCTTACTTCAACTGACCAGGAAAGCATGGAGGCTGACTTGCTCATTAAAGAGCCTATTGACAAGGTGGTTATGCACTATGCAAAAAATGCCGCCGAAGCAGGCCTTGACGGTGTTGTTTGTTCACCTCTTGAAGCTCAAAAGGTACACGATGTTTGCGGTGAGAGGTTTCTTACTGTAACTCCCGGTGTACGCTTTGCAGACGGCGATATAGGTGATCAGAAACGTGTTATGACACCGGCTCAGGCAAAGGAAATCGGCTCGGATTACATAGTTGTAGGCAGACCCATCACAGCTGCCGCTGACCCGGTTGCCGCTTATGAAAGATGTCTCAAAGAGTTTGCAGACTGATTTAAACCGTAATTTTAATGAAAGAAGGATATAAAAATGAAAAAGCTTATTGCAAAAGATTTACTTTCCATCGGTGCAGTTTTTCTTCGCCCCGAAGAACCCTTTACCTGGGCAAGCGGTATAAAAAGCCCTATTTACTGCGATAACAGACTTACCCTTACATCTCCTAAGGTAAGAAACGATGTTGAAACAGGTCTTGCTAAGACAATTTTGAAATATTATCCCGACTGTGAAGTTGTTATGGGTACATCAACAGCCGGTATTGCACACGCAGCTATTGTAGGTCATATTCTCGGTCTTCCCATGGGCTACGTCCGTTCAGGTCACAAGGACCATGGCAGAGGCAATCAAATCGAAGGTAAGCTTGAAAAGGGTCAAAAGGTAGTAGTTGTTGAAGACCTTATTTCAACAGGCGGAAGTGTACTTGAGGTTGTTGACGTTCTTCGTCAGGCAGGTGCCGAAGTTTTAGGTATCGCTTCAATTTTCACTTACGGAATGAAAAAAGGCATTGACCGTATGGCTGCTGCCAATGTTGTAAATTACAGCCTTTCAAATCTTGATGCAGTTGCCGAGGTTGCCGCCGAAGAAGGTTATATCAAAAATGAAGATATTGAAAAGCTTCTCAAATTCAGAGATAATCCCTCCGACGAAAGCTGGATTGGAGGCGCTAAATAATGAGAAGTCTTATTGATATTTTTGACCTTAGTGCAAGTGAAGTTGAAAGCATTTTAAACGTGGCTGACGATATAATTGCAAATCCTAAAAAATACAGCGAGGTTTGCCACGGCTTAAAGCTTGCAACACTTTTCTTTGAACCTTCAACAAGAACAAGACTCAGTTTTGAAGCCGCAATGTATGAATTAGGCGGTAATGTTTTAGGCTTTTCCGAGGCTCAGTCATCTTCAGCTTCAAAAGGCGAAAGTGTTGCCGACACTGCAAAGGTGGTAAGCTGTTATGCCGACATTATTGCTATGCGTCACCCGAAAGAGGGCGCTCCCTTTGTGGCTTCGCTCAATTCAAAGGTTCCGGTTATTAACGCAGGTGACGGCGGACATAACCATCCTACACAAACCCTTACCGATTTGCTTACAATCAGAAGAAAAAAAGGTAAGCTTTCCGATTTCACAATCGGTTTTTGCGGTGACTTAAAGTTCGGCAGAACAGTCCACTCACTTATTATGGCTCTTTCAAGGTATGAGAATATCAAAATAGTTCTCATTTCACCAGACGAATTAAAGCTTCCCTCTTATGTTAAAAAGGATATTCTTCAAAAAAATAATATCGAGTACGTTCAGACTGATGACTTACAAGAGGTGCTTGCTGACCTTGATGTGCTTTATATGACGAGAGTTCAAAAGGAACGTTTTTTTAGCGAGGAGGAATATATCCGTTTGCGTGACAGCTATATTATCACTCTTGATAAGCTCAAGAACGCTAAGCCCGACCTTGCTATTTTACATCCTCTGCCAAGAGTTAACGAAATTTCAGTTGAAGTTGACTCTGACCCGAGAGCTTGTTATTTTGAACAAGTACTTTGCGGAAAATACGTAAGAATGGCACTTATTATGTTCCTTTTGGGACTTTCGGCTGAATAAAAGTGGAGGACAAATAAATGAATATTGATTCAATCAGAGACGGTATTGTTATTGACCATATCACCGCAGGCAATGCGATGAGAATTTATAACCTTTTAGGTTTTGACAGGCTTGAATGCAGTATTGCAATTATTAAAAATGCAAGCAGTAAAAAAATGGGCAAAAAGGACATCATAAAAATTGACAGTAATATTGAAATCAATCTTGAAGCACTCGGTTACATTGACCCCGATGTTACAATTGATGTTATTCGTGACGGTAAGCTTGTTGAAAAAAGGCACGTTGATTTACCCAAGACGCTTCACGGCGTGCTCAGCTGCAAAAATCCCCGTTGCATTACATCCTGCGAGCAGGAGCTTGAACAGGTTTTCACCTTAACTGACAGAGATAACAGAATTTACCGTTGCATATACTGTGAGGGCAAGGCATAAAAAGCATAATTTTTCGGCAAGAATTTTCATCAGTTCCTGCCGATTTTTTTATTTGTATAACTTTAGGGTGAAAAGTATTAAACATTGTAGGAAAAACAGTTGCTTTTTTGTTTTAATTGTTGACTTAAATATTGTTTTATGTTAAAATTATTGTAGCATAATTACAAATAAATTGATGAGGAGTTATGAATTATGAAAAAAATAATGTGCTTGTTTTTATCAATGCTGATGCTTTTTTCATCTGCCTTTGTTTTCCCTGCAAGTGCCGCGGCAGATCAAAGCACTGCGGATAATCTGGCAAATGCTCTTGCCCCCGACCAGACTCTTGAAGGCTATGCCCAATTGCTGAAAAAAATGAAGATTAACAATCTTCCTCAAACCTTTGATAAAAATATCGCTCAATTGAAAGAGCAAGATCCTGTGCTTTTCAGTGAAATCAATCTTTTCGGTATTGATCTTGATTTTCTCTATTATAGCAGTAGTCCTCTTATCTGGGGCAGTCTTGACGTTTTTAAGGTTGATGAAAACGGTAACTTCGTTGTTGATGAAGCCGGCAATCACATCCTTGAATTTAAAAAAGGTGACGTTGCACTTGCTTTCGGTTACATAAACAAATATTTAAAGGACACATTTTATAAATATAACGGCGGACTTAAATTTTACACTATGGAGAACGCTGCCGGCCTTACAAATTTAATCGGCAAGCTTTTAGATCTTAATTTTGTCAATGTTACGGTTGATGATATGATTGTCGCTTTCGGCAACACAACTCCCAGTGCTATGGAATTTTTCAGAATGGTGGCACGCAAATCCGGACTTGAAGATGTTGTTCAATTAAACTGGTGCAATAAATACAGCAGCTGTCCCGATGTATATATGGATTTTGTAAAAATGCTCGCAGATGAGTATGTTCAAATTTTCCAGGATGAAATTTTTGATGGCTATAAAGTCAGCTCAAAGCTTTTAGAAGGTATGTTTACAAAAATTCTCAACATCGGTCCCTCAGCTTATATTATTGAAGTTGTTGAATCTTTCAGCCGCAGCTATGCAACAAAATATAAAGAACCTGCACTTGCTCTGTTTTCGGTAAGACTTAAAGACATAACAAGTGTTGTGCCTATACAGAAGTTTGACACCTTCAGCGGTTTCCTTGAACTTCTTTTCTGTGACTGTGACGCTAAAAATGAAAAGGGTTGCTACGCTAAGGCAGACGCCCCCGCCGAAGATAAGGTTGTAGACCACTTCTGTCCTCTTGAATTCCCTGAAAGACGCTATTTCTCTTCTGCCGATGATGATGAAAGAATGCTTTATCTCTATTATTATCTCAATCTCTGCGGTGCATATAAAAATAACAGCGTTGTTGCTACAAAAATCAAGAATAATATTATGACAAGCGGTATTTTAGGCAGCACTGACAAAGAACGTCTTGCTTCGATTGTTGACGGTTATCTTTGCAATAATTTCGATTCAACCGTAAGTACAACAGTTGTTCCTCTTTATAAGGAAACATTTAATATTTCAGGTGGTGAAATTGCAAATTCTCTTTGGGATAGGATTTCAAATTCATTTTCAATTATTTTAAAGAAAATTGCAGACTATTTTGAGTATTTGCGTAAGCTTTTCAGCGGTGAAATTCATTTTGGCGATTCACTTTCATAATTAGTTAATTTAATAATTTTAAGGAGCTGTAAACAAAGTTTATGGCTCCTTAAATTATAATAAAGTTCGATAAGATAAAGCCGGCTTAGCAAAATTCAAGTGCACTTTTCTTGTAAAAAGAATAAAAAGCAAAAATTGACTTGCATTGACTCGGTAAATATTGTATTATAGTGTAGAATAAAATATAAATTCAGGAGGCGGTTATGGATACTTTTTGTTTTTATGATGAAAGGGAGAAAAAATATGCCCTTGCTTGTCTTGAGTTTGCAAAAAAACTCGGACTTATTGATGACAGCAGCTTAGATGCCCTAAAGCTCAGATGTGAGGCTGAAAATGCAAAAAGCAGGGAAAAACTTGAAAACGGTGAAACTGTTTACGGCTTAACTGAATTTCCTTTTGCAGTATATCTTGACTATGAATTGACACGCTTCAAGCTTGATTTTGCAAGCGAAAAAGAGGAGATCAAAAAGGTTTATTCTTATACACCCATAACTAAAAAGGATAAGAAAACCTTTTATAAAAACAATCTTGACCTTTTCACAAGATATAACGGTGATAAATTCCGCTTTAGAGAGGTCGCTATGATAATTGAAAAGAAAATCAGAGAGGAGGAGTATGAAAATGAAATCAACAACATATTACGTCAGCTCTCTTAACGGAAATGACAAAAATGACGGACTTACCGAAAGTGCTCCTTTTATGTCTCTTGGTAAAATCAACAGCCTTAAAATTAACGCAGGAGATAAAATTCTTCTTGAAAAAGGCTCACGGTTTTGCGGTGAATATCTTCACTTGAAAAATTGCGGTGATATTAAAGCGGATGAAATTGTAATTGCTTCTTACGGAGAAAGTGATACTATGCCCGTCATTGAAGCAAACGGCGAGGGTGTATGGTATCAGGATTACGGCACAGTGCTTGACAATAAATTTCACATATATAAGGGCAATGTTTCTTCTGCGGTTTTGCTTTATGACTGTGAAAATATAGTTATAAGGGATATAGAAATCACTAACAAGGACAGTGAGAAAACTTCGGAAGAATACTCTGCGCCTGATAAAACGGACAGAACGGGTGTTGCTGTTGTTGCAAAAAACAGGGGTACACTTCACAATATCACTTTAGACAACCTTTATATTCATCATGTCAACGGAAACGTTTATAACAAGCACATGAATAACGGCGGTATTTATATGACCTGCTTTAAGCCTGACAATGAAAATGAAACAGGCGTTGCAAGATATGACGGCGTGACGGTAAAAAACTGTTATGTTAAAAATGTCAGCCGTTGGGGTATTGCCGTAGGTTATACATACAGACATAAGGATTTTTCAGGTAAAGAGCTTGATGCCGAAACATTTAAAAAGTACGGTCATGAAAATGTTAAGCTCTGTAACAATTACACCAAATTTATCGGCGGAGATGCAATCACACCTATGTATGTGCTTAAACCCTTAGTTGAGCACAATGTTTCCGATAGCTGTGCTATCGAAATGAATGACAGAGTTTACCGCTATCCTCAAAAGAGAATGGGTAAGGTTGCGGCTGCAATTTGGCCGTGGAAATGTAAGGATGCGCTTTTTCAGTTTAATGAGGCAGTTGATACTAAGCTTAATCAAGACGGTATGGCTTATGACGCAGACTCAGGTGACGGCACGGTTTATTCCAAAAACTACTCAAGGCTTAACGAGGGCGGCTGTATTATGTTCTGCTTACAAGAGGCGATACATAACACTTTCACCGATAATCTGAGTGTTGATGATCTCGGCGGTACTGTAAGTCCTTGCGGTAATCCTGACGCATATATTGCCAATAACCGTTTCTTTGTCCGTAAGGGTGTTCCCTTTAAACGCAGGAAAATGGGCGGCGGCAAAATGAAATTGGAAAATAACGAAATAATTACTATTGAAAAATAAAGGAGAGTTTATTTTATGGCTGATAAAAAAGGCAGAGTTACTATTCCGACGGATATGGACGTAATCAAAGAAACCCTTGAAATTATGGATGTTTGGGGTGCCGATGCCATCCGTGACTGTGACGGCACCGAATTTCCAAAAGAGTTAAAAGATGCGGGAGGAAAGGTTTACGCAACCTATTATACCACCCGTAAGGATAACGAATGGGCAAAGGCAAATCCCGATGAGGTTCAGCAGATGTATATTATGACACCGTTTCATACTGCAACCGGGGATAAGCTTGAAATTCATCTCATGGACCATCTCTACCCCGATATGCTCAAAGTAAACAGCTTTGACGACATTACAAAATGGTGGGAGGTTATGGACCGTACAACAGGTGAGCCGGTACCTACGAGCCTTTGGTCATACAATGAGGAAAGCGGAAATGTTGTTATCAGCACAACACCTTTCCATCAGTATACCGTAAGCTTTTTGGCTTATATTATGTGGGATCCCGTACACATGTATAACGCAGTTGTCAACAATTGGGATATTGAGCCGCAGATTACCTTTGATGTCCGTCAGCCTAAAACAAGAGCTCACTCAATGAAAAGGCTTCGTAAATTCCTTGATACTCACGATTATGTAGACGTTGTAAGATTTACTACTTTCTTTCATCAGTTTACTCTCGTATTTGACGAATTGGCAAGGGAAAAATTTGTTGATTGGTACGGCTATACCGCTTCCGTAAGCCCTTATATTTTAGAACAGTTTGAAAAGGAAGTCGGTTATACTTTCCGTCCCGAATTTATTATCGACCAAGGCTATATGAATAACACTTACCGTATTCCCTCAAAGGAATTTAAGGATTTCCAAGCATTCCAGAGACGTGAAGTTGCAAAGCTTGCAAAAGAAATGGTAGACATCGTTCATGAATACGGCAAGGAAGCTATGATGTTTATGGGCGACCACTGGATTGGTATGGAGCCTTTTATGGAGGAGTTTGAGTCAATCGGACTTGATGCGGTTGTTGGCAGTGTCGGCAACGGTGCAACACTTCGCCTTTTCAGTGATATAAAAGGAGTCAAGTACACCGAGGGCAGATTTTTACCTTATTTCTTCCCCGACGTTTTCTGTGAGGGCGGTGACCCCATTACTGAGGCAAAGGTCAATTGGATTACAGCAAGGCGTGCAATTTTACGCAGTCCCATTTCTCGTATCGGTTACGGCGGATACCTTAAACTTGCACTTCAATTTCCTGACTTTGTTGATTATATCAAGGATGTTTGTAACGAGTTCAGAACCCTTTATGATAACATTTGCGGTGTAACACCTTATTGTGTTAAGAGAGTTGCCGTACTCAACTGTTGGGGTAAAATGCGCGGTTGGGGTAACCACATGGTTCATCATGCACTTTATTACAGACAGAACTACTCATATTTCGGCATTATCGAAGCTTTAAGCGGCGCACCCTTTGATGTAAAATTTATCAGCTTTGATGACATTAAAAATGATAAAAAGCTTCTTGACAATTTTGATGTTATCATCAATGTAGGTGATGCTGATACTGCACAGTCCGGCGGTGAGTATTGGATAGACGAAGAAATAATCACAGCCGTAAAGAAGTTTGTTTATAACGGCGGCGGCTTCATCGGTGTAGGTGAGCCTGCGGCACATCAATGGCAAGGTAAATTTTTCCAGCTTGATGACATTCTCGGTGTTGAAAGAGAAAACGGCTTAACACTCAACACCCGCAGATATAACACTGAAGAGCACAGGGACCACTTTATTCTTGCCGATGCAGACGGTGAGGTCGATTTCGGTGAGGGCAAGAAAAACATTGTTGCTCTTGACGGTACAACTGTTCTTATTCAAAATGCGACTGAGCTTCCCTTTGCCGTCAGACACGCTGAGGAAGTACAGATGGCTGTTAAAGAATTTGGAAAGGGTAGGGGCGTATACATCAGCGGTCTTCCTTATTCGTTCAAAAACAGCCGTGTTCTCTACCGTGCAATTTTGTGGAGCGCTTCTGCCGAAGATGAGCTTAACCGTTGGTATTCAACAAATTATAATGTTGAAGTACACGCCTACGTTAAAAACGGAAAATACTGTGTTGTAAATAACACTTACGAGCCGCAAGACACTATTGTTTATCTCGGCGACGGTACAAGCTTAAATCTCCATTTGGAAGCAAATGAAATTAAGTGGTATCAAATATAACTAAAACAGCGGGTATTCGTTTCCTGTTAAAGCAGGATATGAATACTCGCTCAAATTTTGTTTTATAAAAGATTTATAAGAAAAGTATAACTAAGGCTTTTATTTTAAAAATAATTGTGGTATAATTCCAAGGTATGCTTACAAGAAATACAGGGAGGTTTTACTATGGATCATTTTGAGCTTGTTTCATCATACACACCTACCGGCGATCAGCCGCAGGCTATTGAAAAGCTTGTTGAAGGAGTAAAAAAAGGCTATAAAGAGCAATCCCTTATGGGTGTAACCGGTTCAGGTAAAACCTTTACTATGGCAAATATAATCGCAAAGCTTAACAGACCTGCTCTTGTTTTGGCTCACAACAAAACTCTTGCGGCACAGCTTTGCAGTGAGTTTAAAGAATTCTTTCCGAATAATTCCGTTGAGTATTTCGTCTCATATTATGATTACTACCAGCCTGAAGCCTACATTCCCACAACGGACACCTATATTGAAAAAGATTCCGCTATAAATGATGAAATAGATAAGCTCCGTCACTCGGCAACCTCCGCATTATCCGAGCGCAGAGACGTTATAATTGTTGCGAGCGTATCTTGTATTTATACCTTAGGTAACCCCATTGATTACCGCAGTATGGTTATTTCACTTCGTACAGGTATGGAAAAAAACCGTGACGAGCTTATAGCAAAGCTTATTGAAATTCAGTATGACAGAAATGATATAAACTTTGTCCGCAATAAGTTTCGTGTGCGTGGCGATGTTGTTGAAATATATCCTGTGTATACTTCCGATACAGCCGTAAGAGTTGAATTTTTCGGTGATGAAATTGACCGCATAAGTGAAATTAACCCTGTTACGGGCGAAGTGAAAAATGTTGTTTCTCACGTTGCAATTTATCCTGCATCACATTACGTAATTGCAAGGGATAAGCTTGAAGCCGCACTTGAGCAAATTGAAAAAGAAAAGAATGATCGTGTGGCAGAATTCACTGCCGCAGGCAAGCTTTTAGAGGCACAGAGAATTGAACAGAGAACCTCTTACGATATTGAAATGCTCAGGGAAACAGGCTTTTGCAAGGGCATTGAAAATTATTCGCGCATTATGACCGGCAGGCCGGCAGGGGAGGCTCCCTTTACCTTGCTCAATTATTTTCCCGATGACTTTCTGTTATTTGTTGATGAAAGCCACGTAATGCTTCCTCAGCTTCGCGCTATGTATGCAGGTGATCGTTCAAGAAAAGAAAGCCTTATAGAGTATGGCTTCAGACTGCCGTCAGCCTATGATAACAGACCGCTTAAATTTGATGAATTTTATGAGCGTGTCGGGCAGAAAATTTTTGTAAGTGCAACACCCGGTGCCTTTGAAAAAGAAAAAAGCGCACAGATTGTTGAGCAGATTATTCGTCCTACGGGACTTCTTGACCCTCTTGTTTCAGTTAGACCTACCGAGGGGCAGATTGATGATATTGTAGGTGAAATAAATAACCGCGTTGAAAAAAATGAGCGTGTGCTTATAACCACTCTTACTAAAAAAATGGCAGAGTCTCTTACCGATTATCTTGACAATTTGGGTATTCGTGTGAGATATATGCATTATGATGTTGACACGATTGAAAGGATGGAAATTATCCGTGACTTGCGTCTTGGTGAGTTTGATGTGCTTGTAGGTATAAATCTTCTTCGTGAGGGTCTTGACTTGCCCGAGGTTTCCCTTGTGGCTATACTGGATGCCGATAAAGAGGGCTTTTTGCGTTCAGAGACCTCTCTTGTACAGACAATAGGCCGTGCCGCAAGAAATGCCGAGGGTCAGGTAATTATGTATGCCGATAAAATTACTCCGTCAATGGAGTATGCAATCAGCGAAACGGAACGCAGACGCAGAATACAAAATGAATATAACGAGCAGCACGGAATCGTTCCTAAAACAATTGTTAAGCAAGTTAGAGACGTGCTTGAAATTTCCACAACAAAGGTTGACAGTGACAGAAGCTTTAAGAAGCTGTCAAGAATTGATAAAGAAAAGCTTATAAAACAGCTTACTGCGGAAATGAAAGATGCCGCTAAAATACTCGAATTTGAACATGCTGCATTTTTACGTGATAAGATTGAAAAATTAAAGGCTATGATGAAATAAGGGGAGTTATTATGTCTCAAAAAGATTTGATTATAAAAGGTGCAAGAGAACACAACTTAAAAAATGTTGATTTAACAGTTCCCCGTGATAAGCTTGTGGTTTTTACGGGACTTTCGGGCTCGGGTAAGTCCTCACTTGCTTTTGATACTATTTATGCTGAGGGTCAGCGTAGATATATCGAGTCGCTGTCATCTTATGCAAGGCAGTTTTTGGGTCAGATGGAAAAGCCTGACGTTGATTACATTGAGGGCCTTTCACCGGCTATATCAATCGACCAAAAAACGACCTCAAAAAATCCCCGTTCCACAGTCGGCACAGTTACGGAAATTTACGATTATTTTCGTTTGCTTTATGCAAGAATAGGTGTTCCTCACTGTACTGTTTGCGGCAGAGAAATTAAACAGCAGACAGTTGACCAAATTGTGGAAAAAATACTCACTTTACCTGAAGGTACTAAAATTCAGCTTCTCGCCCCTATTGTAAGAGGAAGAAAAGGTGAGTATGTTAAAGAGCTTGAAAATGCAAGAAAGTCCGGCTTTGTAAGGGTACTAATTGACGGTGAAATTTTGGACTTATCCGATAATATCAAGCTTCAAAAAACAAAGAAGCACAATATTGATATAGTTGTTGACAGACTTGTTGTAAAGGCTGATATTAAATCACGTCTTGCCGATTCTATTGAAACTGCTACAAAGCTTTCAGAGGGCATACTTAACGTTGACGTAATCGGTAAAGAGGAGCTTACGTTTTCCCTCAATTATGCCTGCCCCGAACACGGAGTAAGCATCGGTGAAATTACACCGCGAATGTTCTCTTTTAACAGTCCCTTCGGCTCGTGTAAAAAGTGCTCCGGCTTAGGTGTGTTTATGGAAATTTCACCGGAAATGATTATTCCCGACAGGAAGCTTTCAATTCGTCAAGGTGCAATAAAAGCTTCCGGTTGGAGTGCAAAGGACGAAAACTCAATTGCCGGAATGTATTATAACGCCCTTGGAAACAAATACGGCTTTACCCTTGATACACCTATCGAGGACTTTTCCGTTGAAGCTTACAATGCACTTCTTTACGGCACAAACGGTGAAAAAATGAAGATGGAAAGAAATACATCTTACGGCGGCGGTACTTATTATACCGATTTTGAGGGTCTTGTAAACAATCTTCAGCGCCGTTATAATGAATCTTCTTCTGATTGGTCCCGCCGTGAAATTGAGGCACTTATGACAACAAATGAGTGTAAAGAATGCGGTGGTGCAAGGTTAAATAAAGATGTTCTGGCAGTTACAATTGACGGAAAGAATATTCACGAGGTTTGTTCATTATCAATCAGCGAATGCCTCGAATTTGTAAAAAGCCTTTATAATAAACTAAGTGAACGTGAGCTTTTGATAGCAAGGCTTATTATAAAAGAAATTGTTGAAAGGCTCACTTTCCTTGAAAGTGTAGGGCTTAATTATCTCACGCTTACAAGGCAGTCGGGCTCGCTTTCGGGCGGTGAAAGTCAGCGTATACGCCTTGCAACACAAATCGGTTCCTCACTTATGGGTGTGCTTTATATTCTTGATGAGCCCAGCATAGGACTTCATCAGCGTGACAATGAAAAGTTAATAGGCACCCTCAAGCATTTGAGAGATATCGGCAACACACTCATTGTTGTTGAACACGATGAAGATACCATGTATGCGGCTGACTATATTGTCGACGTAGGTCCCGGTGCAGGTATTCACGGCGGTGAAATTGTTTGCTGCGGCAATGTTGAAGATATTAAAAACTGTGAAAGCTCTGTCACAGGTCAATATTTAAGCGGCAAGAAAGAAATCCCAATTCCGGAAAAAAGACGTAAGGGTAACGGCAACAAGCTGAAAATTTACGGTGCAATTCAAAACAATCTTAAAAATATTGACGTTGAAATTCCTCTCGGTCAGCTTGTCTGCGTCACAGGTGTTTCCGGCTCGGGAAAGTCTTCACTTGTAAATGAAATTTTATATAAATATCTCAGCAATGAGCTTAACGGAGCAAAAAAAATACCCGGTAAATTCAGAAAAATGGAGGGTATAGAGCACCTTGACAAAATTATCAGCATTGACCAGTCTCCCATAGGCAGAACTCCGCGTTCAAATCCGGCTACCTATACAGGTGTTTTTTCAGATATTCGTGAGCTTTTTGCACTTACCTCCGATGCAAAGGCTAAAGGCTACACTGCAAGCAGATTTTCTTTTAATGTAAAAGGCGGCCGCTGTGAAGCCTGTCAGGGTGACGGTATTGTTAAAATTGAAATGCATTTTCTTGCTGATATTTTTGTACCCTGTGATGTTTGCAAGGGAAAGCGCTACAACAGTGAAACCTTAGCGGTTAAATATAACGGTAAATCAATTTGCGATGTGCTTGAAATGACAGTTGAGGAGGGTATGGAATTTTTCAAAAACCACAATAAGATTTACCGTAAGCTTAAAACACTTTATGATGTTGGTCTCGGTTATATTAAAATAGGTCAGTCGGCAACAACGCTCTCAGGCGGTGAAGCTCAAAGGGTTAAGCTGTCAACCGAGCTCTCGAAGGTTGCAACAGGCAGAACAATTTATATTTTAGACGAGCCTACAACAGGTCTTCATACCGCTGATGTGCATAAGCTTGTCAACGTGCTTCACACCCTTGTTGACGGCGGTAACAGTGTTGTTGTAATTGAGCATAACCTTGATGTTATAAAATGTGCTGACTATATAATTGATTTAGGCCCAGAGGGCGGTGACGGCGGCGGATTTATTGTTGCAACAGGTACTCCCGAGGAAGTTGCTCAATCACCGAATTCCTATACAGGTCAATATATTAAAAAATATTTTTCTTGTGAGTAATATTTAACAAAAAATGGAGTGAATTTATATTAACTTTTTTCCTTGCCTTTTAGTAGAAGCTTATGTTAAAATGGTATAGTTGAAAAAGATGGATTTTTTTCTGAAAGAAAGGATAAAAAACATGAAAGTAAACGATCTTTTACACAAACTTTACGGCACAACTCCCGGCGACGGACTTCAGCCTAAAGAAGCAATAGCCTACGGTATTGCCGGCTTCGGACAGAATTTCATCTGTACAATTATCGGTTCATATCTTACAATTTTCCTTACTGATGCACTTCTTTTCGGCGCTGAGGGTGTTACAATCGGCGGTGTTGCCGGTTCAATGGCAGTTGCCTATTTGATGCTCGGTACAAGAATTTTTGACGCATTCAATGACCCTATTATGGGCTCAATTGTTGACAAAACCCGTACAAAATGGGGTAAATGCCGCCCTTACCTTAAATGGATGGCTTTTCCCATTGCAATAATGACAATAATTTGCTTTTTACCTGCTTTCCAGGCAAAAGCAACATCATCGTTTATTATCATTGCCATTATTTATGTTATTTGGTCAGTTGTTTATACTGTTGCTGACGTTCCTTATTGGGGTCTTTCAACTTGTATGACAAACGATACAGTTGTAAGAGGTAATATGCTTACAATCACCCGTCTTCTTTGTACTCTCGGCGCAGGTATAGTTACTGTTGGTGTACCTATCATTACAAATGCAGTTACTGCAAAGTTTAAGTATACTGCTGATGATATGGGTCGTATTATGACTGACAAGGCTGCTGAAATTGCAAAAATTGTTCAAAATCAAGGTATTACACAGCAAGAGGCAGCAGAGACCTTTATCAACACTGTTATTAAAGGTCAGGAAATTGCAAATGCTGATACTCTCAAATGGACATACTTCATTTGCGCTGCTGTTTTAGTTATTGTTGCAATTCCTATGTTTTTCTATGGTTTCAAACACACAAAAGAGCGCTTTACTGCCGATGATAATCCTCCCTCATTCGGTCATAACTTAAAGCTTTTGTTTAAGAATAAGGAGCTTCTCCTCATCGTTCTTTCGGGTATTCTCGGCGGTGCAAGAATGGTTTACACCTACACAGGCGGTCTTTACTTCGCAAAGTATGTTCTTCAAAATGAAGGTATGTATTCACTTATTACACTGCTTGTTGTTCCCGGCGGTCTTGTGGCATCAATTCTCGTTCCTTGGATGAGTAAGAAGTTCACTAAGAAATGGGCCTATATTGCCGTTCATATTTTCGGCGGCGTTGTAATGGGCATTATGTACTTTGTAGGATATGATGCTCCTTGGAAGCTTGTTGTTGCAGCAATAGCACTTGTTCTTCTCGGTATTCCTCAGGGTGTTAATAACATCATCACTTATGCTATGATTGGTGATACTGTTGATTATCTTGAATGGAAAACAGGTGAAAGAGGTGAGGGCATCTGCTTTGCTATGCAGACCCTTATCAACAAAATCGGTATGGCAGTTGGTGCTTTTATCGGTGTTATTTCTTTCGCAGCAGCTGGTATTGACGCCGAAACAGGTTATATCACACAAGAGGGTGCAAACACTCTTTGGAATATGCTTGTTCTTTCAGGTGTAATCAGTATGTTTGCTTGTGCAGTTCCCATGTTCTTCTACACAATTACAGAAAAGCGTCAAGCTGAAATGGTTAAGGAAATTGAAGCAAAGAAAGCTTCAAAATAATCTGTTTGAAATTTAGAGCTGTTTATTAACATAGACAGCTCTTTTTTTGAAATATTACAAAAAGGAGAAAACCCCATGGAAAGAAAGTGGTATAAAGAAATGTCTGTCTACCAAATATGGCCCCGCAGTTTTTGCGACGGTAACGGTGACGGTATAGGTGACCTTGAAGGTGTGCTTTCAAAGCTTGATTATATTAAAGATTTAGGTGTAGATGCAATTTGGTTTTCACCGCTTTATCCCTCACCTAACGCTGACTACGGTTATGATATTGCTAACTACCGTGACATTTCAGAGGATTACGGTACTCTTGAGCAATTTAAAAAGGTTATTGAAGAAGCCCATAAGAGAAATATAAAAATTATTATGGATCTTGTTATCAATCATACCTCAAGTGAGCACGAATGGTTTAAGGAGAGTATGAAAGGTGAGGATAACCTTTATCACGATTATTATATTTGGCGTAAGGGCAGAAAACCGGGTAAGGAGCCTAATAACTGGCTTTCAACTTTCCAAGGCAAGGCTTGGGAATACTGCAAGGAAATAGACAAGTACTATTTGCATGTTTTTGCTAAGGGTCAGCCCGACCTCAATATGGACAATCCAAAGGTAAGAAAAGAAGTAAAGGACATTATCCGTTTCTGGCTTGATATGGGGGTTGACGGCTTTAGAGAAGACGTTATCACTTTCATTTCAAAAAAGCCGGGACTTCCTAACGGTTTTCCGCTTCCTACCGCTACGGGTATTGAGCATTACAGCAACGGCCCTAACCTTAAAAAATATCTGCGTGAATTTAAAGAAGTTTATGATCAATACGATTGCTTTACAGTCGGTGAAGCTCCTATGATGACACCTAAAAAAGCTCTTGAATTTATACGAGAGGGTGATGATCAGCTTCTCAATATGATGTTCCACTTTGAACATATGAACTGTGACAACATAATCACAAACTGGATTAAAACGCCTTTCCGTCCCTCTCGCCTTAAAAAAGTTTATAAAAATTGGCAGACAGGTCTTTATAATAAAGGCTGGAATGCCAATTATCTTGAAAATCACGATCAACCGAGAATTATATCACGTTACGGCAGTGAAAAATATCGTGTGGAAAGCGGTAAAATGCTTGCCACGATGTATATTTGTCAATCGGGTACACCTTTTATTTATCAAGGTCAGGAAATCGGTATGACTAACCCTAATATCCCGACGATAGACAGATATAAGGACGTTTCTGCTGTAAACACCTATGCACTTTTCAGAAAGCTCGGTTTCAGCGATAAATTTACGATGAAGCTTTGTATGTACGCATCCCGCGACAATGCAAGAACACCTATGCAATGGAGCGCTGAGAAAAATGCAGGCTTTACAACGGCTGATGAACCTTGGTTTGAGATTAACCCCAACTACACTACAATAAATGTTGAGCAGGCACAAAATGACCCGAACTCAATTCTTAATTATTATAAAAAGCTTCTTAAATTCCGCAAGGAAAATGATATTGTAAAATACGGTGATTTTCAGCTTCTTAAAACAGAAAACAAGCTTTTTGCATATATAAGGCATTACGGTGAAGAAAAAATGCTTGTTGTCTGTTCTTTCAGTGAGGGTGAAATGCCTTTCAGAGTGGCAAGCAACGATTTCAAAATTGAGGACGCAGAGCTTGTGCTTTCTAACTATGACAATAACCCTGTTATTCATAACGGCTTTATGACAAGACCTTATGAAACGAGGGTATATCTTATCAAATAAAAATTCAGGGCTTTGAGAGGTTTTCTCAAAGCCCATAGTTTATGCTTTTTTTACGTCAAACCAAAATTCAACTCCGTTTTGTTTGTTGATAACTCCGCAATCTTCTTTGTGAAGCTCTTGAATTGTCATTACAATAGAAAGACCTAAGCCAAAGCGACCTTCTTTTCGTGAATGTGCTTTGTCGGCACGATAAAAGCTCTGCCAGATGTTTTCTATATCTGTTCCGGGAATTTGCTTACCCGTATTGAACACCTTAATTTTATAAATTCTATCGGTTTCTACCGCTGAAACGGTAATTTCATTTTCGTTTTCAGTGTGGCTGATGGCATTTGAAATATAGTTGCTCAAAACAATATTTAATAAAGCCGGGTCACCGTAACATTCCATATTTTCGGGATAATCCCTTATGACACGGATATTCTTTTCATCAAACACTTTTTTAAGCGCAGAAAGCTGTTGATTTATTAAATCCGCAAAATTAAAGGCTTCGGATTTGAGTTTGTAATTTGTGCCGTAATGCAAAAGCTCCATAAGCTTTATAATAAGCTCGTTCATTTTAGTAGCTTCTTCAATTATAATGTCACAAAATTCTTCGGTGGAATCGCATCCGATACCGTATTTCATTCCCTCGGCATAGCCTTGAATTATTGAAATAGGAGTTTTGAGCTCGTGTGAAGCATTAGCAACAAATGATCGTCTTGATTTTTCAAGGGCACGTTCTTTTTCAATGTCGTGTTCAAGCTGCCTGTTTTTATTTTTTAGGTCGTCGAGTGCATTTTCAAGGGAAAAAGAAAGATTGTTAATGCTGTCGCTAAGCTCATCAAGCTCTCTTATCTTAAATTTTGGACAGCTTTGTGAAAAATCGAGGCTTTGTATTTTTTTAGTCACACCGTTAATAATTTCAAGGGGCTTTGTGAATGCAACGGCAAAGGCAAATACAATAATAAAATAGGTGAGAAGTGCAAAAAGGCTAAGGGCAAAAAGCACCCAGCTTGCAGTCCGTGCATTTTCGCGTATAACGTCAAGGGGATAATATATCAAAAGAGAGCTTTCTTCACCGAAAAAACATCCGTAGACCATATACTGTGCCGAAGCGAAGACCTCTTCTCTTATTTCAAAAAAGCTGCCGTCATTATTTTCAGCGTGTGAAATGATTTTCATATAACGGGGTGCGAGTTTATCATTGTCTGTTTCTTCATCCGCAAAGACAAAACGGTTGTCTATTGTGGTATATATAAGAACATCACGAGGGGAGTATATTTCAACGTAAATTCCTCTGTTAGCTTCGTAATCGGACAATGTAGGTAAGTAATTATCATCGTTAAAGTTTAATTCGGATATGTCCTTTGAAGAATTTATCATCATAATTTTAGCCGCAAAAGCATATATGTTGTCCATATATATAAACTGAATAATAGTGAAAATTATAACACAGAGGGAAACGCCAGCCATACTGAACAAAGAAAACCTGCGTTTTAATGTGTTATTTTTAGTTTTCTTATTGCTTTTCATTAAAATTCCTCAACTTTGTAACCGATTCCGTAAACGGTTTTCAGGTGACTGTTGCCCCATTCACCTAATTTTGTTCTAAGCCTTGCAACGTGAGAGTCAACAGTTCTTATGTCACCGGAAAAGTCGTATCCCCAAATACTGTCAAGTAACTGTTCACGGCTGAAAACACGGCCCGGTGCGTTAAGAAACTTTTTTAAAATATTGTATTCTTTCAGAGTCAGCTCGATTTCTTTGCCGTTAACTTTTACTTCGTGAGCATCGTCGTTAAATATAAGCTCATTAAACTGCTTTTCTTTCGTTGGCTGATTTTGATTTGTTCTCCTTAAAAGAGCCTCAACTCTTTTAACAAGTATTGATGGGCTGAAAGGCTTTGTAACATAATCATCTGCACCGCTTTCATAACCGGTAAGCACATCAAATTCTTCACCTCTTGCAGTGAGCATTATTACGGGAACGGTTGAAGTTTCTCTGATTTTTTTGCATACCTCCCAACCGTTAAGGCCGGGCATCATTATATCCAAAATTATAAGGTCAACGCTGTCTTCATTGTTTTTGAAAAGCTCATAGGCCACATCGCCGTCTTCCGCTTCAACAGTTTCAAAGCCGTTTTTCTTTAAAAAGTCACAGACTAATTTTCTTATCCTGCTTTCATCATCGGCAACTATAATTTTTTGCACAATAATACCTCCTCAATATTTTACTATATATAATTATAACATACTGTAATTTATTTTCAATATTTTTGTCATCAACTTGTTGAAAAAATTGCTTTAATATTGTAGATATTTTTATGATACGGTGTCTTTTGACTAATCGCTGCCTTTTTGTGTTGACACAAAAGCATAATTGGTGTAAAATATACGAAAAGGAAAAAATATGAAAGGTTAAGTGATTTTTATATGATTTTTATCAACAACGATAATGTATTTCATATTCAAACGGGAAAAACAAGCTATGTTTTCAGGGCGTTGCCATCGGGTCACCTTGAAGCAATTTATTATGGCAAAAAAATAAGAAACAACTCGTCATTTACTTATGCTTACGATAAGCATTCTCAAGGTTATCCGAATTCAACCGCATACAGTCAGGCAGATACAAGCTTATCTCTTGACCATATTCCGCTTGAATATTCAACTTACGGTAAGGGTGACTATCGTAAGCCTGCTATGCAGCTTTTAAGTTATGACGGTATTTTTACAACTGACTTTAAGTTTAAAAGTGCCGCCGTTACAAAGGTTAAACCCGACCTTAAAGGTCTGCCGTCAAGCTATGGCGACAGCGAAACACTCACTGTTGTACTCGCTGATGAGTTTATCGGCGCAGAGCTTCATCTTTTTTATACCGCATTTAGTGACTGTGATGTTATTACACGAAGTGCAGTACTTATAAATAAAAGCAAAGAAACGATAAAAATTCGTTCAATTATGAGTATGCAGCTTGATATTCCGGCAGACGGCGAATATTCAATGCTCACTTTTGACGGCGCTTGGACAAGAGAACGCTATAAGCATGAACATCCGTTAAATTCCGGTGTTTGTGAAATAGGCTCTATTACAGGCTCATCATCAAACAGACACAACCCGTTTTTTGCTTTGAGAAAGAAAGAGTGCAGCCAAAATATCGGCGATTGCTACGGATTTAATCTCGTTTATTCGGGCAATCACATCGCAAGAGCTGAGGTGAGCACTCACGGAATTATCAGAATACAAAACGGTATTAACCCCTTTGAATTTGAATGGGAGCTTAAAGCGGGTGAAAGCTTTTACACCCCTGAAAGTGTGCTTACTTTCAGTCATGAGGGACTTAACGGTATGAGCCACAATATGCACGCCTTTGTTAAGGAGCATATTGTAAGAGGTTATTGGAAAGACAGGGAGCGTCCTGTTCTCGTTAACAACTGGGAAGCTACATATTTTAATTTCAACGAAAAGAAAATCCTCGAAATTGCTAAGGCAACAAAGCAAATCGGCGGTGAAATGTTTGTCCTTGATGACGGTTGGTTCGGCAAACGCAACAATGATAAAGCCGGTCTTGGTGATTGGGAAGTTAACAAAAAGAAGCTTCCGAGCGGTATAAAGGGTCTTAGTGAAAAAATCAATGAAATGGGACTTAAATTCGGTCTTTGGGTTGAGCCTGAAATGGTTAGCCCCGACAGTGACCTTTACCGTGCACATCCCGATTGGGCAGTAACTACCGATAAATATGAGCCATCTCAAGGCAGAAATCAGTTTATTCTTGACCTTACACGTCCAGATGTAAGGGAATATATTATAAACACTATGACCGATGTTTTCCGCTGCGGAAATATTGAATATATCAAGTGGGATAACAACCGTCATTTTACCGATGTTTTTTCAAGGCAAAAGGGTGCAAAAAGCGGTGAATTTTTCCATAGATATATCCTTGGTCTATATGAGATATGGGATGCGCTTACAGGTAAATTCCCCGAAATTCTCTTTGAGGCTTGTTCTTCGGGCGGTAACAGATTTGACCTTGCTACTTTCTGTTATATGCCTCAATGCTGGACAAGTGACAATACCGATGCACTTGACCGTATTTCAATCCAGTCGGGCACATCTTACGGTTATCCTCAGTCAGTTATGACGATGCACGTTGCTTGTGCTGTCAGCTTTAATGATTTCCGTTACTCTAATATTGAGCACCGTTTTAATGTAGCTTCTTTCGGTCTTTTAGGTTATGAGCTTGACGTCACTAAGCTTACAAAATTTGAAAGAGTTGCAGTTAAAAAGCAAATTGAATTTTATAAAGAGCACCGTAAGCTTTTACAGTTTGGTGAGTTTACGCGAATAGGCGACGTCTTTGAAAACGGCAACACGACTTGCTGGCAGATTACAAATAAAGAAAAAACACAAGCGATTATGGGCTATTTCATTAACAGAATTTCCGCTAACAGAGAAAATGACATTATCCGCTTTGCCGACCTTAACGAAGCTTACGATTATGAGCTTAAAAACCGTACACAGTTAATAAATATCAAGGAATTCGGCGGACTTATAAATTCAATTCCTTTGCCTGTTTCAATTGATGTTGAAGAAAGCAAGCTTTACGATTTTCTTTGCAACACCGTTAAGCTTCGCAGTGAGAAAGAGAATTATGTTGTAGGCGGTGACAGCCTTATGTATTCAGGCTTCAGACCCGTTCAGCCTATGAGCTTTAATCCTATCGGTTCAAGAGCAATTTTTGACAACGATTCACGTATGTATATTCTCAATAAGAAAGAGGATATTAAGTGATGGTTTACAATACATATTGCTTTGAAAATGAGTCAGATTGGAGCGTAGTAAAAGAAGAAAGTCTCTCTTTTTCCAACTGGGACAGTAAAATTCATTATAATACTTTTTTTAAAATGTGCTTTGTTAAAAACAAGGGTGTATTTTTAAAAATGAGAACTGATGAAAGTGATTTAAGGTGTGAAAATCACAACCGTGATGAAAACATCTGGGAAGACAGCTGTATGGAGTTTTTCTTCTGTCCTTTTGAGCACAGAAAAGAATATTTGAATTTTGAAATGAACCCTAACGGTGCTTATCTTTGTCAAATCGGTGAGGGTAAGTTTGACCGCCGTTTTGTTGCTGACTTTGCTGACGTTGAAGCTGAAATCAAGACGGAAATTTTTGAGGATGGTTGGTCATTGGAGCTTTTTGTGCCTTGCGACTTCATAAGTAAAGTTTACGGCGAAAGCTTTGATGCATCACCTTGTAAAATCAAAGGCAATTTTTATAAATGCGGTGATTTAACTAATTTGCCGCATTATGATTCTTATGCTAAAATGGGTCAATTGCCGCCGGGTTTTCATAATCCCGATTGTTTTGCTAAAATAAATATAAATGAAAGGTAAAAACAAATGAATATCAACGAAGAAATAATTGAAGTATGCCGTTTATTCGGTATTGAAGATGAGCCTTATGAAATTGAGACGATGCGTGACGGACATATAAATACTACATATCGTGTTATTTTCAAAAGCTCAAATGGGTTAAAAAAATACCTCGTTCAAGGAATTAACACCCATGTTTTCAAAAATCCTGATGAATTGATGAAAAATATTGTCGGTGTAACAACATATTTAAGGGAGAAAATAAAAGAATCCGGCGGCAACCCCGACAGAGAAACGCTTACATTCTTAAAATCAAATGACGGTAATTTCTACCGTTACTACAACGGTAAATGCTGGAGAATTTATAATTATATTGATAATTCTCACACCATTAACATAATTGAAAGTCCTGAGGTGTTTGAAAACGCAGGCAGAAGCTTCGGTGCTTTTCAAAAATATTTAAGCGGTTATCCAATGGAAAAGCTTTATGATATTATCCAGGATTTCCACAACACTCCCAAACGTCTTGCTGCTCTTGAAGCTTCAATCGCTGCCGATGTTAAGGGCAGAGCTGCTTCGGTAAAAGATGAAATCGACTTTGCTTTGAGCAGAAAAGCAGATACCGAGGTTGTATTAAAGCTTTATGAAGAAGGCTTAATTCCCTTAAGAGTTACACATAACGATACAAAGCTTAACAATATTCTTTTTGATGATGATACAAATGAAAGCATTTGCGTAATTGACCTTGATACAATTATGCCCGGTTTTTCACTTTACGATTTTGGGGATTCAATCCGTTTCGGCGGTAATACTGCCGCTGAGGACGAAACCGACCTTTCAAAGGTTAAAATTTCACTTCCTCTTTTTGAAAGCTATACAAAGGGATTTTTAAGTGTTTGTGCAGAGGCGCTTACAAAAACAGAGGTTGACTACCTTGCTTTTTCTGCAAAGCTTATGACACTTGAATGCGGTATAAGATTTTTAACAGACTATCTCGACGGAGATGTTTATTTCAGAACTGAGCACGAGGGTCACAATCTTGAAAGAGCAAGAAATCAGTTTAAGCTTGTAAGTGAAATTGAAAAGAATTTTGACGCTATGAATAAAATTGTTGCAGATATCTACGAGGCGTCAATAAAATAAGTTTTCATTTAAGCAGTTGCATTTGATGTGACTGCTTTTTGATTGGTGCATTCATGCGTGGAAATAAACCCCCAGTTGAACTGGGGGAGGGAAAAG
>JBJEOK010000067.1:0-25275 GCA_051880695.1 Acutalibacteraceae bacterium | reverse complement strand
TAATAGCCCCTTGAAGGGGCAGAGCAAACCACCGGTTCAACCGGTGGTTTTGATTGATGCATTTATGCGTGAAAATAACCCCCGGTTTAACCGGGGAGTTAAAAGGCTTCAGTTTTTTATTAAATCAATATTTTATCGCACATCCCAAAAGAAGCAGTCCTGCGCTTGCCGCAAATTCCATTAAAAACAGCTTCCACGAACAGCGTATATACTTGAAGTAAGAGATATTTATAATACCAAGCGCAATGATTAAAAGTCCGTTTGTGGGGAAAAGTACGTTACAAAGTCCGTCGCTCAAACAAAAAGCAACGATAAGTGTTTGCTTGCCAATGCCTATCATATCAACAAGCGGCAGAAGAATAGGCATAAGCAAAAAAGCCTTTGCGGTACCGCTTCCTATGAAAAATTCAAAAACGCAGATTAAGGCAAAGATTATGAGAATTGACACAAAGGGATTGACGTCACTTATGAGATTATAGACCCAATAAAGCAGTGTATCAATAATTTTTCCTGCCTTGAGAATATATGTAACGCTGATTATCATAATAATAAGCGGTGCACAGGGAAGTATTGTTTTTGTGCCCTCAGCGAAGACTTTCCTAAGCTCTTTTCCGCTGAAACCGGAAATTTTTCCCGCACGGAGTCCGCCTGAAGTGAAAAGTATTGCCATAGCACCGAGAGGAGCATAACCTAAAATATCGGAAATTGTTGGGTCGTTAATAAATGTATTTGCAATTAAGCATATTATTGTTATGATAAGTACTGCTAAAAGGGATTTGACAAAAGCACCTGTTGCCTTAGGCAAATTAGGATTTTTAAGGGCTTCCTTTGTGCTTTCTTCATCAAGAAAACGCTCCCTTAATTTAAGGTCGCTTTCATAACAAACTGATTTTTGCGGATTTTTCTCTATTTTTTTAGCATAAGTTATAAAGAAAAATACCATAATCAAATATACAACCGCAAAAACAAGCACTCTGAAAAGTACACCTGAAAAAGCAGGAAGATTTGCCATTGATTGCACAACACCAACATTAAAGGGATTAAAGGTTGCCGCCGAATAACCGAAAGCAACTGCAATAAGGCTGAAGCCTAAGCCTACAAAGGAGTCCCAACCGAGGGACAGAGAAATGGCAACAGCAAGGGGTACAAGGGTAATGCTTTCTTCCAAAATACCTGCAAAGGACGATAAAAGCATACAACAAAAAATCATTGTCGCAAGAAGTGCGTATTTTTTACTTGAAAATTTTTCAACAATAACGGACATTATATATTTTAACACTCCGCTTTTATCAAGGACCAAAAATGTACCGCCTATTAAAATAATTACGGCTATGATTATAATACCCGTCATAGCATCGCCTGTGGCAAAAATGAAAGCTTCCGCAGGGGCAACAAAAACACGCCAAAAGCTGTAACCTACGCTTTCACGTGAAATTTCGTGATAGGTGCCGTTAATTATTGAGCCGTCTTCTGCGGTATCATAAATACCGGTAGGAATAACCTGTGTAAGCACACCGGCAAAAACCATAATACCAAGAAGTAAAACAAGCACACCGATTATTGTTTTTTTATCAATGCTGATAAAATTTTTTTGACTTTCCGTTTCTTTTTTCATTTTCCTGCTCCTTAAACGTTATTGTTTATTTCTAAAATTTCTCTGCCGGTGTAAAAATTAAGCTTTTCAAAGCCGTATTTTTTAGTAATAGCCATACATTCAAGTATACCCTCACCGACGTCGCTTGCTTTGTGAGCGTCGGAACCGATTGTTATATTTCTGCCGCCTAATTCGTAATATCTTTTAAGTATACATTCGTCGGGCAGAGGCTTCTTAATGGGTTGACGCAGACCTGAGGAATTTATTTCAAGAGATTTATTAGTGCGGATAATTGTCTTTAAAAGCTCATCGGTTTCTTTTTGAATTTTTGAATAGTCAAAGTTGATATTGTATTTTCCCTCAATACGTCTCATAGGTACGGTTAAATGAGCTAAAACATCACAACCATCCCAAGCGGCAATTTCCGTAAGCTCATTAAAATAACCTCTCATAAAATCATAAACATCAATTTCATCATAGGGGATTTCTTTCACGTCACAATCAAAGCCTTTAGGTTTATGAACGGAAGCTAATATAACATCATAAGCGTGATTGTTGATGATTTTTTCCGTAAGCTCTTTATTATATAAGGGCTGACCTATTTCTATACCTAACAAAACAAGAAGCTGACCTTCAAAAGCGGATTTAGCCTTGTTACATTCAAAGTAAGAGTGAAAAATCATACTGTTGTACTTTTCACTGAAAAATCTGTCAATTTCACAGTGGTCGGTAAAAGCAATGGCACGAAGTCCTTTATCAACTGCTTGCTCACATATATACATAGGAGAATGAATACCGTCAGGAGAATTATCGGAATGAATATGCATATCAATAATACGTTGTTTGTTCATTTTATTTGACCTCCTAAGAATAAATTTTCATAATTATATATTAAAAATGAATAATATGCAATGGTTTATTGAAATATTGGCACATAATTACATTTATATTTTTATAATATTAACACAAAATAATTACTGCAAACGCAAAAATAAATTAAGGAGAAAAACAAATGGCTAAGAGTTCAAAGGGCGGTATGGTGCCCGAAGCACGTGAAGCGCTCAACAAGTTTAAGATGGAAGCTGCTTCAGAAGTAGGCGTTGACCTCAAACAAGGTTACAACGGTCACCTCACTTCAAGAGAAGCCGGTTCCGTAGGCGGTCAGATGGTTAAAAAGATGATCGAATCTTACGAGAGAAATATGAAATAACCTTTCCTTTTTCTCTGTAAAGCTGTTCCTAAAAGGGACAGCTTTTTTACATCTCCGGCGTTACTGTGAGCTTTAATTCAAAGGTATACTCCGGCTGTTAAACAAACTAAATATTTCGGAATCATTTTATTATAACATTGATAAGCAGTAAAATTTGTGTTACAATATGGCAGATAAATTTTTGAGGTGATAAAGCTATGATAAAAAAAGAAATAATAAGCTTATTTGAAGCTTGGGTTGAAAATAACAGAGAAGATATAATAAAGAAATGGATTGAGCTTTGTAAAATCCCGTCTGTAAAAGCTTCCGCCGAGGAGGGCGCACCTTTCGGTAAAGAATGTATGGAGGCTCTTTTGAAAAGTGCAGAGCTTTTTGAAAAAGACGGCTTTAATGTTAAGATTAACCGTGACGGCGGTTATGCCCTTTGCAGTTTTGGCACAAAAGGTAAAAAAATAGGTTTTTACAGTCACAGTGATGTTGTTCCCGTAAGTGACGATTGGATTTACACATCACCTTTTGAGCCGGTGATTGTTGACGGCAATCTTATTGCAAGAGGCGCTGAGGATAACAAATCAGGTATTATGCTCACATACTGCATCTTTTCATTTTTGAAAGAGCAGAATATACCTTTAAACAGCACTCTTGAGCTTTTTATAGGCTCTGATGAAGAGTGCGGTATGGAAGATTTAAAAGCATACCTTAAAAATGAAGTGCCTTGTGACGTGTCTTTTGTGCCTGATGCTGATTTTCCTTGCAGCGTCGGTGAAAAGGGAATTTATCACCTTATGGCAGAAAGTATTAAACCTTTCAGTGAAATTATATCAATAGAGGGTGGACAGGCTTATAACATAGTTCTTGACAATGTTACGGCTACTGTTTTTTACAGTGAAAAAATTTTCGCAGAGCTTACTGAAAAAACTTCTGCTAAAAATAATATAAGCCTTTCAAAAGAAAATAATGTAATCAAAATTAACGCAAAAGGCTCTCCGAAACACGCAAGTATTCCCGAGGGTTCGGTTAATGCTATGGCTGTTCTTAGTGATTTCCTGCTTGACTGCGATTTTGTTTGTCAAAATGACAAGGCAATTTTAAAATGTGCAAAAACTCTTTTGAGCTGTTATTACGGTGGCGGTATGGGTATTCATCACGAAGACCCTCTTTTCGGCAAAACTACTTGTGTAAACGGACTTTGCAAAACTGAAAAAGGTAAGCTTCAGCTTAGCTTTGATATACGTTACGGCGACACTATGAACCCGGAAAACTTTGAAAATATTGTTGACAGCGCTTTAAAAGAAAACTCATTTTCTGCAATTGAAAAAGACAATTCACCGGGCTTTTCTATTGATAAAAACAGCCCTTTACCTGAAATTTTTGAAAAAATTTATTTTGAACAAACAGGGGATAACTTAAAAAGTGTGCGTATGGCAGGGGGTACTTACGCAAGAAAGTTTAAAAACGCTTTTTCGGTCGGTACACATATTACTCCCGAATATAAAAGACTTAAAATGCCTGAGGGTCATGGCGGTATGCATCAAAGTGACGAGTGCATCAATATTGACGGCTTTTTTGAGGCTGCAAAGGTGATTTTGAGCTATGTTTTAGCTTGTGATGAAATTGACCTTTAAAAAGCATTAAAGGTTTAAATGAGTTTTTACGGATATTTTAATGCTCCTTACATTATCCTTGACAAAGTCCGGTTGTTGTATTATAATAACCTTACCGAACAAATGTTCTTTAAGGTTGTGGATATATGGACAGAATTATAATTCACTCGGATATGAATTCCTGCTATGCTTCAATTGAGTGCAGCTTAAATCCTGAGCTCAAAGGTAAACCTGTTGCGGTAGGCGGCAATGAGGAAAACCGGCACGGAATAATTTTGGCAAAAAGCGAACAGGCTAAACGTTACGGTGTTAAAACGGGGGAGCCTTTGTGGCAAGCAAGACAAAAGTGCCCTGACTTAATTATTGTAGAGCCTCATTTTGACCAATACAAAAAATTCTCCAAGGCTGCTCATGAGATATATCTGCGTTACACCGACAGAATCGAGCCTATGGGTCTTGATGAGGTATGGTGTGATTTGACAGGCAGTATGAAAATTTTTTCCTCGCCTTATGTTATAATAGATGAAATCAGGGAAAGCTTTAAAAATGAGCTTGGTATAACTGTTTCAATAGGTCTTTCCTTTAATAAAATCTTTGCTAAGCTCGGCAGTGATATGGCAAAGCGTGACGCATTTTTTGAAATCAGCCGTGAAAAATTTAAAAGTATTGTTTGGCCGCTTTCTGTCGGCAGTATTTTCGGTATAGGTAAAAAAACAGCAGAAAAGCTTAATTCTTACGGTATAACAACGGTAGGTCAGCTTGCAAAATGTAATGAAAGCTGGCTTCGGGCTATCTTCGGTATTATGGGCAGTGAAATGTGGCTTAATGCCAACGGAATGAATACGTCAAGCGTTTCTTTTGCTGATTTTAAAGAGCCTGTCAAAAGTATAGGTCATGGAATTACCTGTAAAGCTGACCTTGAAAATGACGAAGAAGTGTGGCATGTTTTTCTTTCTCTCAGTCAAACTGTGGCAAAAAAACTTAAAAATGAGTCTTTACAAGCTACCGCAGTACAAATTTGTGTAAGAAACAACCGTTTTGAAACAAGTCAGTTTCAGTGCCCGTTAGATGAAAGCACACAATCTGCTTTTCTAATTGCAAAAAAAGCCACTGAACTTTTTAAAGAGAATTATTCGTGGGCTCATCCTATAAGAGCTTTAACAGTACGCGCCATAAACCTATGTGATGAAAATATTTCCGAACAGCTTCATTTTGGATTTGACTATGAAAAAACAAAAAAGCAGAAAATTATTGATGATACTATGTTAAAGCTTAGAGAGAAATTCGGTGATGAGGCAATTATGAATTGCTGTCTTTTAAATGAAAGCAAAATACCTAAAAACGTAAACGAAGAAAAAGTAACACCTAAATTCAAGGCTTAAAACACTTAGTTTTAAAGACTTTCTGCGGTTTTACTTGATTTTTTTTGAAAAATAGTGTAGATTATAACTGTTGTGTTTGTTTTTATGCCTGTATACAATATTTTGTATTCGGCATAAAAGATTTATGTGAAAGGAAAATGATTTATAATGGCTAAGAAACAAGGATACTCTAACGATGATATTCTTATGCTTGAAGGTCCTGACAAGGTAAGAAAAAGACCGGCTGTTATTTTTGGTTCAAACGGAATTTCAGGCTGTGAACATTCGGTTTTTGAAATACTTTCAAACTCAATTGACGAAGCCCGTGAGGGTTATGGCGATAAAATCATTGTTACCCGCTTTACTGACGGCTCCGTTGAAGTGCAGGATTTCGGCCGCGGTATACCTGTAGGCTACAATGCAAAGTATGACCGCTATAACTGGGAGCTTGTTTTTTGTGAGCTTTATGCCGGCGGTAAATATAACACAAACTCCGGCGGAAGCTATGAATATTCCTTAGGCTTAAACGGTCTGGGTCTTTGTGCCACACAGTTCTCGAGTGAATATATGGAAGCTGAAATTAAATCCGGCGGACAAAGACATCTTCTTCGCTTTGAAAAAGGCTTTAACGTAGGCGGTATGACAAGTGAGCCTTACGGAAAAAAAGACACAGGCACGAGAATTAAGTGGAAGCCTGACCTTGAGGTTTTCACCGATATCGATGTTTCCGAGGAATATTACAAATCGGTTTTACAGCGTCAGGCGATTGTAAATCCTAAAGTACATTTTGAATTTAAAAATCAAATTAAAGGCGGTTTTGAAACAACTGTTTTCTATTATGAAAACGGAATAAGCGATTATGTAAGTGAAACTGTAGGTGAAGACGCTCTTACTTCAGTTCAGTTTTGGCAAGCCGACAGAAGCGGTAAAGACAGAGCCGATCTGCCCGAATACAAGGTCAAGCTCAATGTTGCCCTTACATTTTCAAATAAAAAGCAACTTATTGAATATTACCATAATTCAAGCTTTCTTGAGTTTGGCGGTTCACCTGACAATGCCGTAAAAAGTGCCCTTGTTTCACAAATTGATGCTTACTTAAAGCAAAACAGTAAATATACCAAAACTGACGTTAAAATCAAGTTCCAGGATATTGCTGATTGCCTTGTTTTGGTTTCGTCTTCATTTTCAACGGAAACTTCCTACTTAAACCAGACTAAAAAAGCAATTACAAATAAGTTTATTCAAGAAGCTATGACGGAATTTTTACGCCATCAGCTTGAGGTTTATTTTATTGAAAATAAGTTTGAAGCGGAAAAAATTGCAGACCAGGTTCTTGTTAATATGCGAAGCCGTGTTAAGGCTGAGGCAACAAGACTTAACCTTAAAAAGACGCTTTCCACATCAAACGACCTTGCTAACCGCGTACAAAAATTTGTTGATTGCAGAAGTAAAAATGTTGACCAAAGAGAGCTTTTTATTGTAGAGGGTGACTCGGCTTTAGGTGCCTGTAAGCAGGCGAGAAACTCGGAATTTCAGGCAATTATTCCCGTAAGGGGTAAAATTCTAAACTGCCTTAAAAGCGAATATGATAAAATCTTTAAAAGTGAAATTATCACTGACCTGTTAAAGGTGCTCGGCTGCGGTGTTGAAGTTAATTCAAAGGCTATGAAAAATCTTTCAACCTTTAATTTGGATAATCTTCGCTGGAGCAAAATAATCATTTGTACCGACGCTGATGTTGACGGTTACCAAATCAGAACACTTATTTTAACAATGATTTACCGTCTTGTACCTACGCTTATAAAAGAGGGTAAGGTTTTCATTGCAGAATCTCCTCTTTATGAAATCACAAGCGGCGGGCAGACCTGGTTTGCTTATACCGAAAAGGAAAAAGCTGATGCTCTTGAAGAAATCGGCAACGCAAAGTATACAATTCAGCGTTCAAAAGGTCTCGGTGAAAACGATGCCGATATGATGAGCCTTACAACTATGAATCCGTCTACAAGAAGACTTATAAAAATTGACCCCGATGATGCGGCTCTTACTGCCGAAAAATTCGATTTATTGTTGGGTGACAATCTTTCAGGCAGAAAAGACTACATTGCTAATTACGGTCATCTTTATATTGATATGACTGATGTAAGCTGAGGTGAAAATCTATGGCAAGAAAAAAGAAAAATGATAACATAAATCCTGAAGAAGACCTTTTAAAAAGCACACACATAGCTAATGCCGGCGAACAAATTGACCAGCGTATTACCGATACCCTGGAAATAAATTATATGCCTTATGCTATGAGTGTTATTCTCTCCCGAGCCATTCCGGAAATTGACGGCTTCAAGCCCTCGCACCGTAAGCTTCTTTACACTATGTATAAAATGGGGCTTTTAGGCTCATCAAGAACCAAGTCTGCAAATATTGTAGGTCAGACTATGCGCCTTAACCCTCACGGTGACCAAGCAATTTACGATACAATGGTTCGTCTTTCAAGGGGCAATGAAGCACTTTTAAATCCTTACGTTGATTCAAAGGGTAATTTCGGCAAGGCTTATTCAAGGGATATGCACTACGCAGCACCGCGTTATACCGAAGCAAAGCTTGAAAGTATATGTAATGAGCTTTTCAGTGAAATAGATAAAAACACCGTTGATTTTGTTGATAACTATGACAGCTCAATGAAAGAGCCGACGCTTTTACCTGTAACATTTCCCTCAATTCTTGCAAATGTTACTTTCGGTATTGCCGTCGGTATGGCAAGCTCAATTGCATCTTTTAATTTAAAAGAGCTTTGTGAAACCACGATTGAGCTTATAAAAAATCAGGAGCATAACTGTATTGAAACTATGCCTGCACCTGATTTTGTCGGCGGCGGATATATTCTTTATAACCGCGATGAAATGGAAGAAATTTACCGTACAGGCCGCGGCAGTGTTAAGGTAAGGGCAAAATACAAGTATGACAAAGAATTTAACTGTATTGATATTACCGAAATTCCTCCTACAACAACCGCGGAAGCTATAATTGATAAAATTATCGAAAGAATTAAAGCTAACGCTGTAAAGGAAATTACGGACATCCGTGATGAAACAGATAAAAAAGGTCTTAAAATCACAATTGACTTAAAGCGTGGTGTTGATGCCGATAAGCTTATGCAGAAGCTTTACAGGCAAACACCTCTTGAAGATAGCTTTTCCTGTAACTTCAACGTTCTCGTTGACGGTTATCCCCGCGTTTTCGGTGTGCGTGATATCTTACTTGAGTGGATTCGTTTCAGGGGTAGATGCGTTCACCGCAGAGTAAGCTTTGACCTCTCTAAAGCCGAAAAGAGGCTTCATCTGTTAAAGGGTCTTGAAAAAATACTTCTTGACATTGATAAGGCCATTGCCATTATCAGAAAAACCGAAGAAGAAAGCGAAGTTGTGCCTAACTTGATGATCGGCTTCGGCATTGATGAAGTTCAAGCGGAATATGTTGCTGAAATTAAGCTCCGTCACCTTAACAGGGAATATATTATTAAGCGTCTCAAGGATATTGAAGCACTTGAAAATTCAATCAAGGAAATGAACGAAATTCTTTCCTCAAAATCTAAAATCAGAAAAATTATCATTGGCGAGCTTCAGGAAGTGGCTAAAAAATACGGCAAGGACAGAAAAAGCGAATTATTATACGTTACTGACCTTGACGAGGAAGAAGCACAAGAGGAAGTGCCCGATTATCCCGTTAATCTTTTCTTTACAAAAGAGGGTTACTTTAAAAAGATTACACCTTTGTCACTTCGTATGGGCAGCGACCATAAGCTTAAAGAAAATGATGAAATTATGTTAAGCATTGAATCGAGCAACAATAATGATTTATTGTTCTTTACCGATAAACATCAGGTTTACAAGGCACGTGTTTCTGATTTTGCAGACTCAAAAGCAAGTGTACTCGGTGAATATATACCCTCTAAGCTTTCAATGGATGAGGGTGAAAATGCTGTTTTTATGGTTGTTACAAGGGACTACAAGGGATATATGATGTTTTTCTTTGAAAACGGCAAGGCCGCAAAGGTTAATCTTTCATCTTATGAGACAAAGACTAACCGTAAAAAGCTTATCAAAGCTTATAGTGATAAGTCGCCCCTGAGCAGTATTGTTTATCTTCCCGAAGATAAACAGCTTGTTCTTGAAACAACCGGCGGCAGATGTTTGCTTATTGATACTGCCGCAATTTCGCCTAAAACCATGAAAGATACTCAGGGCGTCGGCTGTATTACAATCAAGAAAAATCAAAAGCTTGCTGTTGTAAGAGATTACATTGACGGCGAATTTGCAAAACCGTCAAGATACAAAGCTAAAAACTTGCCCTCAGCCGGTGCGGTTTTAAGTAATGAAGACATAATGAAAAAGAACAATATTACTTTTGACGGCTTTGAATAAGTTATAAACAGGCCTTTTTTCAAATATAAATTACAAATACTGTTATTTAGCGGAAAGGCAGTGTAATTGATTTATGAAAAAGGGTCTTTATTTGATTTTTGATTTCAGAAAGCTTTTATTTTTTGCAGTGATGTTTTTTGCTGTTACGGTAACACTGCTGTTTTTTGCCTTCGGTACTTACGAAAAAATCAGTGCCGTAAGCCGTGAAAATCATCCGACAATTATCATTGACCCCGGTCACGGCGGAGAAGACGGAGGCACCCAATCAAAAAAAGGTGACCTTGAAAAGGATATTAACCTTTCTATTTCTTTAAAGCTTGAAAAGATTTTAAAAGAAAAAGGTTATAAGGTTATTATGACAAGAGCCGATGACAAATTGATTTATGACAGCGACTGTAAAACAATTAAAGCTAAAAAGACCTCTGATTTACACAACAGAATGAAAGTAATGGAAAATAATCCCGATAGTATATTTTTAAGTATACACCAAAATTATTTCACTCAGAGTAAATACAGCGGTGCACAGGTTTTTTACACTTCCGAAAACGCACAAAGCAAAGCCTTGGCAGATTCTATTCAAAAAAGCATAGTCAGTGATATTCAGCCTGAAAATACAAGGCTTATTAAAAAATGCACCGATGATGTGTATCTTATATATAATGCGGTAAACACCGCCGTTATGGTTGAGTGTGGATTTTTGTCAAATGAAAAAGAAGCACAAAACCTTACAGATGAAGCCTATCAGCAAAAGCTCTCGCAAGCTATTGTCAAGGGTCTTGAAAACTATTTAACGGAAAGTCAGTGATAATATGGCAGGAAAGTCAAAAAGTATATATGTATGTTCAAACTGCGGCTATGAAACACCTAAATGGTTTGGCAAATGCCCTGAGTGTAATGAGTGGTCAACCTTGGAAGAAACGGTTAAAGTTGCCCCTGCGGCAAACTCCAATCCAAAAATGACCTCTATTGCAAAAAGCATAAAATCTTTTTCCTTAAAAGATATTGAATATGACAACGAAATCCGTTATAAAACAGGAATGGCAGAGCTTGACAGGGTTTTAGGCGGTGGAATTGTCAAAGGCTCTTTGGTACTTTTAAGCGGCGACCCCGGTATAGGTAAATCAACTATTCTTTTACAAATTTGCACATTTTTAGGCAGAAATCTCAAAATATTATATGTTTCCGGCGAAGAGTCTTACAGTCAAATTAAGCTTCGTGCCGAAAGACTTTGCGTTTATACGGAAAACCTGTTTCTTCTTTGTGAAACAGATGTTCAGGCAATATGTGAACATATAAACGGAACTAAACCTGACATTGTAATAGTAGACTCCATTCAAACTATGAATTTTACCGAGCTTAATTCTTCGCCCGGCTGTATAACACAAGTAAGAGAGTGCGCAAATCTTTTCATGCGTACATCCAAAAGTCTTTCAATTCCCATTATAATGGTCGGTCACGTAAATAAAGACGGCAATATTGCTGGGCCGAAAGTCCTTGAACACATAGTTGACGCCGTTTTATATTTTGAGGGTGAACGAAATCTTTCTTTCAGAATTTTGCGTGCTGTTAAAAACCGTTTTGGCTCCACAAATGAAATCGGTGTTTTTGAAATGATGGACAAAGGCTTAAAAGAGGTTGAAAATCCCTCACAGATGCTTATTTCAGGCAGACCTAAAAACACCCCCGGCAGTTGCGTTGCTTGCGTTATGGAGGGCACAAGGCCTCTGCTTGCTGAAATACAAGGGCTTGTCACTTCAACAGGTTTCGGCAATCCCAGGAGAATTTCAAACGGTTTTGATTATAACCGCTTTGCTATGCTTATTGCCGTTTTAGAGAAAAGGGGAGGATACTACTTTTCAAATATGGATGCCTACATAAATATTGTAGGCGGTATGAAGCTTGATGAGCCGGCTCTTGATTTAACAATAGCCTTAGCTCTTGTGTCATCGCTTAAAGATTACGCTTTAAAAGATGATGTGCTTGCCTTTGGTGAAATCGGTCTTGCAGGTGAAATAAGAGGTGTTTCTCACTGTGAGCAGAGAATAAAGGAAGCCGCACGATTGGGTTTTAGAAAGTGTATTATTCCTCACAGTAACCTTAAAAATATTTCCGAATCGCTTAAAGAAAAAATAGAGGTAGTCGGTGTAAGAAATATCAGGCAAGCATTTGAGGCAATAATATTATGACAGACTTTGTAAAAGAACCCAATTTACCTCAAGGAAAGGTTAAAAGTGTAATTTGCGGTGATATTCCAATTGAGCTTAGGGAGTTTTTACGTAAAAGGGATATTGATATTATTTTTTGCGGTGAAAATCCGGATATAGACGGCAGTGTAGCTTTTCACTGTGATATGGCTGCTATTCATTTGGGCGGCAAAAAAATTGTTGCAGACAAAAACAGAGCTGACCTTATTAAAAGGCTGACCGATTTAAAAATGAATGTCATTGAAAGTCATAGTGAAATTAAAGGTGATTATCCTCGTGATATAATTTTAAATTTTGCTATTATAGGTGATTGCATTATCGGAAATCAAAAGCACATAGATGAAAATTTGAAAAATGAAATTACACATTTGAAAATCATTGACGTAAAACAAGGCTATGCCAAGTGCTCAATTCTGCCGATAAGCGAAAAAGCCTTTATCACCGATGATGTGTCAATTTATCAAAAATGTTCAGCTTTAGATTTTGATGTGATTTTAATCAAAAAGGGTGATATAAGGTTAAAGGGTCAAAATTACGGGTTTATCGGTGGCGCTGCAGGTAAAATTTCGCAAGACGAAGTTTTATTTTTCGGTGATTTAAGCTTTCATCAAAATGAAAAAGAAATATTATCTTTTTTAAAGAAGCATAATTGTAAAGCTATTTGTATAAACGGTATGTCACTTACTGATATAGGCGGAATAATTCCCCTTACACAAGAAGTTTAATTTTCAAAACACTTGATTTACAAGAAAATTTGTAGTATAATCCAATTAGTTTCCTGACATAAAGAGTTTAATCTCTGAGGATAAGGTGACGGTTAAGATTATTTATATTTTTATAAGTATTTTTTTGCCGCACTGTAAGTGCGGTTTTTTCATTTGGAGGTAATATGGAAACAAGAATTGCAGTTATAAGTATAATTGTTGAAAAAACCGAAACGGTTGACAAGCTCAACGAAATTCTGCACAATTACGGCGAATATATAATAGGCAGAATGGGTATTCCTCATAAGGCGAAAAACGTCAATATTATTTCAATTGCTATTGATGCGCCTCAAAATGTAATTTCGGCTCTTTCAGGCAAGATAGGTGCCCTTGACGGAATCAGTGCAAAAACTGCTTTTTCAAATAAATAAGTTATGAAAAATATAATTGATATAACAAAAAAACTTATTGAAAATCATTCTCTTACACTTGAGGAATATGAATTTCTCATTGAAAACAGAAACGATAAAAACAGGAAAATTCTGCAAAATGAGGCTGACCGCTTGCGAAAAGAAGTTTACGGCAACAAAATTTTTATAAGAGGTCTGATTGAAATCAGTAACATTTGTAAAAATGACTGTTATTATTGCGGAATAAGAAAAAGCAATAAAAACTGTGACAGGTATCGTTTGAATAAAGAAGATATTTTAAACAGCTGTAAAGCAGGTTATGACATAGGCTTTCGTACCTTTGTACTGCAAGGCGGGGAAGACGGCTTTTTTACTGATGAAGTGCTTTGCGAAATAATCGGTGAAATTAAACAGAAGTATCCCGATTGTGCCGTAACGCTTTCCTTAGGAGAGCGTACAAAGGAAAGCTATCAGAAACTTAAAACGGCAGGTGCAGACAGGTATCTTTTACGTCATGAAACTGCAGATAAAGACCATTACGGTAAGCTTCATCCAAAAGAATTAAGCTTCGAAAACAGAATAGCTTGTCTCAAAAATTTAAAAGAGCTCGGTTTTCAGGTAGGCTGCGGTTTTATGGTGGGCTCACCCTTTCAAACAATTGAATGTATGGCAAAGGACTTGAAATTCATAGAAGAATTTTCTCCCGATATGTGCGGTATAGGTCCGTTCATTCCTCATAAAGACACTTATTTTGCTAATGAAAAACAAGGTGAAGTTGAACTTACCTGTTATCTGCTTTCAATAATAAGAATAATCAAGCCGAACATTTTATTGCCGGCTACAACTGCACTTGGCACTATTGATGAAAACGGACGTGAAAAAGGCATTTTAAGCGGAGCAAATGTTGTAATGCCTAACTTAACTCCGATTACACAGCGAAGCAAATATACCTTATATAACAACAAGCTTATTACCGGCGGAGAGTCGGCGGAAAATATTAACTTGTTAAAAGAAAAGTTTAAAAAAATCGGTTTTGAAATTTCGGCCGACAGAGGCGATATTAAAATAATATGATATAAGAAAGGAAAGATTGAAGTGGCAATTTATAATCCAAAATCATTAAAAGCAGAAGAATTTATCAACAATGAAGAAATTCTTGAAACCCTCAAATATGCTGAGGAAAACAAGAATAATCTTACCCTAATCAATGAAATTCTTGAAAAAGCAAGGCCTAAAAAATCCGGTTCGAGTACGGTTTGCGCAGGACTTACACACCGTGAAGCGTCTGTTTTGCTAGCTTGCGACCTGCCTGAAGTCACTGAAAAAATATATAAAATTGCAGAAGAAATCAAGCTTGCATTTTACGGTAACAGAATTGTTATTTTTGCACCGCTGTATCTTTCAAATTACTGTGTTAACGGCTGTGTATATTGTCCCTATCACTTGAAAAACAAGCATATTGCAAGAAAAAAACTCACTCAGCAGGAGATTAAAAATGAAGTAATTGCACTTCAGGATATGGGACATAAACGTCTTGCTATTGAAGCAGGTGAAGACCCCGTCAATAACCCCATTGAGTACATTCTTGAAAGCATAAAAACTATCTATTCCGTTCATCACAAAAACGGTGATATCCGCCGTGTTAATGTAAACATTGCGGCAACAACCGTTGAGAATTACCGCAAGCTTAAAGAGGCGGGCATCGGTACATATATCCTTTTTCAGGAAACATATCACAAGGAAAGCTATGAGGCTCTTCATCCCACAGGACCTAAGCACGATTACGCTTATCATACAGAGGCTATGGACAGAGCAATGGAGGGCGGAATTGATGACGTTGGACTTGGTGTACTTTTCGGTCTTGAGCTTTACAAGTATGAGTTTGCAGGTCTTATTATGCACGCAGAGCATCTCGAAGCCGTACACGGTGTAGGCCCCCATACAATAAGTGTGCCGAGAATTAAACATGCCGATGACATTGACCCGACTGCCTTTGACAATTCCATCAGCGATGAAATATTTGAAAAAATTACCGCTTGTATTCGTCTTGCAGTGCCTTACACAGGTATGATTATTTCCACAAGAGAAAGTGAAGCTGTTCGTACAAAGCTTTTGCGTTTAGGTGTTTCACAAGTCAGCGGCGGCTCAAGAACTTCTGTCGGCGGTTACGCTCAAAAGGAAAGACCCCACGACACGGAGCAGTTTGATGTTTCTGACCAGCGTACACTTGACGAGGTTGTTGCCTGGCTTATGGAAAACGGTCACATACCCTCATTCTGCACCGCTTGTTATCGCGAGGGCAGAACAGGTGACAGGTTTATGAGCCTTTGCAAAAACGGTCAAATTTTAAACTGCTGTCATCCCAATGCGCTAATGACTTTGACAGAATATCTTGTTGACTATGCCTCGGATAAAACAAAGAAAATCGGTTTTGAAACAGTTGAAAAAGAGCTTGAAAAAATACCGAAAGAAAAGGTCAGAAAAATTGCCGAGGAAAATATATTTGATATCAAAAATTCCAACAGGAGAGATTTCCGTTTCTAAAGAAAGGGGAGTATTATGAGCTTAAATTCCACACCCTCCGGTGAAAGGCTGAAAATCGGCTTTTTCGGTATGAGAAATGCCGGAAAATCAAGCCTTGTAAATGCACTTACAGGTCAATCACTTTCTGTGGTTTCAGATGTTGAAGGTACTACTACCGACCCTGTAAAAAAATCAATGGAGCTTTTACCCTTAGGTCCCGTTGTGATTATTGATACACCGGGTATTGATGATGAGGGAAGTCTTGGCAATTTGAGAGTGAAAAAAACAAAAGAAATTTTGCTTCAAACCGATATTGCCGTGCTGGTTGTTGATGCCGCTAAGGGCTTGAGAAGCTTTGACAATGAACTGATTTCATTTTTCAAAGAAAGTCAAACACCCTATCTTATAGCTTACAATAAAGCTGACCTTTTAGAGAGCATTGAAGAAAGCAATGCTAATGAAATATATGTAAGCAGCAGTACAAGGTTAAACATTGAAACATTAAAAAATGCTTTAGCAAAGTTTAAACCAAAAGAAAAGCAAAAACCTATTGTAGATGATTTGATAAACGAGGGTGATGTTGTTTTACTCGTCACTCCCATTGATGAAGCTGCACCTAAAGGCAGATTGATTTTACCTCAACAAATTACAATAAGGAATATTCTTGATAATAATGCTACTTGCATTGTTTGTAAGGAAACTGACCTTGAAAACACACTAAAATTCTTATCGAAAAAACCGTCGCTTGTTATTACCGATTCTCAAGTTTTTGGCTTTGTAAGTAAAGCTTTACCCTATGATATTCCCTTAACCTCCTTTTCCATCGTTTTTGCACGTTATAAGGGTGACCTTGAAATGCTTGTTAAAGGTGCGGTGAAGCTTAAAAATCTGAATGACGGCGATAAGGTGCTTATCAGCGAGGGATGTACTCATCACAGACAGTGTAATGACATAGGTACTGTTAAAATGCCAAAGTGGATTAAGGACTTTACCCAAAAAGACATCAACTTTGACTTTACAAGCGGTGGAGAGTTTCCGCAAAATTTAAAACAGTACAGTCTTGTAGTTCATTGCGGAGGTTGTATGTTAGGCGAAAAGGAAATGAAAAGCCGACTTGCTGTTTGTGAAAGCAATAATGTACCCGTGGTTAATTACGGTGTAGCTATTGCTCTTATGCACAACATATTAAAAAGAAGCCTTGAACCTTTCGGAAGTATAGCTGAAAGTATTGAATAATTACAGGTAATTCAAAATGATTTTAGATTATTTGAAGCAAGCCTATGAGTTTTTGATGAGATGTATTTTTCCTAAAAAGTGTCCTATTTGTCATGAATTGATACCTATAACGGATAAGTACTGCAAATGCTCTTTTGAAGAAAACGAAGCAATCAGCAATGATTTTTGTATTCACTGCGGTTATGATATTGCAAACTGTACTTGTGAAGCAGGTAACACAGTTAAGCTTCCTGCAGTAGCCGGTATCTATATTTATAAGGGAAAAATCAAGTTTGAAATATGTGATTTTAAATTCAACAATATGAAATCTTATGCCGATAAGCTTGGTACTGAAATGGCTTTCCGTGTGGCTAACGCCTTTTATTATGTTGATTTTGATGTTGTAACCTTTACTCCTATGAGTAAAGAGTCAAAGCTTTCAAGAGGCTATAATCAAAGTGAGCTGTTAGCAAAAATTGTTGCAAAAAGATTGTTCATACCTTGTGAAGATCTTTTAGATAAGGTTAGAGACACCAAGTCCCAACATACGCTAAGCGGAAAAGAGCGAACAGAAAACTTGAAAAATTCCGTTAAAGTAAAAAGTGACGTTTCAGTTAAAGGTAAAAACATACTTTTATGTGACGATGTAAAAACCACAGGTTCTACTTTAAAAGAATGTGTTGACAATCTGTTAAATGCAGGAGCTCAAGGCGTTTACTGTATTTGTATTGCTTTGTCAGATTTTAGATAATTTAATATTTAATAAATCACCGGCCTTTTGCTAAAACTAAAGTCGGTGATTTATATTATGAATACTTTTAGCGATAAATATCAAAACAACCTTGATGAAATGAATAAAAGGTTAAAAGCTGATATCAATTTTGATGTTGTGGTAAAACGTATTTCTTTAGGCGGTAAAAAAGCTACCCTTTATGCTATTGACGGCTTTTTAAAAGATGAAATGCTTGAAAAAATGCTTGAATTTATGGCAAAATTAACCGAAAAGGATATGCAAAGCGCAACAGACGCCAATAAGCTTCTTGACAGTTATATCACTTATATTGAATCTAACACCGAAAAAGAGTTTGATAAATTTATTACACTTATTCTTTCGGGTGCGGTGGGTCTTGTTGTGGACGGCTTTAGTGAGGGCATTATAATTGACAGCAGAACTTATCCTGCAAGAGATGTGCAAGAGCCGGAGTCCGATAAGGTACTGCGCGGCTCACACGAAGGCTTTGTTGAAACGCTAATTGTCAACACTGCTCTTATCAGGCGAAAAATAAGAAACACCGACCTTATTATGAAGCATTATCAAGTAGGTACAAAATCCAAAACAGATGTAGTTATATGCTACCTTGATGATAAGGTTGATAAAAAACTGCTTAAAAACATTGATAAAAAGCTGTCCTCAATTGTTGTTGAAAGCCTTACTATGAGTCAGGAAAGCTTAAAAGAATGTCTTGCACCTAATCAAGCTTGGAACCCTTTTCCTAAATTTCGTTACACCGAAAGACCTGACGCCGCATCAGCTTGTATATATGACGGAAACATTATTTTACTGACAGACGGTTCTCCCTCTGCGATAATATTACCTACGGGAATATTTGATTTTATACAAGATGTCAACGATTATTATTTTTCACCTATAATCGGAACATTTTTACGTTTTGTAAGAACAACTGTGTTTTTTCTTAATTTATTTCTTGTGCCGGTTTGGTATTTATACACGATTTATCATGAAAATCTTCCCGACCATTTTAAATTTATGCTTATTGAAGAACCTAACACCGTACCGATTATTGTTCAGCTTTTGATTGTTGAATTTGTCATAGATACGCTTCGTCTTGCGTCTATGAATACGCCGAGCTCACTTAGTAATTCATTTTCCATAGTCGGTGCACTTGTTCTTGGTGAATTTGCTGTAAGGTCGGGTTGGTTTGTTTCGGAAGTGGTACTGTTTATGGCGTTTGTTGCAATTGCAAGCTTTACTCAAGCAAGCTATGAATTGGGTTATGCCATAAAAATTTCAAGAACAATGATTTTGATTTTATCGGCCATGTTCCAAATAAGCGGCTTTATTGTAGGTACACTAATTGTACTTGTTGTAATAACCTTTACAAAAACTGTGTCGGGTTACACTTATCTTTACCCGGTAATTCCCTTTAATAAGGCTGCACTAAAAAGTCTTTTATTCAGAAGCTATATAAAAAGCGAGTTTAAAAAATAAAATTACCGTAGGAATAAAAACCTACGGTAAAAGTTTATAATTCAAAATCTTCTGCCTTAAAATCGTTTTGAAGTAAAGGCTTAGCAGGAACTCTCCTTAAAGGGTCATATTCGTAATGTCTGCAAGAACTTTCAGGGGACATAATGCCTTTCTTTTCGCAAAGTACAACTTCCTTATCTTCAGGTGTGCGACCGAAATGACAGTTAGCACATTTTTTTGGATATTTTTTATTATCTATCATTTTTTGTTTCATTAACTTCACCAACCTTACTGTTGCTTTACATTTTACCACAAATAAAAAAATTTTTCAATATATTTTAGTTGCGCATTGAAAAAAACAGGTGCCTATGCTATAATTTTAGAAAACTGTTTTGGAGATTTTTTGTAATGAAGGAAGTTACTGTATATACCGACGGTGCTTGCTCGGGAAACCCGGGAGCAGGCGGTTGGGGAACAATTCTTGATTATATGGGCAAAAGAAAAGAGCTTTGCGGCGGAGAAGCACTTACAACAAATAACCGAATGGAGCTAACTGCCGTTATTGAGGGCTTAAAAGCACTTAAAGAGCCTTGTAAGGTGAAAATTGTCACTGATTCTCAGTATGTATCAAACGGCATTACTCTCGGCTGGGCAAAATCCTGGAGAGCAAACGGTTGGCTAAAAAAAGATAAAAAGCCTGCACTTAATTCTGAATTGTGGGAAGAATTGTTAAATCTTATTGAAAAGCATGATGTTACAATTGAATGGATACGCGGTCATGCAGGTCACGCTGAGAATGAGCGCTGTGACCAATTGGCTGTAATGCAAAGTAAAAAATTCTCACAGGTCAACGGTTAGTGGATTGTTTAAGGCGAAGCTTAGATGTATAATTTTTTCGGAGGTGTAAAAAATGAACTTAATCGAACATGGAAAATTATTATCCGAGCTTAGAAAATCAAAAGGCTTAACTCAAAAGCAAGTCGCAGACCGCCTTAATATACAGCCTAAGACCGTTTCAAAATGGGAGACAGGCCACGGATTTCCCGATGTTTCATATTTGAGTGAGCTTGCCGACGTTTTAGGTGTAAGCCCTGAAACTCTTTTAACAGGAAGCTTAAACAAGAATAAAGCTAACAGCGGAAATTTCAGCCGTACTCACTTTTATGTCTGCCCTTGCTGCGGCAGTGTAACTCAATCTAACGGAAGTGCTCAGATTACCTGTTGCGGAAAGCAGCTTAACGCTTTATCGGCTGTTTTAAGCGATGCAAGTCATCAATTGGAAATCCAGGAAATTGACAACGAGTTTTATGTAAAGCTTAATCATGAAATGACAAAAGAGCATTATATCAATTTTATTTCCTATGTCACAACTGATAGAATTTATACCGTTAAGCTTTATCCTGAACAAGACAGTGCAATATATTTCCCAAAAGTTTACGGCGGAAAATTTATTTATAATTGTAACAAAGACGGTCTGTTTGAGCAAAAAAATAAAAGACCTGAAAGGCAAAAAAATAGGGGAGACGGCTTTTAATCAGCGTCTCCCACATTTTTTATTAAATCTTTTATTACTTCACCTGCAATTATCAGTCCCGCAACAGAGGGCACAAATGAAATGCTGGCAGGTATCCTCTCAGGTCCTTGCGGTTTAATGGGCGTTTCTTTAGAGTAAAGCACTTTTAGCTTTTTTATGCCCCGTTTTTTTAATTCATAACGCATAACCCTTGCAAGAGGGCATACGCTTGTTTTGTAAATATCCGTAATTTCAAAGGCAGTCGGATCTAATTTGTTGCCTGTGCCCATTGAGGAAATTACGGGTATTTTACTTTCATAGGCTTTTTCAATTATTTGAAGCTTCCCCGATACGGTATCAATGGCATCAACAACGTAATCAAATTTTGAAAAGTCAATTTTTTCGGATGTTTCGGGTAGATAAAAAAGCTTATAGGCTTCAATACTGATTTCGGGATTTATGTCAAGAAGTCTGTCTTTTGCAACGTCGGTTTTAAATTTGCCTACAGTTGAATTAAGTGCAATAAGCTGACGGTTTATATTGCTTTCTTTTACAGTATCATTATCAACAAGAATAAGCTTTCCTATGCCTGCTCTTGCTAAGGCCTCACAAACAAAGCTTCCGACACCGCCAATGCCGAAAACCGCAACACAGGAGCTTTTCAGCTTTTTTGTTGCGGCTGTACCTATTAACATTTCGGTTCTTTGTGAAAATGTTTCCATCATTTTTTCCTTTTAAAATTAAATCCGAAAAATATAAAAACAGTAGCAGGGATAATGCTTAAAATTAAAACAGCAAGCATTATCAAATTTTCTTTAAAATAATTGTACATAGCTTTAAAAGCTTCTGGTTGAAAAAGCAAAATAAGCCCGACAATAACCGCAAAAATTGCACTTACTAAAACCGCACCCGAAGCGGCATCTTTAGAGATTTCGGCAAATTTATTATATTCGGTTGTTGAAAGGTTGACTGCATTTTCAATAGCGGTGTTAAAAAGCTCACCCGCAATAACGGTGCCCGAGGTAACTACTAAAATTGCCCATTCGGATTTATTGAGGGTAAACCAATCGGTAAAGCCTAAAATTGAAAACATATAAACAAGGCAGGTTATATGTATTCTCAGATTTCTTTCGGTGTTGACTGTCCTTACAATGCCCTTGAAAGCATAGCCGAAGCTTTTAAAAAGCTTTATATAGTTTTCCATGGAAATTTATTCCTCCATGGTGTAATAACTGCCGCTTCTTACTAAGCCAAGCTGTGTTAAAACAGCTTCTTCCTTTTCACGCATACGTACAAGCTCAAGACCGCCTTGTTCGTGGTCATAGCCTAAAAGGTGAAGCATAGAGTGAACGGTAAGAAAAGCAATTTCTCTGTCGAGCGAATGACCGTAAAGCTCAGCTTGTTTAACGGCATGCTCAATTGATATAACAATATCACCTAACAGAAAAGCTCCCGTGTCCTGGTTAATATCATAAACTCCGTCGGCACCTAAAGGGAATGAAAGCACGTCCGTGGAGCTATCAATGTTTCTATGCTTTAAATTGAGTTTATGGATTGCGTCATCATCAACAATTGTAACGCTGATTTCAACAGACCCTTCAAAGCCCTCGGTTACAAGAACGGCATTGCAGCATCTTCTTATGAGCATACGAATACCTGTGGGAATTTTAATAGCATTTTGATCGTTTGTGATTATTACCTTGATTTTATCTTTCATTTCTTCTTTTTAACCTCCTCATATTTTTCGTAGGCCTTAATAATATCCTGAACCAAACGGTGCCTTACAACATCTTTTTGGGAAAATTTGACAGTTTCGATGTCGTTAACACCTTTTAAAATTTTGATTACTTCAACAAGTCCCGATTTCTTTCCGTCAGGCAAGTCAATTTGCGTAATATCACCTGTAACAACAATCTTTGAGCCGAAGCCTAAACGTGTAAGAAACATTTTCATTTGCTCAGGTGTGGTGTTTTGGGCCTCGTCAAGAATAATAAAGCTATCATCAAGTGTACGTCCGCGCATGTAAGCGAGGGGAGCGACTTCAATACAGCCTTTTTCCTGATATTTCTGGAAGCTTTCGGCACCGAGCATATCAAACAGCGCATCATAAAGCGGTCTTAGATAAGGGTCAACCTTTTGCTGTAAATCACCGGGCAGAAATCCTAATTTTTCGCCTGCCTCAACAGCCGGCCTTGTAAGGATTATTCTGCCTACTTGCTTTGACCTGAAAGCGGCAACTGCAAGGGCAACAGCAAGGTAAGTTTTACCTGTACCGGCAGGCCCTATACCAAAAACAACGGTGTTATTTTTTATTGCATCTATATATTTTTTCTGACCTAAGGTTTTTGCCTTTATCGGCTTACCTTTAGCACTTATACAAATGCAGTCGGAGCTCATTGAAATCAGCTTGTCTTCGTTTCCCTCTTTTACAAGGGAAAGTACATACCTGATGTTTTGCTCATTTAAAGCTTCACCTTTATTTATTAAAAACAACAGATTTTTAATGGTGCGCTTTGCCTTGTCAACATTTTCTATGTCGCCTTTAATTTTGATTTCACTGCCTCTTGTAATAAAAGTGACGCCAAACTCTTTTTCCACAAGCTTAATGTTTTCGTCGAAGGAGCCGAAAAGGCTCACAGCATGCTCCATACGATCTATATTAAAAATTTCTTCTGTCAAAAATTACACCTCGTTGATTTATTAGACTAACAAATTGTACATTTATTTTTTAAAAATCAAATAAATTTTAGCACATATTTTTAAGTTTGTGAATAGTTTTTCGTAAATTTTCAATAACTTTTTTTAATTTTCTTTTATAATTTCTTGTTTTTCTCCCATAAAATCAATGCAATAATATGCCGATTTAAAAACAAATGAGGTTTCGTTAGCGGATATGCTGTATTTTCTTTTTAAAACAGTTGTATTTTTCTTTTCTTGAAATTCGTTTAAAATAAATTTATCTACTGAGAACAAAATATCATCATTGTTTGTTTTTGTATTGTTTATTTGGTAAATCACATTTTTTTCTATATAAAACGGAAGTTTAATATTGCTGATTTCAAAATATGTTCTGTAATTTAATGGGTTTTCATTTCTTTTAAAAGCTTTTGCCGAAAGAGGAATCCTTATTCCGAAAATGTTCATGTTATAAAAAGTGTCCGTAACAGATAGTATTTCAGCTTTATTGCTCGTGGAATATTTTATTTCGAAGATTTCATTGTGCAGTGCGGTAATTTTACCCTCAGCGTTACAATAGTTTGAAGATAAATCATCGTTTTCCATAACACCGCTAATAAGAATGTCGCCTTTTTTCACTGCATTTCCCGCTTTAACATTCATTTGACCTTTATAGCTTTCAGTTGAAAGAATTATTCCGTCAAAATCAGCTATAATATTGCAGGGTTCAGTGTCTGTTTCTTTCATTTTTTCTTCCACAAAATCTCTTACTTCAATAACAGCTTTACTTCCCTTAATGTTTACCGCTAACCATAAAACGTCACCTTTAAAATGATTTATCATATTTCGGCTAAGCTCATTTTCATCAAAAAACGGTATAAAGGTTCCGTTTTTCAAGCCGTATTCTTCGGCTGCTGCGATAATGATTTCATCACTGATTTTTTCACTTCCGCTAACTTCGATATTCCAGACAAAACGGCTCATAATTATTACAAAAACAATAAAAAATATCGCGCTGTATATAAGACCGCGTCTGCTTTTGTGCCGTTTAATTAAAAAGTAAATACCTTGTTTATCAATAATATCAATTCTAACACCGGAGCTTTTGACGATTTTACGCAGTTTTTTGAAATCTTTTGCATAAAGCTTGGTGTAAAGACAGCCGTTTTTATATTCAGTGTCCCATAAGTTAATACCTTTTAATGCACACAGGTTTATAAAGCGTTCTTTAAATCCGCCGTATACTTTTACAGTGATATAACCTTTTATGTAGCGGTAAATTATAAGCAAATTCATTTTTTCACCTTGAAGAGATGTTTAGATTTGTAATGCGTCCGCTTACGATAATTGTTTCGGTTGATAAAGCTTTTAAATTAAGATTAAAGCCCTCGAAAGAAAATATAGTGTTCTTACAGTTTATCACAGCCTTTGTGTCATCATATTCAAGTATTCCGTCACAGCCTTCAATGACAGCCTCTCTGTCGGAGGTAAGCTCTATTCTCGGCTCAAAATTCGGGTTGGGAAGCGGAGGGACAATGTTATTTAGCAGTGTGTCACGTTTTTTAATCAATTTAATCACACCTCGTATAATAAAGTAGTAGTTATTAAAGTCCCTCTCCAAGGACTGTATGCTA
>JBJEOK010000066.1:0-26298 GCA_051880695.1 Acutalibacteraceae bacterium | reverse complement strand
CTTTTTGGATTTCTTGCAGTCGATTTTTTATTAGAGCTGTTTTTTTACAGCCCCCTAATTCAGCGACCCGCACGGGGCGCTGAATCCTTGCCCCCCGCCCTGCATAGAAGCACAGCCTTTCCTCCACACAAAGCACCTGACCTTTGCCTACTGCTCACGTAGAAGCAGTTTTATAGGTTAAACAGTAAAACACACACCTTTACCGCTTTACACCTTGATTTAATAACACAGATTATTCCCGTACACCTTAAAAAATTTCCCTAACCTATTGATATTTTTCCATTAAATGTCATATAATATAAGAAGCGATTTTATCGGAGGTATTATATATGAGCGAAAAAAGCGGTAATATAATTTTTATGCCCGATATAGAATACAAGTCGTGGGTCAACCGCAATAAAGAACTGCTGGATGAAATATTAACTACAGGCAAGGTTTCAACCCTCTGGCTTCAAAAAGATAAAAACAAAGGCTTTCTTGTCCGCTATTTCAAAGAATGCGGCTACAACATAAGCCTTGACTGATAAAAAGGAGAAGCATTATGAAAATCAAAGACATCAAAAAAGATGCAGTAAAATGTGTCAAAAAGACACATAAAAAAATCAAGCTTCTTGCTACCGTTACGGTAATTGCCTTTACCGTTTATACCCTTATCCCAAAAAGTGAAAAAATCAAGGGTGTAAACCCTGACGGCTTTATTAAATAAACTTCTACTAAAAGAAAAGGTGAAACAATGGATAAAAGAAATGACGTAAGAAACGTTGCCATAATTGCCCACGTTGACCACGGTAAAACCACCCTTGTTGACGAAATGCTCAAGCAGTCCGGTACTTTCCGCACAAATGAACAGGTTGCCGACCGCGTTATGGACTCAAATGACCTTGAAAGAGAAAGAGGTATAACAATTCTTTCAAAAAATACCTCTATACACTATAAAGATACAAAAATCAACATTGTTGACACTCCGGGCCACGCTGACTTCGGCGGTGAGGTTGAACGTATTCTTATGATGGTTGACGGTGTGCTTTTGCTTGTTGATGCTTTTGAGGGCTGTATGCCTCAAACCCGTTTTGTGCTTAAAAAGGCTCTCGGCTTAAAAAAGAAAGTGCTTGTTGTTGTAAATAAAATCGACCGACCCGGTGCAAGACCTGCTGAGGTTATTGACGAAGTACTTGACCTTTTCATTGAGCTTGGTGCCGATGAAGACCAGCTTGAATTTCCCGTTATTTATGCTTCGGCAAGAGACGGCTACTCCTCCCTTGACAGTGATGTCCGTCAAGGTGATATGAAGCCCTTGCTTGACGCTATACTGGAAAACATTGACGCTCCCGAGGGTGACCTTAACGGCCCGACACAAATTCTCTTTTCCTCCCTTGACTATGACGATTACATCGGCAGAATAGGTATAGGCAGAGTTGAAAGAGGCAGTGTTAAGCAAGGTCAAGCCGTTGTGCTTTGCAACAATAACGGCGAAAGAAAAAATGTCAGGATTTCACGTCTTTATCAATTTGAGGGACTTAAACGTGTTGAGGTTGAAAGTGCAACCTTAGGCGACCTTATCTGTGTTTCAGGTATTGCTGAAATTAACATAGGCGAAACCGCCTGCGACCCCGACTGCGTTGAGCCTCTCCCCTTTGTCAAAATTGACGAGCCGACCATTTCAATGAATTTCATTGTAAACAACAGCCCCTTTGCAGGTAAAGAGGGTAAGTTTGTCACCTCAAGAAACCTTCGTGACAGACTTTTCAAGGAAGTTGAAACCAACGTAAGTATGCGTGTTGAAGAAACCGATACCACTGACGCTTTCAAAGTCAGCGGCAGAGGTGAGCTGCACCTTTCTATCCTCATTGAAACTATGCGGCGTCAAGGCTACGAGTTTTCCGTTTCACGTCCTAAGGTTATTCTTAAAAAAGGTCCCGACGGCGAAACTCTCGAGCCTATGGAGCTTCTTATAGTGGAAGTGCCCGACCAATACGCAGGTGCGGTAATTGAAAAGATTTGTTCAAGAAAAGGCGAGCTTGAAAATATGGGCAGCCGTGACGGCGGCTCCACTCACCTTGAGTTCAAAATTCCTGCAAGAGGTCTTATCGGCTACCGCAGTGAGTTTATGACCGACACCAACGGCAACGGCATTATGAATCAGCTCTTTGCCGGATATGAGCCATACAAGGGCGACATTCAAACAAGAGAGCGCGGCTCAATTGTTGTACACGAAACAGGCGAAACCTCTGCTTACGGACTTTTCAACACCCAGGACAGGGGCAGACTTTTTATCGGTGCGGGTGTGCCCGTTTATGAGGGCATGATTGTAGGTGAGTGTGCTAAAAGTGAAGACGTTGTTTGTAACGTGTGCAAGCAAAAGCACCTTACAAACACCCGTGCATCAGGCTCCGACGACGCACTGAGACTTGTACCGCCGACAAACCTTTCACTTGAGCAGTGTATGGAATTTATAAAAGACGATGAGCTTCTTGAGGTTACTCCCCTCTCCCTCAGGCTCAGAAAAACTATTCTTTCAAAAGAGCTGAGAATGAAAAAGCAGTTTAAAAAGGGGTAAGGTTTTTTATTTAAACCGGTATCGGTTATTCTTACGGCAATCGTTATTTTAAAACATATATACAAGTTTCGACAAAACCCTAAAAATTAAGCTCGGTGGCAAATGCTTCCGAGCTTTTATCATACTGATTAAAAATACTTCCTTAAAATAGATAAGTTAATTCATTCAGAACATAATACGGTGAAGTTATTACTGAAAATCATATTTTCGGAATCGTTCCGCTGGTTTTTCCTATTTGCCGGAGAATCTGCACCAGCTCCTCCGGTGTTTCCCTGCAACCGGTTTCCAACCATGTGATGTACATATAAAAGATTGCGCCAATGCGATAGTTTTCATAATAACTTTTGATTCTGTCATCCACCTCGAAGCGTCCCCGGAACATCATAAAGCTGTCAAAAAGAACCCGGGTCATATCGGCTTTCACCATCGCAAGTCCGATATCTTTTGTCTCATTCAGGTGACGGAACACCGCAAGCGTGTATTCGTCATAGGAAGCAAACGACCTTGTTTTCAGTGTTTCGATAAAGTCTAGGGTAATACCCGAAATGCTATCATTTAAAATATCTTCTTTCGTGTTGAAATTGCGGTATATAGCGTTCCTTGACACGCCTGCCTTTTGTGCAATTTCAGTAACAGATATTTTTTCGAACGGCTTTTCCTCCATCAGGGACATCAAGGCAGTGAATATACATTCCTTTGAAAACCGTTTTGCTTCTTCGTTTGATGTGTTAGCCATGTCAAATTCCCCCTGTTTGTTACACCATACCCTTTTGCTCTTGCTTTTAAGGGAACAATCAGTATAATTAAGACGTAACATTTGTTACATCAATTTTATCACAAAAGCTTAAGCAAATCAAGGAGGATCTCAAAATGAAAAAGTTATTATCCGTAATTTTAGCATCTCTCATCTGTTTAGGTGTGTTGCCGTTTAGTGTTTTTGCAACAGGCGAAAAAGACGAAAGCTATCCTGTTGAAAATCACTTTTCACAAAAAGGAAGTCATGAGGTAAGTACTGTTATTTACGACAGCGGAGAAAAGGACTACAAACATTACAAAATCTGGTATCCGTCGGACCTTGAAACGAGCACTGATACCTACCCTGTGATTGTATATTGCAACGGAACAGGCTGCACCTATGATACGGCAGAAGTTAAGTCAACTCTTGAACATTTTACAAGCTGGGGATTTGTGGTCGTTTCAAATGACCACAAAAACTCCGGCAACGGTGATTCCGCTTCAAAAGGTCTTAATTTTCTTTTAAGTCTCAATGAAGACAGCGAGAGCGTCTTTTATCAAAAAATCAACACCGAAGCAATCGGCATCAACGGTCATTCCCAGGGCGGCTCAGCGACCTTCAATGCCGCTTCAAGCGGAAAATATGAAAACAGCGGAATGTATAAATCTCTTTGTGCCGTCAGTGCACCGCACAGCGAGCTTGCCGCTTCTGCTTGGCAAAAAACACCGTATGACGTATCAAAGGTCGAAATTCCGTCTTTCCTGATTGGCGGAACCGGTGCAGTTGACGCAGGAACCCAAACATCAACCGGTATCTGTCCGCTCGGAATAAATCTTATCACCAATATGAAAGCCATTAACAATGATACCGTCATCATCGGCAGAATCAAGGATTCCGATCACGGCAACACACTTCCGCTCGGTGCCGCTTATATTACCGCATGGTTTTATTGGACGCTTTTAGGTGACAGCTTTGCCGAAACAGCGTTTATCGGTGAAAACGCAGAGCTATTTGCAAATGAAAAATGGCAGGACGTATATAACAAGCAGTCGGAAAATCTTCCTGAAAATCCCGACCCCTATGATCCTGAAGCAGTCGAAGAAACACCGCTTAACAAGTTTGTCGCAAAAATAAGCAAAATCATCGAAAAAATAAAAGCTGTCTTTGCAAAAATTACAGAGTTTTTTAAATCAGTTTTCGCTTAATTCGGATAAAGTAATTTGAAAATTATATAAATTTGGAATTATAAGTCAGCCTGATGCTTACGAATAAGTGTCAGGCTGATTTTTCCAAAAGCACAACCTACCTTTACCTCATATTACACAGCAATATTTCATTTACCGACGCTACTGTCTGTTTATCAACTCCTGCCACTTTTCCACCAGCCACAACCTGACCTCATATTTCCTGTCTGTCACAATCTCCATTTCCCCATCGGTTAAAACATCACTTAACTTAACACTGTCTTTTTCCGCGGCAGGTAAACACAGGGGCGGAAACATCACACACCACCAGTTTTGCCCCTCTCCCTTATCAATTATTACCCTGAGAGCATTGTAATTTCCCGCAGGCAAAGTAAAGCCTCCGTAGCTTTTTGTCGGGAAAAAGCTCTTTTCAAGCCTGACGTCAACCTTGTAATCATAGCCTTTTTCATTGACAAAGCTCTGTGCCGTTTGCTTTAAATACGGCAGAGCTTTTTTTATTTTTTCCTCTGCCTGCTGTTTGTTTTTGCTGTCCGCAAAAGCTTCTTTGCCTTTTATTAAAAGCTCGTCTCTTAACTGCAGCTTCAACTTTTGGTCTTGCTCACTGTCGGAAGCGGCAATGACATGCAAACGTAAAACCTCTTGCCTGATATTTTCACTTTTTTTGTCAAGACTTACGGTCGACAGTAATATACATATAAAAAATGCCATTATAAAAGCAAGGTGAACTTTTGCATACTTCATTAAAATTACCCCTTATTTTATGTAGTGAGGTAATTATTGGCAACAAATTTAAAGTGTATACACCCTTATGGCGGTAAAAATTATAGTTGACAAGGGAGTTTATATTTAATAAAATATATTGTAAGGAGAATGTTCATGGAAACTTTCAACACTATCAAACAAATCATTTCAAAGCAACTCGATTTAGGTGACGATTTCCCTTTTACCGAGCAGACCGACTTTTCACAATTAGGTCTTGACAGCCTCGACGTTGTGGACTTAATTATGACGGCAGAGGAAGAATTTGACATTGAAATCACCGATGAAGCTCTTGAAAAAATTCACACCCTCGGCGACTTAATTACTACAATTGACAGCTTGAGATAAAACACTTTCGAGGTAAAAAATGAAGAAGTATAAATGCGTTATATGGGACTGGAACGGCACCTTAATAGATGACTTAAAAATAAACATTGATATTATTAACCGGCTTTTAAAAGCCCGCAGTCTGCCCGAAATAGAAAGCCTTGAAGCTTACCTTGAGGGCTTTTGTTTTCCCATTATAAGCTTTTATGAAAAATTGGGCTTTGACCTTGTAAAGGAGGACTTTAAGCTTATTGCAAGGGAATATACTTCCCTTTATGATGAGCTTTACCCCGAAGCGGAAATTTTTTCCGATACGGTAAAACTGCTTGAAAAAATCAAACAAAGCGGTATACGTCAGCTTATTATTTCACAAACGGAGCAGGGCTATTTGTCACGTCAGGTCGCCTACTTTGACCTTGAACACCTTTTTACCGACATTGTGGGAAACAGCAATATTTTTGCAGGCGGAAAAGTTGAAATGGCAAAAAAGTGGCTTGAAAGTGAAAACCTCCGCCCCGAAGAAGTACTGTTTGTCGGAGACACTATACACGACAAAGAGGTTGCCGACGAGGCAGGCTGTGACTGTGTTCTCATTTCAAGGGGGCATAACAGTGAAAGACGGTTAAAGTTAACAGGTGCACCCGTTCTTTCCTCAGCGGAGCAATTATATAAAATAATACTTTAAAAAGGAAATTTTTTTAATTTAGCTATTGATTTATTTTTAAATTTGTGGCTTAATATACTATGTAAAAATAAGTAATATAAAGGAGTAACCAACATGAGCGAAATAAAAAGACTTAAATGTTTTATAAACGGCGAATGGGTTGAAAGCAAAACCGAAAAATACATGCCCGTTTATAACCCCAGCACAGGTGAAGTAATTGCGGAAACACCTTGCTGTACCGCTGACGAAGTTGAACAGGCAATCGCCGCGGCAAAGGCAGCTTTCCCCGCTTGGTCAAACACACCCGTTATGAAAAGAGTTCAGGTTCTTTACAAGTTCCGTGAGCTTCTTATTGAAAATATGGATGAACTTTCAAAGCTTTGTGCTCTTGAGCACGGCAAGGTTCTTTCCGAAGCTAAGGGTGACATCCTCAAGGTTAAAGAGCCCGTTGAATTAGCACTCAGTGCTCCCTCGCTTCTTTTAGGCGACGCTATGAGAGATACCTCAAGCGGCTATGACACCACACTTTACTATGAGCCCGTCGGTGTTTTTGCAGGCATCGTTCCTTTCAACTTCCCCGGTATGATTCCTATGGGTTGGATGGTTCCTTGCTGTATCGCAGCGGGTAACACAATCGTTCTCAAGCTCGCTTCCATGACTCCGATGACAGCTATGAGACTTAACGAATTACTCGTTGAAGCAGGTCTTCCCAAGGGTGTTGTTAACCTTGTTACCTGCTCAAGAGTTGAAGCAGACATTTTCCTCAAGCACCCCGATATCAAGGGTATCACTTTTGTCGGCTCAACAAAGGTCGGTCTTCACGTTTACAAGGAAGCCGCCGCAACAGGCAAGAGAGTTCAGGCCCTTTGCGAAGCTAAAAACCACGCACTTGTACTTGAAGACGCCGCACTTGAAAGAAGCGCAAGAGGTATCATCAACTCAGCTTTCGGCTGTGCAGGTGAGCGTTGTATGGCTCTTCCCGTTGTTGTCGCACAAGAGAGCATCGCTGACGAGCTTGTCGCTTACATAAAGAAGTTTGCCATGGAGCTTAAGCTCGGTCCCGCTTATGAGCCCGACTCAACCTTAGGTCCCGTTGTAACCGCCGAGCATAAGGCTTCCGTTATCAACTGGATTAACAAGGGTATTGAGGAGGGTGCAACAGTTGTTCTTGACGGACGCGACGCTGTTGTTGAAGGCTATGAAAAGGGCTTCTATGTAGGTCCCACAATTCTTGACAATGTTACAGAAGAGATGACCGTTGGTACTCAGGAAATCTTTGGACCCGTACTTTGCATTAAGAGAGTTAAGAGCTTTGAAGAGGGTCTTGCACTTATGAATCGCAACCCCTATGCAAACGGCTCCGTTATCTTCACACAAAACGGCTACTATGCAAGAGAATTTGCAAAACGTACCGACGGCGGTATGGTAGGCGTTAACGTAGGTATTCCCGTACCTGTCGGTGTATTCCCCTTCACAGGTCATAAGCTCTCATTCTTCGGTAATCTTCACTGCTTAGGTAAAGATGCTTTCCGTTTCTTCACAGAGACAAAGGCAGTTACTACCCGTTGGTTTGACGAGGAAGAAATGAAAGCTACTTCCGTTGACACTTGGGACGGCTCCGTAGGCGGCGGTGTATAATTCAGGCTTTTAAATCGCCTTACGGCTTTAATAATTAACGATATAAACCCCTTAAATTTAGTCTAAAAACTGCAAACATGACGCGAAAAAGCACAGGGCAGCAAACGAGCTGAACCCTGTGCTTAATGCTATTCAAATGTGAGGGACGCTGTCAGCAAAGCTGACCGTCATAGCTTGTACATTAAAAGGGACCACGGGCTTGTCTATGAGAATCAAGGCAGACAAGCCCGTGTATATAAAGGTAATGAAGCTGTCAAATTTTCTCAAGTCCCAATACTTCAAATTAAGTCTAATTTGATTAAAGACTCTCCATTTACGTAATCTCAAAAAAACGAAAAAGTAACAGAATTTTTTAATTAAAAAATATTAAACCGCAAAAATCGGCGTAAATAAGCTTACTGACAAGATTTTCTTTGCATTTTTAATATTATCTTCCTTACTTTGAGTTAATTGTGTTTATTAAAAAAACAGCATTGGAGCTTTACGGTTATCCTCCATACTTATCCAATGTTATTTTAACTTACGATTACTCAATATTCTACACATTAAACATAACTGCACACTTTTTTGCTTAAACTGCACATCTATGTGCCGGATTTAAGGGATTTTATTATAACTAAAAATATAAAAACGGAGCTGTAAAAACTTTCGGTTTTTACAGCTCCTCTTTTATTTTAAATTTTTTCTGCTTTAGCCGGTCTTTAATTATAAAGATTATTGACCAAGGCTAATATCTCCCTTGATTATGGCACTGAACATCTTAAAAAATTCTGTCAGCCATTTAATGAGATTAAGCATCTTTGAATAAAACTTTTCAACTTCCGTCTGAGGACGGTCAACCTTTTCATCAGCCGTCCAGTATTCATTATGGCAGTTTTCTTCTGTCATAGCTTCAGCAACTCCGGTGGCATTATCATAGACAATATACTGTGTAAGGTCAAAATCATCTACGGTCAGCTGCCTGTCAGCATCCATAACCGTCATGATAAGATTAGCTTCCTGTCTTATATAATTTCCGTGATCCACACCCTTAAAGAACCATGTGTAATCCGGGAACAGGCAGGTTGAAGCGTCAATCTGCTTATCGGGAGAAATGTATCTTCCAAGACCCCTTTCAACCTGATTTGCAATATATTCTTCGCTGAGAGTGTCATAAACAGTAGATGTTGTTGCACCGAAAGATGCGTTGTATACCGATACATAATCATCTGCAAGAACGCTTCCGTCCTTGATAGTGGGAACCATCTGCATACCGTATTTTGCAACGATGCAAAGGTTAACACCACCGTCTGCGAGCTTTTGCATAATCGGGTATACATTCTTCTTAACGGTGTCGTTATAATATGTAATCTTATCAATAAGACCCTTATATTGGATTCGCTTCTCACTGCCCTCTTCACCGAAAACATAATTGAGAGCTTTGTCAAAATCATCTGCTTTTACAACAGCCCAATAACCGGGGAAAGTCATATATGTTGAAAGAGCAAGTGCCGAAATAATTCCGTATTCGATTTTTGAGTAAAGCTCTGCTCTTGCAACTTCACCGAGCTTGTCAATAACGCCTACACTTTCAAGCAAATTGATAGTTGAGGTAACAAAGGGTACAATTTCACTGTAAAAGTCATCTCTTTCGGAGTAATCGGTTAAAAATCTTGAAATGGAATTTCCGTCAACACCAAACTCACCGCAGAGCATACCGCTCATAAAGTCGGCACCCATAGAGGTTGAAACATCAATACCTACACCTTTAAGGCTGTCGGTTGAATACTTATTGACGTATGAAAGAACAGTATTACTGCCAAGACATTTTACTGTCAAAGAAACCTTGTCAGAACCTGTTGCCGCTTTAACATCCTCAATGTATGCGTTAAGCCGATCGGCAAGCTCAATAGGGTCAAGTCTCCAGTCATAATAGAAATAGTATGCCTTTTCACGGTAAGTGCCGTCAGGGTTCACACGGTTTTCATACTTGGCTCTTGCCATCTCGTCCTTCTGCCACTGAGGTATATCGCAGTCTGTGTTGGGATTACCGTTTTCATCAAGCAATATCGGCTTGAATACATCGCTGAACTCCTTATAAACAGCGTCATAATAACCGTCCCATTCATCAAAGGCAATACCTTGAATCAAAAACGGAAGCAATATATTGAATGCCGCCTCGGAAATACTGTCATCATCGGAATTTTTAAAGATATTTAACATATCGCCGATAGTAAATTGCTTTGTCCCATTGTCATAAGCAAGCGGACCGCTGTCACCGGCAATATAAATAACCGGCACGCTCGAGTTCACAGTGGAATCAGCGGCAACAGCAGCCGGAGCGATGGCACAAATTATAATGATAAAACTTAGAACTACGGAAATAACTTTTTTCATGTCTCTTCCTCCATAATAAAATTTTAACAATATGCTTATGTCAATTATAGCATGCTTCTGAGTATTAGTCAAATTCTAATTCTGAAAACCGCGTACAAAATCTTTGTTGAAAGTGCATAATAAAGCTTCGTTTCCTATACGGCGGACAAATAACCGTCAAAATCATCCAACTGACCCTCACCCCACTGCTGAGCTTAATTATTGACATAAGCCTACAATTGGACTATAATTAAGTAAACTATTAAAAAGGAGTTAATATTTATGAAAAAAGCAATTTCACTTTTTCTGACAGTCCTTGTACTGTTGTCTTGTGTTTCTCTTTCGGCTTCTGCTATCTCTATCTCAAGCAGCCGTGACGAGCTTAACGCACTTTTCCTTGACGGCATAATCGACGGTATGGACTACGTATACTACTCACCTGTAAAAGACGAAAATGACAACACAAAATATCCTCTTTTTGTGTGGCTTCACGGCAACGCTTCCGGCACCGAACCGAGAAGACAGCTTAAATACAGAGGTTTTTCCAACTGGGCAAGTGACGAATTTCAGGCACGCTTTAAAAATGCCGGCGGATGTATTCTTTTTGCACCCCGTTCAAACGGCATAAATAACTCCTGGTCAGACATAACCGTAGGCAAGCTTAAAAGTGTTATTGACACCTTTGCCAAAAGTATGGAGAAAAATGTTGACTATTCAAGAATTTACGTAAGCGGTTACTCCGTAGGCGGAGATATGACCTGGAATATGGTTCTGACTTACCCCGACTTTTTTGCCGCCGCAATCCCTTGCTCGGCAATTACTCCGCCTACTGCGACGGAAGCCTCCGAAAAATTACGCGACACCTCTGTCTGGATGATTAACTGTGACGTTGACTACTGGGCAGGAGCAAAGTCAAGTGTTATGACACCTGTTTATAACTCCCTTTGTAAAAGCACTAACCGCAAAGACGGCATCCGTTACACAAGGCTTTCTGAAGTTGTACTTGCAAACGGCAAGAAGCAAGGCAGTTACCAGCAGGAGCACTACACCTGGGAAACCGTAACTTATGATATGCACATGTCAGACCACATTACACCCTATAAATATGCCACAACACTTGACGGCTACGGCAACACCGTTTCCTTTGAAAATCCCGAGGAGGGCATTATTTCCTGGCTTTCACAGCAAACCAATGAAAAAGCTGCCAACGGAAACGGCGGAGGCAACGCATTTGCCAATTTCTTTAAAAAAATTGCAGAATTTTTCGCCAATCTTTTCAGAATGATTTTCGGCTGATTTAATAAACTGCGAAGTGACGAAGACTGTGAACAATTCAGCGACAGATGAATTGTTCACAGTCTTTTCCTTTTTGAGCATATTACGGAAAAGTTAAGCTTTTTTTAAAGTCAAAACGCTAAAATTAAAACACAGCAAACCCACATAGCATTTATAAGGGCTTTCTGTTGACTTTAAAATCAAAGGGTGCTAAAATAAATAAAAATAAATATAAAGGAGAATCACCTATGAACAAATTTATGTTAAACGAAACCTCTTACCACGGTGCAGGAGCTATTACCGCAATCCCCGATGAAATTAAAAACCGCGGTTTCAAAAAAGCTTTTGTCACCTCCGACCCCGACCTTGTAAGGTTCGGCATTGTAAAAAAAGTCACTGACTTGCTTGACGGTGCCGCAATTGACTATGCCCTTTACACCGACATCAAGGCTAACCCCACCATAGAAAACGTACAGCACGGTGTTGAAGAATTTAAGGCAGCAGGTGCCGACTGTATCGTTGCCATAGGCGGCGGCAGTGCTATGGATACCTCAAAGGCTATCGGTATTATCATCACCAACCCCGAATTTGCCGACGTGCGTTCATTAGAGGGTGTTGCACCAACAAAAAATCCCTGTGTACCCATCATTGCAGTACCCACAACTGCCGGTACTGCTGCTGAGGTTACTATCAACTACGTTATCACTGACGTTGAAAAGAAGCGTAAATTCGTTTGCGTTGATGCTCACGATATTCCCGTAGTTGCCGTTGTTGACCCCGACATGATGAACTCCATGCCCGCCGCTTTGACAGCCGCTACCGGTATGGACGCTTTAACTCACGCTATCGAGGGCTACATAACAAAGGGCGCCTGGGAGCTTTCGGATATGTTCCACATAAAAGCTATTGAAATTATCGCCCGTTCACTTCGCGGTGCAGTTAAAAACACTGCCGAGGGCAGAGAGGGTATGGCTTTAGGTCAGTACGTTGCCGGTATGGGCTTTTCAAATGTCGGCCTCGGTGTAGACCACTCTATGGCTCACACACTTTCAGCTTATTATGACACACCTCACGGTAAGGCTTGCGCTATTTTGCTTCCCACAATTATGGCTTACAATGCAGACTGCACCGGTGAAAAGTATAAGGATATCGCAATTGCTATGGGTGTTGAGGGTGTTGACAAAATGACACAGGAAGAATACCGCAAGGCAGCAGTTGACGCAGTAAGAAAGCTTGCTGAAGACGTTGGTATTCCCACAACCTTAAAAGGCATTGTTAAGGAAGAAGACATTGACGCTTTAGCTCAGGATGCTTACAATGACGCTTGCCGTCCCGGTAACCCCAAGGACGTTACCCTTGAAGATATTAAGGAGCTTTTCAAAAGCCTTATCTGATTAGATTAAAAAATCAGAGCACCGTAAAGCGAAAGTTTTACGGTGCTCTTAATTTTTTCATTTTTTATATAGACTTGCTTAAAAAATCAAACAAAGCTTTTGCGCCTTTGACACACCTCTGTTATAATACATCCCGTTCAGGAGGATAAAATTTCATTTCACCTCATAAGTTCTTATAACAGAATTTGAGGAGTTTATTACATCAATAACGTCAAGAAGTACTTTTTTTTCGTCATCGCTTTCCCTGACGGTTATGCCCTCAGCCTCAACACTGTTTGTACCGGCTTTTCTTTCAAGCAGGGTCACTATCTCTCCCGTATCGGGGTCAAGGGTGTAAACGTGCTTTACCTTTGTTTCATCATTGCAGGAGATATATAAAAGTCCCTTATAAAACTCGGCGCCCTGTATTCTGTGAAGCGAATGTTCAATCGGCTTTTTTTCAATAAGCTCAAGGGTGTCGATGTCTATTGCGTTGACAAATTCTCCTCCCCTTGAAACACCTGTGTATAAAATTCGGTTTTCTTCATCAACGGCACACCAGGGAAGATTGCCGTTAGGCTGTACTTCTTCGCCAAGGATTTTATATTCTCCCGTAAACTCAAGAGTTTCTGCCGAAAATACGGCAATACAAGGATGCTTTCTGAACAAATCTTCAACGGCAACATAAATTTTGCCCTCAAAATATGTACAGCCGCCAAGGTGGTTGAACATCTGTTTTTTCAGCTCAGCGGGCATAGCGTCGGTGTTTTGTAAAACAACTTCCCCGGTTTTAATATCAATTTTTTGAAGTCCGTTAAAACCGAGAGCAACCACTGCACCGGTGGTGTAATAATATTCGCCGTCGTTGGTTATGCCTTGGGTTGAACAGCGAAAATCGGCGCCGCTGAAATATTTTGAGCCGGCATATTCACCCTTTTGAAGCTTATCCTCTCCTCCGTTGTCAATTGCCGCAACAAGTGAAAGGGACAGGCACATAAAAAGTGCAACAATTTTTTTAATAATAAACATCGTCTTTTTCTCCTTATCTAAATAATTTTCATATAGCAGTATAACACGTCTTATTAAAATTTGCAATTATTTAATAATATTTTGTTGCTTTCATAAGCGTCTGTTTTTTTAAAGAAGTTTTTTCAGTAAAGTCCCTGAAAAAGTGTCCCGATAAACGGACTTTAATATAAAGCTTCCTCCCCTACCCCATTGACAGCCTGAGAAAGCTTTAGTATAATTGACCTACCATAAAGAGTGCGCGAGGGGCAAGCCCGTTGACCGTACAGCAACCTGCATTTGTAAGGTGCTAAAGCTTGATTGATGGGGCTTATATGTGAATGTGCTCCCGTCTGTCGATGGGAGTTTTTCTTTTGCCTCTTTATGATTAAAACAAAACAGAGAGGTTAAAAAAATGAACAGAAAGAATTTAACGGGAAGCATTTTTAAAAGCAGAGACGGCAAAGAATATATCATTACCGCCGGCAAGGAAAAGGGCGAAATCGCTTTTGAGGAAATCGGCAACACCGTCGCTCCCCTGAATTTTTGTTGCGACGCTCTTGTTTTTAGCGGCAGACTTAAAGGCACTTATTTTGTCAATTACACGGTGTCAAAAAAAGAATTTTTTGAAAGCATAGACAGCTTTAGCCAAAAAGAAAAAATCAATGCCGAAGTAATTACCTCGGCACTGAAAAGGAAATATTATAAAATACCGACAGTATTTTTAAAGCTTGTGGGTGAAATGTACGTTAGGGAAAACGGGTACGGCAATTGACAGATACACCCTTTGCCGATAAGCACTGCTTTCACATTTTTGTTCTGCGACGGTACTGTGCAGGTGAAACGCCGGAATAATCTTTAAAAATCTTATTAAAATGGCTCAGGCTGTAATAACCGAGACAAGCAGAAATTTCAAGGGTTGTAAGCCCTGTTCCGTCAAGCAAATCACAGGCATAAGCGCATTTTACGTCCCTGAGATATGCCGCAACTGTTTTTCCTGTGTAACGCTTGAAGTAGTCAACCGTTACAGGGGGAGAAAATCCCGCCATCTTGTAAATATCTGCCGCCGAGCAGGAAATCATTTCAGGCGAATGGATTTTCTCAAGCAGCTTTGTAAACCATTCGGGAAAATTAAGCTTTCCCAATTCACCCGACAAAGACAATTGTGTAACAGCGTGAGCTATTATTTCGCACATCAAAGTGCATCTTGCTTTTTCAGAATCCTTTGAAATAAAATTTAAAAGCTGTGCTCTGTCTGTAAAAAACTTCATATCATCGTTAGAAAGAGACAGCGAAAGCTTTTCGCTTTTTTCCAAAAGGTCAACATCTATCTTCAAAGATTCGCAGATTTTACGAAAGCATTCCCTTGTTACGCAAATATTCATGTGTGAGCAGGAATATCCCTCAATCATTTTAAACCTGTGGCAGTCCTCGGGCAAAAGCATAAAAAGTGTGCCCTTGCTTATTTCACTTACGTTTCCGTTAAGCTCATGAGTGGCTTTTCCGTCGGTTACTATAAAAAATTCGTAAAAATTGTGACAGTGTAAGGAGGTGTCCTCCGTGCCCCACCAATGAAAGGAAACTCCGTTTTCAAAAAGGCATTTATCATTGCGATAATCGACAATACAATCATATTTTTTTCTTTCTTCGGGAAAATTTATAGTTAAATTATCCATATTATTCCACCTTATGAAAATTGTCTTTACTTTATCAGCATAGCACAAAAAACGGCTCTAATCAATAGATTTTATTAAAAGCTGTAAAAAAACCTAAAAAAATCATCTATATTCATTAAAAATCAGCAAGAAAAATTTACACATTCAATTTATAATATATATTGAAAGGATATAGAAAAAGAGGTGATAATTTGCCGGAAATAATACATAAGGTTTTGAAAGAAAATGAGGGCACCTATTACACAATCGGTTTTACCGTTCCGAAAGATGTTGTGAAAATAACGGTATCATACGATTATAACAGGGGCGCCAAAGGAATTATGGGTGATCTTCATCCCACCAACACCGTTGACATAGGCCTTGAGGACGCTGACGGACGCTTTCTCGGCTGGTCGGGCAGTGCGCACAGAAGTATTTATGTAGGTGAGTTCGGCTCTACCCACGGATATTTTTCACAGCCGATAAAGGCAGGCGAATGGAAAATCATAGTCGGAGCATACCACGTTTTAGGTGAAAGTGTTGAGGTAAAATATACAATTGATTTTGAGTATAGGAAAGAACAGCTTCTCTTTGGTGATTTACACGTTCATTCCGATGCTTCCGACGGTAAATTTGATATTCATACCTTGGGCAAAATGGCTCAAAAAAAGAAGCTTGACTTTATCGCTGTTGCCAATCACAATAACTTTGCCGAAAACTTTAACCTGCCGAATATAGACGCAGTGACCTTTATTAAAGCAGTTGAATGGACTCATTATAAAGGTCACGTGAACTTCTTCGGTGTTGCGGCACCCTTTGGCAATTCATTTATCTCAAACAGTTTTGATGAAACAGAAAGGCTGATTGCCGAAGCGAAAAATCTCGGCGCTTTGATTTCGGTCAATCATCCGAAATGCAGAATTTGTCCCTACAAATGGGATAATTTCGACTGCTTTGATATGATGGAAGTCTGGAACGGCCCTATGAGACCCTCTAACATTGATGCCATAAATTTATGGACCGGCTTTTTAAAACAGGGCAGGCATATCCCCATTGTAGGCGGCAGTGATTATCACCGGCCCCATTCCTTTGCGCATCTTGGAAATCCTGTTACGGCCGTCTATACTTCTTCAAGAAAAGCCGAGGATATTCTCAAGTCGCTGAGAGAAGGTCACGCTTTTGTAACAAGCTCTGTCGATGGAGTAAGGCTAAAGCTTGAGTACGGAGAAACGGTGATGGGCGGAAAAGCCCTTTTCAGTCCCCGTGAAAAGCTGAAAATAACCGCAGAAAATATGAAAATGACTTCGCTTGTTCTTGTGACGGACAAGTACGAAAAAAAGCTGTGCAGTCCGTCTAACGGCGAACTGACCCTCAGTGAGTCCATAGACAGCAATATTAAATTCGCTTACGTTAAAGCCTTAAAAGGTATAGGCAAAGCTTCTGTGATATGTGCTGTTACAAATCCGATATACTTTAATAATAAGGAGGAATAAAATTGAATACACTCGAAAAAGAAACTAAAAAAAGAACCTCTCCCTTTCGTTACGGAATAGGCATGTTCGGTACTTCCATACCGATAAATATGTTCAAATCCTTTGCCGCCATATTCTATGTTGATATGCTGGGACTGGATATGAAAAAATACTCCCTTGTGCTTTTGATTTACACATTCGTTGATGCAATAGACAATCCGATTTACGGCTTCCTTTCAGACAGAACACGTACAAAATGGGGCAGACGCAGACCCTGGCTTATTATAGGTACGCCTCTTTTAATTTTGTCGTTCATTCTTTTCTATAATGTACCGTCCTTTATCAGCAGTGAAAAAGGTATGCTTTTCATATATATGCTGCTGATGTACATTCTTACCGGCACCTTGGATTCACTGATAAACGCAAACTACGGCGCACTTTTCCCCGAATTGTTCCCAAGCGATACCGACCGTGCTAAAACCAACGCCGTCCGTCAGGTATTCCAGCTTCTTGCAATGGTTATCAGTATAGCTCTTACCCCCATTATAACAAAGGCTATCGGCTATCAGCTTACTGCTGTAATTTACGGTGTTGTTGCCCTCGTGGTAATTTTGTATTGTAGCTTTGGCTGTAAAGAGACTATGGAATATGAGGAATATGAAAAACCGAAGCTTTTCAGCAGTATCATTGCACTGATTACAAATCCCAAATTCTGGATATTCGGTTTTGCCGGAGCGTTTTACTCAGCAGCCTTTTCCCTTATTTCACAAGCTATTCCTTTCTATGTAAAATACACTCTCAACCTCGACAGCGGTATGACAACAGTTATGCTTGGAGTTGTGCTGTTTGTTGCCGTAATCGGTATCATAGTTTGGTCATCGGTCATTAAAAAGGTTGAAGTCATCAAGGTTTGGCGGCTTGGATTTTTGATTATGGCAATCGGCTTTATCCCCTTGTATTTTGCAAAAAATCTTGTCACGGCAATCATCATCGAATGTATAATGGGCTTTGGTATTGCAAGCTGTCTTATTACAATGGACTGCATCGGTGCTAAAATTGTCGATGACGACTATGAGCGTCACGGAATAAAACGTGAGGGTATAATCAACAGCCTTGTAGGTGTTATGAACAGATTAAACGGTCTTTTCACCTCACTCGCCTTTTATGTTACATCTGAAGCTTTCGGCTTTATAAGCGGCGACGAGCCCGGCGACAATCCCGGTATGGCAGCTAAAATGCTCCTTTGCGTTTTCCCGTTTATCGCAATGGCTTGTGCAAGTGTTTTCTCTTTCTTCCTCAAGTTTAAAAAGGGCGGCAATGACAATGAGCAGATATCTGATAATTAACGCAGATGATTTCGGCTATAATTCACAGCAGACTAAGGCCATAGACGAGCTTTATTCAAAGGGGCTTATTTCTTCAACTTCTCTTATGGCTGTTGCACCTTATGCAAAACCCGCCGCAGAAATCGCTCATAAGAAAAGCTTTCCTGTCGGAATACACCTCACAATAAACTCCGACAACGAAGAAAAACGCTGGCAAAGCTTAAGCGGCGCAAAATCCCTCTGTGACAGCAAGGGATTATATTCCGACCAATTTAAACTGGCATTACATCTTAAAAGGAAAGATGTTGCCGCTGAGCTTGAAGCACAGTATCAGTACCTGAAAAATGCAGGCTGTGAAATTGACCACGCCGACAACCACTGTGCAACGCTTTACGGAATAAACGGCAGACGCTTTTACATTGAAGCCTACGATTTTTGTCAAAGACATTCTCTTGCTTACAGATTTCCTAAGTCCCCCGCCTTTATGGAAAGACAGCTTGACAGAAAAATTCCCTCTCCTGTTCTGGCATTACACCGAAAAGTAGTAAACGAAGGATTAAAGAGGAATATTGTTTTGTTAGACGATTTGGTGTCAAATCCCTGGAATATGCAAAGGATAAAAAACAGGGACGTTCTGCTGAATTACTATCTCAACGCGGTTGAAAACTGCCGTGAGGGAATTACCGAGATGTTTCTTCACCCCTCCTATCCCCTTGAAAATACCGAGGAGCAGGGAGAATGGACAAAGAGGGTGTTTGAGTATGAGATTTTAAAAAGCGGTGCCTTGCTTGAAAAAGCTAAGAAAGAAAATATCAAGGTTATTTCGTGGTCACAGATTAAGGAATATGCTTTGCAGCGGTGATAATACTTTCTGATGTTATAGGGAACAAATTGAACTTTTTACAGTCAATTTGTTCCCTAATTTTTTTCTGTCGGTTAAATTTATCTCTTTACTTTCTCTCAGCGTATTTTACGCACAAATTATTAAAGAGGCAAATTATTATTGATAAAGACAATTGATAAATTGTATTTTTTATGATATCATTTTTACAGAATTTAAAAGGAATGATTGTATGAAAATTGCAATATGCGATGACGATTCGGTACAGCTTAAATATATCAGCAGCCTTGTAGAAAAATGGAACGGCATTTCAAAAGAAAAAACCTTTATTTCACTGTATTCCAATGCTTATGAACTGCTTTTCAATTATACTCCCGGATGCTTTGATGTTATGCTCCTTGATATTCAAATGCAGGGAGAAAACGGTATTTCGCTGGCAAAAAGAATACGCACCTATAATGACAATACCTCAATTATATTTATCACCGCGGTATCGGATTATGTTTTTGACGGATATGATGTAGGTGCAATTCAATATTTATTAAAGCCTGTTGATGAAAACAAGCTGTTTAACTGCCTGAACACTGCTTTAAAAAGGTCACCTGATAAAAAGCGGATTATTCTCGAAAGCGATCATGGCAATACAGCCGTTACACTTGATGATATAATTTATTTAGAGGCATTTTCACACAAGACAAAGGTTGTACTTATCAATAAAGAGTTTTTTACAAATGAAAGCATCAGCAGTATTGAGAAAAGGTTGGGCAATGATTTTTACAAATGTCATCGCTCATATATAGTTAATTTAAAGCACATCAATTCAATTAAAAAATATGATGCTGTTACAGACAGCGGTTTATCGGTCCCCGTAAGCAGACGTCTTTATAATGACTTTAACAATGCGTTCATTACATTTTACAGGAGATAAATATAATAATGGAAACTAAAATAATAGTAATCAGTATTATTGCCGCTATACTTTTTGCAGTCTTATTGACTGTTTTGATAAAATTTGCAGTCAAGCGATATTCTGAGAAAAAGCTTGAAAGCTACCAAAATGATTTACTTGAAAAGCACTATAACGAGGTTGAGAATATGTACCGCCAAATGAGGGGCTGGCGGCATGACTACAAAAACCATATCGCCACTATGAAAATTCATCTTGAGCAGGGCAATTATAAGTTGCTCGGCAATTACCTGAATGAGCTTGACAGGGATTTAACCACTGTTGACACCGTGCTAAAAACAGGCAATGTTATGGTTGACGCTATACTAAACAGTAAAATCTCACTGGCACAATCTAAAAATATTTCTGTTGACGCCACTGCTTCTGTGCCTGAAAAAATCAGGGTCAGCGATACGGATATCTGTGTCATTATCGGCAACTTGCTTGACAATGCAATCGAGGCTTGTGTTAAGCTTGACGACTGTGATAAAAGATTTATCAGAATTTATATAGGCCTTTTAAAGCAACAGATATATATCTCGGTTTCGAACTCAGTGGGAGGAAAAATAAAAAAGCAAGGCAAAACTTATTTAACTACCAAAAATGAAAACCACGGCTTCGGACTGAAACGAATTGACAAAATTGTATCAAAATACGGCGGTTACATAAACAGACAGGACGAGACAGATGTTTTTGCAACAGAAATTATGATTGCACTTTGACTATTCACGCACGAATCAATACCGTTCGTGCGTGAATTTTATTTAATTTCCGAAAGTATGCTATTATTACCGCGAGGTGAGAAGATGAAACAAAAGACAAAATATTCTGTGCGGGAAAATTCAAAATATATGCTTAAAAGCGTATGGAATAACGACAAATCATCAATGCCCTTAATGGTGATGCAATCATTGTCCTGCATAGGCGCCACGCTGATGTCGGCACTGCTTTTAAAAATGCTTCTGGACATCCTTGAAAACGGCGGCGAGCTGAAAGAAATTTTTATATCCGTGGGAATATTCTGCGCATTATCGGCATTATTTATGGTTCTCAAAAATGTTTTTAACTCAAGGATGGAAATAAGAGCCTTTCATCTGAGATCGGTTTATGAAGAAAATATTTTAAAGCAGAGTATGGCGGTTTCATACGAGCATATTGAAAGCAGAAAAAAACGAACACTTCTTGAAAAGGCACAGACCTTTGTAGAAAGCTCTAACAGAGGTGCACAAACTATTATATTTCGATTTGCAAAGCTTTTTATGGATTTTCTGGGTGTGTTTTCTGCCTGTGCGCTTTTTCTCTATGTAGATTACAGAATGACTCTGCTGCTTTTAGTTGTGGGTATATGCACCTATTTTGTATATTTAAAGATAGTAGATGAGGACAAGGCGTTTCATAACGAAAGAATACCAAACGAGAAAAAGGTAAAATATCTTACCTTGGGAAAGCCTACCGAAATTAAGGCAGCAAAGGACATTCGGCTTTTTAATATCTCCTCCTGGTTTTCACCGCTTTTGGATATTCTTATGGGTGACAGAGCTGATATAGTAAACCGATGCTTTAAGTTATATACAAAAAACAGGCTTGCGGAAATGCTGCTTGTGCTTGTGCGCGAGGGTGCAACCATGTATTTTCTGATAAGCAATGTACTGAACGGTAAAATATCCGTCAGCGACTTTGCCTTTTATTTCGGTCTGTTGAATGCTTTTTCAATATGGATAAGAGGTATGGCTCTTGATTTGGCAGATATAAGGATACTGTCCCTGGGATGTGACGACTACCGTATTTTTACCGAGCTGGAAACACCGCAGGATAACGAGAAACCGCCTGTTTACATTGATTTAAGCAAGCCATGTACAGTAGAGTTTAAAAATGTTTCCTTTTCCTACGACAAGAAAAAGCCGGTAATCAACAATATTTCCTTTTCTGTAAAAAGCGGAGAAAAGATTGCACTTGTAGGTGAAAACGGTGCGGGAAAAACCACCTGTATGAAGCTGCTTACGGGATTATACACACCCGACAGCGGCGAAATACGGATTAACTCGGTGAACACGGCAGATATGCCGCTTAGCCAGCAGTTTTCACTGTTTTCAGCTGTTTTTCAGGACGCATTTTATATTGCCGCAGGGATAGATGAAAACATTTCCCTTTCAATAGAGCCCGATACAAGCAGGATAAACGATTGTATTGAAAAGGCGGGGCTTACAGACAAAATAGGCAGCCTTGAAAAAGGTGTGCAAACTTCCCTTGACAAAGAGCTTATGAAAGACGGCATTGATCTGTCCGGAGGTGAAAAGCAAAAGCTGTTTCTTGCAAGAGCACTCTATAAGGACGCTCCCATTATCATTCTTGACGAGCCAACCTCTGCCCTTGACCCTATTGCCGAGAGTGATTTATATATCAAATTCAACGAATTGACCGAGAACAAAACAGCCTTTTACATATCTCACCGTCTGTCCTCCACACGTTTTTGTGACCGCATTTTATACCTGAAAAACGGTAAAATTACACAATGCGGTACACACGAGGAGCTTATGGCTATGAAGGGCGATTATTTCAAAATGTATGAAATGCAAAGCTACTACTATAAGGAGGAGAAGAATTATGACTTTTAAAGAAAAGCTGAACTGTCTTTCCTTTGCAATGAAGCTTTGCAAGGGTCATTCAAAGGGCGTATATATTTTTGCCGCGCTCAAAAGTATGTGCAGTGCCGCTTCTCCCCTTATACCTACATATTTTTCCGCAAAAATAGTGGACGAGCTAACGGGAGAAAAAAATGTACAAAGGCTGATAGGATACGCTGTTTTAATGGCGGTTATGACAGCATGTCTTGAATTAGGCAGGCACTTGTTTGAAAGGATGCTCCATAACAGAATTGATGTACTGCACATTTTTGAAGGTAAGGTGTTTGAACAAAGCATTACCGGCAAGGATTTTGAACTGCTTGAGGACGCAGATTTCCAAAAGGCTGTAAAGGCATATAAAACGGTTTACCAAAACAATTTCGGTATATATTACAATATGTGGTTTTATGCAGTCAACTTTGCAACCGGTATTTTATCTTTAATTTTATCGCTTATACTTGTGTGGCCTACCGTTATAAACTGTTTTTCATTTGACAATTCTTCATTTTTTACATCATATAAGTTTTTACTTTTGCTGCTTGCAATAATCGTTATTCTCGGCGTCACGATGTCGGTTATCGGCAACAGATATTCCCATGAAATAATAAAGTCGAATTTATCCTTTAATACAGAATTCGGTATGTTTGAATACTGGTTTACCTTTCCTGAAAAATATCAAAACGGCAAGGAAATAAGGATATATAACGCCGCCGAAATGATACTGAAAAAGCGCCGGCTTTCACTGAACAATTCCATTATTAAGCTGACCCGAAACGCCGATAACACTATGGCAAAATACACAAGCATTCTTAATACACTGCAAATGATTGTAACAGGTTGCTTTTATCTGTTTGTTGCGCTGAAAGCGTATGCAGGCGCATTCAGTATAGGCTCCTTTGTGCTTTTTCTCGGAGCCTCCCTACAAATTGCCGAAGGAATAAATCTGATAGGTCAGATTTCACATCTGTTAGGCTTTTCGGCAGAACACATATCATATCTGAAACGAATTGTTGAAACTCCTGCAAGAAAGCATATAGGCACCCTTCCTATTGAAAAAAGAAACGATAACAAATATGATATTGAATTCAAAAATGTGTCCTTCAAATATCCGGGAACGGATATCTATGTGCTAAAGGATTTTAACGCAAAGCTTGAAATCGGTCAGCATATGGCGGTTGTGGGCAAAAACGGCTCGGGTAAAACAACTTTTATAAAGCTGCTTTGCCGTCTTTATGATGTAACCGACGGCGAAATAACTCTGAACGGAATTAACATAAAGAAATATGACCTCAACGAATATATGAGTCTGTTTTCGGTTGTGTTTCAGGATTTCCAGTTATTCTCGGTACCATTGTCACAGAATGTTACAACCTCGCTTGAATATGATAAAGCTAAACTTTATGACTGCCTTGACAAGGCAGGTATCAAGCAGCGGGTTGAACAGATGCCTGACAGGGAAAACAGCGTAATATATAAGGATTTTGACGAAAACGGAATTGAAATTTCAGGAGGCGAAGCACAGAAAATCGCCTTAGCAAGAGCACTGTATAAGGACGCGCCCTTTGTAATTCTTGACGAACCAACTTCTGCTTTAGATCCCATTTCTGAGTTTGAAATCTATCAGCGCTTCAACAGCTTTGTAGGTGATAAGACGGCAATATACATATCTCACCGCCTGTCCTCCTGCAGATTTTGTAATAACATTCTTGTGTTTGATGACGGCAGAATTGTTCAGCAGGGCTCACATGACGAGCTTGTGCATGACGAAAACGGCAAATACTATCAGCTATGGACAGCTCAATCGCAATATTACGTATAAAAAAAGACGCACCTCAAACACAAAACACGTGTCAAAATACCCGACCGGCGTCTTACCGCATTTTAATCAATTAGATAAACTATGCAATATTTTGTCTTAGGGCAAAATATGAAGTGAAATTCGCCATCATATTTGTCAAGCAAACACTTCATATCCGCAAGATATTTTACTGACTGCAAGGCAGATTTCATGGTTCGGGTGTTCATAAGGGGTTTAGTTAAAATATAGGTAAATAAAGATTTGAATGATAGTTCTGTATTATTTCACTTAAAACTAAATGTTGAGGTGTTAACCAATTTTCGTTATAATTGCCTTAACAGCATTATGAGATTTTTTATTCCGAATATATGTGTAGTCAGCTTTTCAGCGAAAATAAGCGATATTTTGTGAAATCATTATACTATTCTTTCATTTCAACTTTACAGAGCCTTTTGGTAAGACCATTGTACAAGGAGGAGTGAATTTTGTCAAATATGTAGAAAATCAATTCTAGGGTGTCAACAGGATTTTAATTTCTATGTTCATGGATACCTCTTTTTCAACAGGAGATATATTTAATTCTGAAAGCATGAGAAAAAATGCAAGACAGTTAGTTTTAGTTAGATATATTTTTCTAACTTTAATTTTACATATTTCTGTGATATACTTCAATCAACAAAACGAAAGGAGTTCGTTTATGAACACAACAAAATTCAGGATAGAAGATAAAGATTATAGTTTTAATTTTTCGTCTTTTAACAATGCATTTAATAATTATCATAAAGCTAAAAAATTGAGTATAGGTAAGGCCGAGCAGAGAATTGCCGACGAATTATATGTTACCTGCTCTGCTGTTCATAATTGGCGATGCAAAAAGAATGGTATATCAGACTTGGAGACGGTTAAAAAACTTGCTGATTTATTTAATGTTGATTATATGATTCTTTTAGAAGAAAGCAGAGAGGCTGTTATGAAAGAAAAATATACAGATTTACAAATTCAGTCCATAAAAAGAATATATGATGAAATCATAGATTTCCTCTATTATTTTTCGGAAACGAACGGTTTTAATAATTTATGGATAAAATATTCAAATAATGGTATGCCTAAAAATTTAATAGAAAGTACCATATATGAGTTTGCAGATGCAGAAATTCGCAAAATAGATGCAAGGCTTCAAAAAGAGTTTTTCTATCTTCGTGATTTGAGTATTTACGATGCACTATATGAATATATTTGGGAAGACCTTATGAGTACTTACGATAGAAAATGCAGTTATGCTTATAGGTTTGGAGAAACAGGCACAACCGATGAAGATTATTTAAAAGCCTTGAACAAATTGAACGATATAGTGAAAGACGTTGTATAATATTTTTTAATTGAAAAAAGCATATTTCAAATATAAACAACAAATCCGAACGCTTCACCTATAAGGTAAGGGTTCGGATTTGTTCTATTTGGTCGAGGCGACAGGATTCGAACCTGCGGCCCTCTGCTCCCAAACGAACCTATGAAGGCACTTTCCGCTAAAAATAGCTTTTTCCGCCCCTTTCCGCTCGGAAAACCGCGCTCTTCGGCGCTCCCCAGTCCACTGTTTCCGAGTGCTCCGAAACGGTAGGTGGTCTGTTATGTGGTCAACAGCAATTTCCGCAGAATAATACGCACTACACGCCTCTCGCATTTACGCGAGAGGCGATCGCTTTTTATACGGTTATTATAACTCTGAACAACCCCTGATTCAAG
>JBJEOK010000065.1:0-93680 GCA_051880695.1 Acutalibacteraceae bacterium | reverse complement strand
CCTCAAAAATCACCGCCACCCAAACAACCTCAGCAGTAACCCTTAAATGGAACGCCGTCCCCAACGCAACCGGTTACAAAATCTACCAAAAAACCGCAAAAGGTTGGCAATCCCTCGGCAACGTAACAGGTACAAGCAAAACAGTAAGCGGTCTTACTGCCGGCACAAAATACACCTTTGCTGTTAAAGCCGGTGCTGTTGTTGGCGGTAAAACAATTTGGTCTGATGTCTACACAACAATTAACACAGCCACCAAAGCCGTTAAGCCTGTAAAAGTCACTTCCGCGCAAAATGATAATGCAATCAAGCTTACCTGGACAAAGTGTGCCGGTGCAACAGGCTACCGCATTTACTACCGTACAAGCACAAAGGCCGCCTGGAAAGTAGGCAAAAGCTCAACCACAGCCACAAGTCATACTTTCTCGGGTCTCAAGCCCAACCAAGCTTTCCAATTTGCCGTAAGACCCTATACAATTGTTGACGGTGTTGTAATTTGGTCTGACTACACAACAATCACAGCCTCAACAACTCCTGCCGTTCCTGTGGCAAAGGTAATCTCACCCTCAAAAGGAAAAGTGACCCTTACCTGGAACGCAGTAAGCGGTGCAACAGGATATCAGGTCTACTACAAATCAGGTAACGGCTCGTGGAAGCTTTATAAAACTACCTCTAAGCCTGCAACCTATAATTTCACAGGTCTCAAAAGCGGTACAAAATACACCTTTGCCGTAAGGGCTTACAGAACAGTCAGCGGTACAAACTTCACAAGCGGCTACAAGGCTGTAAGTGTGACAGTCAAATAAAAAAATCACGGAATTAAAATGTCGGTTTTATGCTTATTTTAGTGTGAAGCCGACCTTTTAATATTATAAAATCACCCTCAACATAACCCCGATTTTTGCCGCATAAATATTAGGGTGGGGGTGATATTACGTTTGCAGTTGTAACTTGTCAGGACGGTGACAGCGGTATGAAAGGTCTTTTCCGTGACCTGTTTTGTGAGCCTGAAATATCCATTGAAAAAACAGATGTGCCTTTCGGTGAGCGCTTTTACCACTTAAAGGTAAAAGAGTACAGGGGACAAATTCCTGTCTCTGCCGTAAGGGAAAAGCTTGAAAGATTAAAAGGCAGAGTGCTTTTTTCTTCTGACTTTCCCCTTGACAGTACCTTTCAAAGCCTGCTTTTCAGGGAAACTCGCTTTAAAGCAAGGCTTTTAATGAATATAGCATACGGGCATATTAAAAATCTCGGTATCAGCCCTTTTAAAAACTCCCTTTGTATTTTTGATCCGTCAGGTATTTACATAAATGATATTGAAAAGCTTGTACCTTTATTTTCTAAGATTGAAGTTTTCACCTTGAAAACAGGGGACTATGAGAGAAAGGCTGCAGCTCTTTTTGAAAAATACGGTATAAGAATTGTCGTTTCATCACACTTCAGGGGTAAAGTTCCCTGCTGTACAGTGATAATTTCACCTCAAAGCTTGCCCTTTGCCGCTTATTTCGGAGGTATGATTTTCACAAACGGCGACTTTATACCGCCCTGCGGCTGTGCTTTAGGCGGTCAAGGTGTAGCTTTGCCCGCCGAGTATGAATTACTGCGTCCTAAAGGTATTGACAAAACGGACTTTGCCGCCGCCCTTTACGAAAAAAGCAAGGTAAAAGCTTTAGGTGAACTCTCCTACGAAAGGCTGATACAATATTGACTAATTGAGTATGAAGTTGTATACTTTTAAAAAAACATAAAAAGGAAAAAGACAATGGATTACAGTCAAGCGCTTGATTTTATATATTCAAGGCGAAAATTTCAAAAAAGCAGCGGTCACGAAAGAATTAAGCGACTTTTACAGCTTATGGGTGACCCTCAAAAATATATGCGTTTTGTTCACGTTGTAGGCACTAACGGAAAAGGCTCTGTCAGTACGGCGCTTTCATTTATTTTAAGGGACGCCGGTTACAATACGGGACTTTTTACCTCGCCTTTTGTTGTAAGCTTTTGTGAAAGGGTGCAGGTCAACGGTGAGTTTATTCCCGAAAAGGCTGTTGCAAGAATTACATCCGAGCTTAAAGAAAAAATAACCCTTATGGAAAAAGAGGGACTTTACCCCACCGTTTTTGAGGTTACTACCGCTTTGGCAATGGTCTACTTTTACGAGATGAGCTGTGACATTGTAGTCCTTGAAGCCGGTATCGGCGGAGGAAAGGACAGCACAAGTGTTATAGATAAGCCTGTTTTAAGTGTGATTACCTCTGTTTCCCTTGACCATTGTGAGGTTTTAGGTGATACCGTAACGGAAATTACAAAGGAAAAGTGCGGTATAATAAAAGGCGGTGCATCCGTAGTAAGCTACCCCTTTGAAAGCGGTGAGCTTCCGTTTACGGCACAGCACAGCGAGGCCGTTTGCGTAATAAAAGACCAATGCGAAAAAAAAGGCAGTAAGCTTTTCACTGCCGATACAGAAAAAGTCACCCTTATTAAAAGCGATTTTGAGGGCAATGAATTTATCTATGACGGACTGCAGCTAAAAACAAAAATGTGCGGCGGTTTTCAGGTAGGAAATATTCTTACTGCCTGTGAATGTGCCCGTGTGCTTTCAAAAAGCGGCTTTATTATTGAGGACAGTAACATTGAAAAGGGTATTTTTGACTTTTTTATTGCAGGCAGAATGGAATGTGTTTCAAGTGAGCCTACCGTTATTCTTGACGGCGGACACAACGAGGGAGCTATGCTTGAAAATTCAAAAATGATAAGCAGTAATAAAAAAGGCAAAACAGTGGGACTTTGCGCTTTTATGAAAGATAAGGATTATGAAAAGTCACTTTCGATTATTGCACCTTGCTTTGATGAAATAGTTTTTACCTGTGCAGACGCCTTGCGGGGTGAAGATGCTTATAAGCTGAGGGAAAAGGCTTTGCCTTACTGTAAAAACATCCACTGTGAGAGCGACGAAGCTGTGGCATTTCAAAAGGCAAAAGACCTTGCGGGAAAAGATGGCACGGTTTTTGTCTGCGGCTCATTTTATCTGACCTCGGATATACGAAAATATTTGATTTAAAGCCGTGTTTTCGGCAAAAAATTCAAGCTCAATCACTTATGCTTTATTGCGTGAGTGATTATTTTTTTAGGAGGTATTACCTTGGCGGCAAGAATTTTATATAAGCAAAGGGAAATTCAGGTTTTTCTTGACGGCGAAATAGACCATCACAGTGCTTCTCTTATACGCGTAAGCATTGACGAGGCGGTTATGAGAAAGCGTCCTGCTCTTTTAGTGCTGGACTTTGATAAGGTCAGCTTTATGGACAGCTCAGGCATAGGACTTGTTATGGGCAGATACAAGCTGATGAAAACCTTGGGCGGAAAAATCAGGGTGCAAAACCTTTCACCGAGCGCCTACCGGGTTATGTGCCTTGCAGGTATGGAAAGGCTCGGCGAAATAAAACAAAAGGAGACGGTGAAATGAAAAGTATCAATGAATTAAAAATGGTTTTTTCTTCAAAAAGCATTAACGAGGGCTTTTCCCGTGTGGCGGTTTCTTGCTTTGTTTCAAGCCTTGATCCTAATATTGAGGAGCTGACCGACATAAAAACTGCCGTAAGCGAGGCGGTGACAAATGCCGTTGTACACGGATACAGGGAAAAGGAGGGCAAAATTTACATAGATGTGCAAATTTTCGAAAAGGGTCTTGTAAAAATAAAAATACGTGACAAGGGAGTGGGAATTGAAAACGTGGCACAGGCTATGGAGCCGCTTTTTACTACTTCCGGCGGTGAAAGGGCAGGCTTGGGTTTTGCGGTAATGGAAAGCTTTATGGATAAGGTTACGGTCAAATCAATCCCTGACAAAGGCACTACCGTGATTTTGCAAAAGCGAATAAGAGGTAAGCATATTTAAAATGAAAATATGCAGTTATGACGAAAGCTTAATAAATGAAAACCTGGGTCTTGTTCATGCCTGTGCAAATAAATTTCGCGGCAGAGGTGTTGATTATGACGACCTTTATCAGGCGGGCTGTGTGGGTCTTATAAAAGCGGCAAAGGGCTTTGATAAGCAGAGAGGCTTTGCCTTTTCAACCTATGCGGTGCCTGTTATTTTAGGTGAAATAAGACGGATTTTCCGTGACGGCGGCTCGGTAAAAATAAGCAGAAGCTTAAAAGAAAAAGCCGCAAAGGCTCTGGCGTTAAAGGAAAAGCTCTCTTTAAGCTTAGGCAGAGAGCCGACCATAAGCGAGCTTGCAAATGCACTTGACACGGATATTTCCTCGGCGGCAGAGCTGGTTACACTTTCTATGCCCACAGTTTCACTGACTGTAAGCGATGACGAAAAAGATGACAGCCAGCTTGATATTCCCACTCTCACTCTTGAGGAGGAAATAGGCGAAAAATTAGCCCTTAAAAAAGTGCTTTCCTGCCTTGAGGAAAAAGACAGGCGGTTAATAGAGCTTCGATATTTTAAAGGCCTTACTCAGGTTAAAACGGCAGAGGTCTTAGGTATGAGCCAAGTGCAAGTTTCACGCAGGGAAAAAACAGTGCTTTCAAAAATGAGAGAAATTTTATCATAATTTAAAGGATAAAAGTGGATTTCCACAACAATGTTAAGATATGTTGTGGATAACTCTGTTAGTAAAGTTAATAACTTTACAGTATTCAACAGTTTTTTATTCTGATTTTGCAAATTAAAACTACTTTTCAACATTTTAGACGTAGTTATCCACATAGGCAAGTAAAAACCTTTACAGAGAAGAATTTTCTGTAAAGGTTTTTACTTTACGTGAAGAATTACAAAAAAATATTGCAAACTTGTGTAATTTTAATAAATTTTTATATTCAAATAAGTAGATAGCTGTTTTTTATTGACTTAATGTTGCTGAATGTAGTATCATATATATAGTTTTCAGCTATATATTGAAGAATTGGGAGGTTAATACAAAAATGAAAACTTGCAAAAAATTACTCTGTGTACTTTTGAGTATTATTATGGCTTGCAGCTGCCTGAGCATTGTTTCCTTTGCTGAGGGCGAAAGCTTTAGCTACTCTATGAAGTACGATGCAGAAAAATCAACCAAAGTAAACGCAACTGCGATTCTTGATGAAGTAGATGAATTGCTCAAAGAGTTAAATATCTATGAAGAAATTGAAATCAGCAGTACTAAAATCACAATTGATTTGACTTCTGTTGACAAAGTTTGTGAGACTATTGATTTAATCAAGACCGTTTGGAAAACTATCAATGACTTCCTCGGTGATTTAAAGGAAATGAACTTTGAAATCTGGGAAAAAGGTATGTCCAGAGCAAAAACAGGTGATGAGAAAATCCTCTACACACTTGTTAATTTCCTCACTTCCGAAGAAATGGCTTTCCTCAGGAAAATGAATAACCCTCAGGTTATCGGTTCTCTTCTTGACGGTGATGTAACCCTCGGTGTGGTTGATAATTTCATTTCTATTAACGAGCTTTTAGGTGAAGACGGTGTAAGCGGTATTATCAAAAAGGCTCTCACCGATTCAATCTGCAACACCGAAGAAGAAAAGAATGCCATGTATGCAAAATACAAGAATGATATTGACGCCTTCATTTATGATGAGCTTATCAATAAGCTTTTTGCAGATTCTTTCCTTCCCGGATTTAAAGTAGATGCAAATACAAATATTGAAGATATTCTTATAAATGCTTTCAATCTTGCACTTGACGAATATCTCAAAGATATTATTCACAATGACCTTCATGCTAACCTTGCTGACAACGGTGCTGACGGTGCGGCTCTTGCTCCTCATGTAAACCTTGACGGCAGTACATACAACCTTGACGGTTTAATTCTCGACCAGAACAAGCCTTTGCTTGAGCAAATCAACAACCTTATCGGTGTCATTGCTCAGCAGATGATTCCCGGTTATGACTGGGTAGAAAGCACTGATTACACAAAAATCACCGCTAACCTTGAGGGTGTTATGAAGCATCTCGGTAAAGCATCAGGTCTTATTCCCGATGCAGACAGCCTCAACTTCAATGAAGTTTCAATGAAGTTTATTGAAATTCTTCTTCGTAACCTTGACCTTGGCGAATATAACTTCATTAAAGAGTGCAAAACCCTTGAGGATATGGCAACAGCGGCACTCATAAAGCTTTCAAGTGAGCTTGAAACAGGTGTAACTTACGGTGAAGACGCCGATTACCTTGTTATTATCGGTGACATTTTCGCTTGGTGGTTCTATGACTGCTTTAATATTAAAGATAACAACGGAAACCCCTACCGTGCAGGCGGCGGAAAAGACTGCTTTGAGGTAGCAAACTACTTCTTCAACTATTTCCTTTTCGACAAGGGCGGTGCAGGTGCCTTAGGTCTTTCCGTAAAGAAGACAGACAGCGTCTTCACAAAGGTTGACAAGCTTCTTGACTACTTCGGTAAAGACAAGGCAACAGGCGTTTCCTTTGACAGCAAGAAATTTATGCTCGGTGACGGCAGTAAGAAAGGTCTCCTTGACGCTATCTTCACCCTTGACCTTCAGGCAATTCTTGACCTTACAGTAGTTCCTGCAATTAACACAGCAGGTGATGTAAGCCTTGTTGAATTTATTTACAAAACAGTTTACAATATGCTTAAAAACTGGGCAGGTGCAGAGCTTCTTCCCGCATACCGTCAAAAGGCATTTACAAATGCACTTAAAAACGAAAACCTTGCAAAGCTTGTTACAAATCTCTTGCTTTCAGTAGGTAAGAAAAAGGATTCAATCCTCAAATTAACTTATTTCATCTGCGGATTTATTTTCTCAAGCAGACCGGAGCCTCTTAAAATTACGGAAATTTCCGCAAAAACAGCTTACGCAACCGGCAACAATGTTATCCCCGAAGTTACGGTTAAGTCTGAAAAAGGCACACTTACCTATAATAAAGACTATGTTGTAAAGGCAGATGCAGTAGCTCCCGGCACTTATACAGCAAGAGTTGAGGGTATCGGTCTTTATAAAGGCTCATTTAACGTAAGCTTTGACGTTAAAATGAAAGCGGTAGGCAATATCTCTTACTTTAGCGAAGCTCAAACAATTAAGCTTCAGTGGAACGCAGTTCCCTTTGCCGATTCATATAATGTATATAAGCGTAACGGCGAAAATTATGAATTGCTTGAAAATGTAACTGTTCCCGAGGGCAAAAATGCAGCCGAGTATTATATCACAGGTCTTGCACAGGCAACAGAGTATACCTTTAAGGTTGAAGCTGTAAGTTCTGCTTACGGAGTGGCAGAGGGAAAGGAAATTTCCGTTGCAACTAAGCCTCAAGCAGTTGACCCGGCTACCTTTAAGTCCAGTGTGAGCGACAGTGCCGTAAGATTTGTTTGGACCGCTGTTGACAGTGCAGACGGATATATCGTTGAACAGTATATCGGCAGTAACAAGTGGAAGCAGGTAGGCAACATTACTAAGGCTGATATTACAGTCAGCGGCCTTACCTCATACACAAATTACGCTTTCAGAGTTTACGCATACAAGAAAACTGCAGACGGCAATGTTATTAAGTCTGACCCTGCCACCTTTAATGTACGCACAAAGCTTGGTGCTATTACCACTGTTAAAACATCTGCTACTTCAACCACAATTACACTTCAGTGGAATAAGGTTGCAAACGCATCGGGATATCAAATTCTTGAATATGTTAAAAACAGTAAGACAGGTAAGTATGAGTGGAAGAGTATTGCAGTTTTAAACAACTCAACAACCTCTTATAAGATTACAGGCCTCAAGGCACTTACAAAGCATACATACGCTGTTCGTGCTTACGTTAAAGAAAGCAAGTATGTTTACGGCGCTTACAAGCAGGTATCACTTTACACAGGCTTTGCTAAGCCGGCAAACTTCAAGGTTACAGCCACAAACGCAACTGCGGCATCTCTTTCATGGAGTGCAGTTAAGAGTGCGGGCGGATATGAGCTTTTCCAATATAAATCGGGAAAATGGGTAAGCCTCGGCGTAACAACAAAAACAACTGCAACTATTAAAAATCTTCCCTCAGGTACAAAGAACTACTTTAGAGTAAGAGCTGTATTAAAGCATAACGGTGTATGGATTTTAGGTGATGCAACAGATTATGTAACAGCACTTACACTTCCCGGTCAGGTAACAGGAGTTAAGGCTACCGACAGGAAGAAGACAAGCATCACTCTTCAGTGGAACAAGGTTACGGGCGCAAGCGGTTATCAGGTTTTCCGTTATTACAACGGTAAATGGGTAAGCCTTGGTATGACTTCAAAGAATTACTGGACAGATACAAAGAGCCTTACGAGAAATACTGAATATCAGTACAGAGTAAGAGCTGTTCAGGTTGTAGGAAAGACTTATAAATACGGTGCTGCTTCGGCAACCTATAAAGTAAAAACAACAGTGTTATAATATTAAAGACCTCGTAGGAGTAATCCTATGGGGTCTTTTTCGACGATAAATTTTTGTGCAAAATTACTATTGATTTTTTATTGTTTACAACATACAATATAGATGTGACGATGTCACATTAGTGATAATGATTAAAGTCATTAATCACCCCATTTAAGCGGAGATCCTATGCCGTTAAAATAGGAGCTAAAAAAGCGGAAACCCTATGCCGTTAAAATAGGAGCTAAAAAAGCGGAAATCCCTTGCCGTCAAGTAGGGGCTAAAAAATGGCGAAACGAAAGGTTTCGTCATTTATTGATTGAAAAGGAAAAAATATGGAAAACTTGAAAATTTACAGGGTAGAAGACAAGTATATTCGTTATCTTCATAGTATAGATAATAGAGTTCAATATAATAAAAATGCGAAAAGACCATATGTTGGCGTGGTGTTTTCATTCGGTGGGTTTAATTATTTTGTCCCGATGGAATCTCCAAAACCTAATCATTCACATATTAAATCCGGAAAACATATTTTGAAACTTAAAAATGGAGAATATGGGCTTTTAGGATTTAATAATATGATTCCTGTACATAAGGATGCACTGATAAGTTTTGATATAGCTAAAGAGCCGGATGAAAAATATAGAAATCTATTACAAAATCAACTTCGAATTTGTAATAGAATGAAGGCAGATATTTTAGATCATGCACAAAAAACATATTTTGCTGTTATCAATGGGAACAAATTTTTAGTAAATAACTCTTGTAATTTTAAGAAATTGGAAAAAGCAAGCAAGAAATATAATCCAAATCATTTTTCACAAAAGTGAGTATAAATTATCGCTTTTTTGTGTTGCCACACAGATAGCCGTTGTGCCCTCGCATAGTTTTATTCTGCTGACGCCGAGTGATATTGCTCAGTGATTTCGGCATTTCGCAGTTTTATATTACATAAACCAAACACCCACAGCTCAAACCTATTGTTTTAGCTGTGGGTGTATTATAAATTATAACTGTGCGAAGCACAATACCACTCGGCAAAGCCGAATATAACTCGCCGTAAGGCGAATATCACTGCCGACAGGCAATAAAACTGCAACTCAACTGATTGCTTCAACAATCAGTTGAAGAGCTTCTTGTGCTTCCGTTATTGGAAAAAGGGGATAAACGTGATTCATACCCTCTTTGACGATTAGTTTAAAGTCTGCTTTGTCGGTTTTAAGTCGGTCACAAAGCAGCATAATGTCGGGGTAAAATATTTCCCTTGTGCCCACAAGTATTGTAATTTCACCAAGGTGTAAAAAGCTGCCGTAAAGAGGGCTTACAATGGGATCCTTAACATTTCTCTCTCCTGCCCAAATTTGACCGATGTATTTAAGTCCGGGTATTCCGAGCATTACGTCAGCCTCGGTGTAATTTTCCATTTCTTCGTTTTCCATTGAAAGGTCCACCCAAGGGCTTAAAAGTACAAGCTTTTCCGGCTGCAGTACTTCATCTTCGCTCAGCTGCATTGCAAGTGAAAGGGCAAAATTTCCGCCCGAGGAGTCACCCATAAAATAAATGTGTTTTATATTGCCGCTTGAAAGGTAACTGCCGTAAAGCATTTTAGCCTTTGCGTATGACTCGTCGCAAGTGTAATTAGTAGCTTTAGGATAAACGCACATTGTAATTGGCAGACCGGTTTTTATGTGAAGCTTTTCAATGAAGTCAAAGTGCTCCTGAGTAGGCTGATTTACAAAAGCTCCGCCGGGGAAATACATTATGAGGGTATCGGTTAGCTTTTCGTGACCGAATTCAATGTACTGCATAGAATCAATTTCGCAGTCTTTGGCAGAAATTTTCATTTCAGGCACTGTTATTTTTTCAAGGTTGGTTATCTCTTTTTCAGCCATAACCTGTTTGCAGACTTCTTCACTTTCAAACATAGCATCTCTGTCGGTTACCATAACATAAAAGGCGGCCCAAGTGGCTGTTATTGAACGGTTATATACATATTTTGAAACGATAAAGAGTGTTGAAATACCCACAAGAAAAAAGACGAAAATTGCTGAGAGAAAAATCTTAAAATGTTTCATTATAATATCCTTTCTGAGCTATACTATTAAAAATGATATACTTTATAAGATGATTTGTCAATAAAATTAAAAAATATTTTACTTTAGGTATTTACTTTTTGTTTTTACTGTGATATAATTTTTAAGCATTATGCCGATTGCTCGGGTTGTGGGTTTATAATTCACCTTCCACAGTCTGGGGGTCAGGCGAATGAAATATTTTTATGAGGTGAAAAACCATGATGACAAAAGAACAAAAGACAGCAATTATCAAAGAGTATGCTGCTCATGAGGGCGACACAGGTTCACCTGAAGTACAGATTGCACTCCTTACTTACAGAATCAACAACCTTACAGAGCATCTCAAGACAAATAAGAAAGACCATCACTCACGCCGCGGTCTTCTTATGATGGTAGGTCAGAGAAGAAATCTTCTTGCTTATCTTCAGAAGAACGACATCGAAAGATACCGTTCAATCATTGCAAGACTCGGTATCCGTAAGTAATTGCACTTTTTTGGCAGACATGAACCCTCGTGTCTGCCTTTTTTTGAGAAAAGAATATTTTTAAAAAGTAAATCATTACGGGGCAGCTTAATTGGGTTAGCACTAAATTGAAGACTTAAAGAGTCTTGAATTTAATGCTAAACCACCGCCTCGTATGAAAATATAAAAAATAAAAGCGAGGTAGAAAAATGTTTAACGAATTCAGAACATTTGAAACAACTCTTGCCGGCAGACCCATAAAGGTTGAAACCGGTAAGATGGCAGGACTTGCAGGCGGCTCATGTCTTATCCGTTACGGTGAAACAGAAGTGCTTTGTACTGCAACAATGGCTGCAAAGCCCAGAGAGGGTGTAGATTTTTTCCCCCTTTCAGTTGACTATGAGGAAAAGCTTTATTCCGTTGGTCGTATCCCCGGCTCTTTTCAAAGACGTGAGGGTAAGGCAAGTGAAAAAGCCACTCTTTCTTCAAGAGTTATTGACAGACCCATCCGTCCTCTTTTCCCCAAGGATATGAGAAATGACGTTGGCGTTGTTGCAACAGTTATGTCTGTTGATCAGGACTGTCTTCCCGAAATCACCGCAATGCTCGGTGTTTCAATTGCAATTTCAATTTCAGAAATTCCTTGGGACGGACCTATCAGCGGTGTGTCCGTAGGTCTTGTTGACGGCAAGTTTGTCATCAATCCCACAGAGGCTGAAAGAGAAAAGAGCGAGATGGCTGTAACAGTTGCTTCAACTGCTGACCTTGTTGCTATGATTGAAGCCGGTGCAAATGAAATCGACAACGAAACAATGTTTGACGGTATTATGTATGCACACAAGGTCAATCAGGAAATGGTTGAGTTTATTAAGCACATTCAAGCTGAAGTAGGCAAGGAAAAGATTGCTTTTGAATCACAGGAAGTTCCTGCTGAAATGTTTGAGGAAATTAAGGCTTTCGCTATTGATGACATCAAATTTGCCCTTGACACAGACGATAAGAGAATCCGTGACGAAAGACTCAAGCCCGTATACGAAAAAGTTCACGCAGAATTTGACGAAAAGTACGAGGAAGAAATCGGCAAAATTGAAGAATGTCTTTATAAATTACAGAAATATGTTGTTCGTCGTTGGCTTCTTGACGAGGGTAAGCGTGTTGACGGCAGAGGCATTAACGATATGCGTCCGCTTAATGCACAGATAGATCTGCTTTCAAGAGTTCATGGCTCAGGTATGTTTACAAGAGGTCAGACACAGGTTCTCACTGTAACAACTCTCGGACCTATGAGCGATGCTCAGCTGCTTGACGGTCTTGACAACGAAAAGGAAAAGAGATATATCCACCACTACAATTTCCCCTCATATTCAGTTGGCGAAACAAAGCCCTCAAGAGGTCCCGGCAGACGTGAAATCGGTCACGGCGCTTTGGCTGAAAGAGCTCTTGTTCCTGTTATTCCCTCAGTTGAGGAGTTCCCTTACGCAATTCGTCTTGTTTCAGAGGTTCTTTCCTCAAACGGTTCAACATCACAGGCTTCAATCTGCGGTTCAACACTTTCACTTATGGCAGCAGGTGTTCCCATTAAGGCTCCCGTTGCAGGTATTTCCTGCGGTCTTGTTACCGAGGGTGACCGTTTTATGACAATGGTTGATATTCAGGGTCTCGAAGATTTCTTCGGCGATATGGACTTCAAGGTTGCAGGTACTAAGAAAGGTATTACTGCAATTCAAATGGACCTTAAGGTTCACGGACTTACTCCTGAAATTATTAAGGAAGCTTTTGAAAAGACTTATGAAGCCCGTTGCAAGATTCTTGACGAGGTTATGCTTCCCTGTATTGCTGAGCCCAGAGCAGAGCTTTCCAAGTATGCTCCCAAGATGCTTTCAACTAAGATTGACGTTGAAAAAATCGGTGACGTTATCGGTAAGCAGGGCAAGGTTATCCAAAAGATTTGTGCTGAATGTGACTGTAAGGTGGACGTTGAAGAAGACGGCTCAATCTATGTTTCAGCTCTTGATATTGAAAATGCAAAACGTGCTATCACTATCATTGAAACAATTGCAAATGACCCCGAGGTCGGTTCAATTTTCCGCGGTGTGGTTACAAGACTTATGAGCTTTGGCGCATTCGTTGAAATCGCTCCCGGTAAAGAGGGTCTTGTACACATCAGTAAGCTTGATGTTAAGAGAACAGAAAAGGTTGAAGATTGCGTAAATGTTGGTGATGAGGTTATCGTTAAGGTTATTGAAATTGACGACCAAGGCAGAATTAACCTTTCAAGGCGTGACGCTCTTATTGAAATTGAAGGTCTTGTACCCGAAGATGACGGTGAAGAAGCTCCCCGCCGTTCACGTTCCGGACGTGACAACCGTCGCGGCGGCAGAAGATAAACCGCCGAGTATCTCGGCACGATTATTACGGGATAGAGTTATTTAAAATATAGCTTTACACCGCTTAATAAGAAATTATTTATAATTTTAGGTCAGCTTGATGCTTATTATAGGCGTCAAGCTGATTTTTTTATAATAAGATAAAATCTTAATTTTTGCTGTTTAATATAAAAATTACTGCTACGCAAATGGTTGATGAGGTTGGATTTAGAGAATGCTTTTATTTAAATTGCGGTAAAACGTTACGCCTGCAGTATAGGGCGAAAATTTTCGTCACGTACGGAAATTTTCTTTGGCAGTGGGGTAGTACTTTTTTACGGTAGAGGGCGGCGGAAAGGCGGCAGCGAAGCCTCACCGCGTTTACGCGGTGAACTTTCGCTGCCGCAGGCGGGGGGCAAGGATTTAGCGACCTCGGAGAGGTCGCTAAATCAGGCAAACTAAAGTTTGCCTCGCGGCGGCGCAGCCGCCGCCCTTGCCCCCGCCCGGCGAAGCCTCAGCCGGTTTCACCGGCGGTGCTTCGCCGCCTATATTTTACCGCACCTTAACGTATAAGCAGAGCCTATGAGCGAAAATTCGGTGAATTTTCGCCTATTGCCACCGACCTTGCATAAAACCACTCACTTTACTTCAGTCACATTTTAAAAATAAAACAATAGTCAGCATCGCACTTAAAACAAAGTACAATGCTGACCTAAAAATTATAAATTAAATCTGATTTAAGCTGTGTAAAGTTACCGTTTAAATAACTTTATTCCGTAATATTCGTGTCGAGGTACTCGACCGTAATATTCGTGTCGGGGTGCTCGACCGGCTTATAATTTCTTACTGAGCCTATCAAGGGGTACACCCAGTGCAGAGCCGATAACTGCACTTGCTACCGCTTCAACAATACCGTTTATACCAACAAAAGCTGCAAAGAAAGCAACAACATTTGTTGAGGCAAACTGTGTTTCGAGGTTTGCGTAAAACTCTGTGTTTCCGAAAAGGAGAATGAAAGAGCCGACGAATAAAAATGTGTTTGTAAGTGCGCCGCCGAGGTATGACAAAAGTGAACACACCGCAACAGGAGTTTTTGTTTTTCTTAGACCTTGATAAATAAGTGCTGAGAATACACCGATAAGTATACGGGGAATGATACAGATTATTACCGTGCATAAGGGGTTGATTCCCATAAGTGCTGTGCCGAAAGCACTTGTGCCGAAGCATTGAATAAGACTTGTCACACCAAAGGCAAGACCTAAAAATGCACCGGCGCCTACACCGAGTATGCTTGCGCCTGCGGCAACGGGAATTGCCAGCAGTGAAATTTCAATCGCACCTATATGTAAATATCCTATGGGTGTAAAGCTCATTACAATAATGAGTGCGAGAAAAAGTGCTGTAATAATCAGCTTCTTTAAGTTTTCCATGTCTTTTCTTTTGTTCATTTTCATCACCTTATTTTACTATTGTATTTTTAAAATAAACCACATCACCTGTGGTATTAAAAACAATTCCGCTAACGCCTTTTCCAAGGCCGTAATAGGTTGGGTAGTTGTAAAGCGGTATGAGAGGATACTGAGAAACAAGATAGTGTTCAGCCTCTGCGGTGGCTTTGAGAGTGTCCTCTTTACCGGAAGCGGTTTTTATTGACGCTACAAGCTTATCATAGGTCTTGTCCGAAAAACCGAGAATGTTTGACGTACTGTCGCTTGTAAACTGTAAAAGTCCGTTAAAGGCGGTAATACCGGGGAAGTTAATTCCTGTAAGAGCAATTTGCCACTGTTCACCGTCAATTATTTTTTGTGTGATTTCCTCCCCGGTGGCGACTGCAACGGAAATGTTCAGCTTGACGCCTAAATCAGCTTGCCACACTTGAAGAATATGCCTTACGGCAGCTTGTTGCTCTTCAGTGCAGAGTAGTTCAAGCTCAACATCGTTTATATCTAACTCCTGTAAGGCTTTTTCTAAAAGCGCAGCGGAATCTTCATTTGATGCCAAGGAGATTTCGCCTGCACCTGCGCGGTAATTTTCACCGGAAATGACCATTGACGGCGGTAGTATGCCTTGTGCGTTACCTTGACCGAGATATGAGAAAAGAAGCTCTTTGTCAAGGGAAAGGGCAATTGCTTTTCTTAAATTGACATTTGAAAGATAAGTGTCTGCACAGTTAAAGGCAAGACCGTAAATACCGCTGTCAAAAGAAAGGGTGGTATAACGGCTGCTTTTGGAAAGGCTTTGAAACTGACTTGCCGTCAAGGGTGCGGCGGTGTAGGTTCCGTCTTTAATTTTATCAAGCCTTGTTTCCTGCTCATTGTTTACAGAAAAGTAAAGGGAGTAGGGCATTACATTTTCGTAGTCATAATAGTCATCGTTTTTGTAAAGTGTAAAGCCGGTATCGTCTGCCCAGTTACTTAAATAAAAAGGTCCGTTATATGCCAAAAATCTTGTGGAAAGTCCGTAACGTCCGCCTGTTTTTTCAAAAAAGGTTTTGTCGCAAGGCATACACTCCGGCTCAAGAAGAATATACAAAAAGTCGGGGTCTGCCATAGTCAGGGTGATTGTAAGGGTATAGTCGTCTATTGCCGTAACACCCAAATCCTCAGGGGGAAGCTTTCCGCTGTTTACCTCAGCGGCATTTTTAATGCTTAAAAGATTTTTTGCACCGGGAGACTTTGTTTCAGGCATAAGGGCTCTTTGTAAACCGAAAAGGAAGTCCTCGGCGGTTATTGAAAAGTCGAAAGTTTTTTTGAAGTCTTCACCTAAAAAATCACTTGAAGCGGACATAACAGCCCAACGCATATTGTCCCTCAAGTGGAAAGTATAGGTAAGTCCGTCGGGGGAGATTTCCCAGCTTTTTGCACAGCCGGGTATGATTGTGCCGTTTTCGTCAATGCACACAAGCCCCTCAAAGCAGTTGGCAATAATGTTTTTTGCATCGGGGTCGGAAATAATTTGCGGGTCAAGATAGCCGGGGTCACTGTCAATGGGGTAAAATAGGGCGGCATCTTTACCTTTGTTAAATCCGCAGCCGCTGAAAAGAAAAATCATAGCGGCACTTAGAATAAAACAAAATAATTTTTTTATCATTTTTCTGTCCCTACGTTTATATTGTTATAATTCTAAAAGAAAAATATATCAAGCAAAAATTTTGTTATAATTAGCAAAATATATTTTAGGATGGTGCTAAAATGGAAGAAAACATTTTACTTTTGCTTATGATGATATTCTTACTAATTATAAACGTAATAGCCTTGTTTATTTTTATAAAAAAGAATAATAACGAAAAAATTAAAGAACTTTTGTTGGGGCAAAAGGCGTTGAAAGACCAGACGGAAAAAATGATAACCTCCCTTGAAAGGGGTATCAGAAACGACTTTGCTCAAAACAGAAACGATGCTTTTCAAATGCACGCACAACAGCGTCAGGAGCTTAAAAATGCTCTTGATGAAATGGGTGAAAGGATTGAAAGGCTCACAAAAAATAATTATGAGCTTAATATAAAGCTTACGGAAACTGTTTCAGGCAAGCTTTCGGAAATTCAAAAAAACAACGACGTAAAGCTTGAGCAGATGCGTGCTACCGTTGATGAAAAATTAAGTGAAACACTTAATAAACGTCTTGACTCTTCATTTAAGGCTGTAAGTGAACAGCTTGAAAATGTTTACAAATCCTTAGGTGAGATGAAAGAGCTTTCAACAGGTGTTACCGATAATGTAACTTCTCTTAACCGTATTCTTACAAATGTTAAGACCAGAGGTACTTGGGCTGAAGTACAGCTTGAGGGACTTTTAAATGAGACAATTCCGGGAATGTTTGACAGAAATGTTATGACAAATTCCGCATCAAAAAATATTGTTGAGTTTGCAGTGCGTATTCCCACGGGTGAGGACAAAAAGTCAATTACCTACCTGCCTATTGACTCAAAGTTCCCCGTTGAGGCATATATCCGCCTTTTGAATGCCGCCGACGCAGGTGACACCGCATCCGTTGAGCGTGAGAGAAAGAGCCTTGAAAGCAGTGTTATGCTTCAGGCTAAAGAGATTAAAAAATACATCAATGAGCCGGCAACTACTCCCTTTGCAATTATGTACCTTGCAACAGAGGGGCTTTACAGTGAAATTATATCTTCACGCAATGCTGTTGCAGAGCGCTGTCAAAAGGAATTCGGTGTTATGATTGCAGGCCCCAGTACTATTACGGCACTTTTAAATTCCCTTTCAGTAGGTTTCAGAGCTATGGCAATAAACGAAAAGGCTAAAGAAGTTCGTGTGCTTTTAGGCGCGGCTAAAATTCAGTATGAAAAATTCGGCGCCGTGCTTGAAAAGGCAAGAAAGAAAATCGACGAGGCAGGAAAGAGCCTTGATGAGGCACAAAGCCGCAACGATATGATTCAAAAGAAGCTGAAAAACGTTGAGGAAATTGACTCTGCCTATGCGGGTGAGTTATTGGAAATAAATGAATAAGTTTAGTACCTATATATAATTGTTGTGTATTAAAGTTATTCAGGGGAAAACCTTATACCAATTAAAACACGCATGCTTTATAATTTCAGGTTAGTTTGACACTTAACCTTGTTTTTATAGTGAGGTTTAAAATTAACGCTTATTATAAAAGGTTGCTCTTACATTAAACAGTGGCATAGGCAAGGCAGTTTTGTAAGTGAGCTATTTTATTAAAAAGTTATTTAATTGTCAGGTTGGCGGTATAGGGCGAAAATTATCATTCCCCCTTTTTTATAAGGGGGAAGCTAATTTTCGCAGAGGCGGGTTCTGCTTCTACGTAAGAGTGAGGTGAAAGGGCGGCGACGAAACTCACCGCATTTATGCGGTGAATGCTCGTCGCCGCAGGCGGGGGCAAGGCTTCAGCGACCGCGCGCGGTCGCTGAAGCAGGGCAAACTAAAAGTTTGCCATGCGGCGGCGGAGCCGCCGCCCTTGCCCCCGTCCGGCGAAGCTTACGCCGGTGTTCCACCGGCGGCGCTTCGCCGCCTACCTGACCTTTTTCGCCCTTTAATGTAGAAGTGCTACCACAAAGAGCGAAAATTCACCGAATTTATCGGTGGATTTTCGCTCTTTTCTTACAACCTGACCTATAATCGCACATCCATAATAAAAAAATCAGCTCTACATTTTAATGTAAAGCTGATTTTTGACTTTAACTGTCAATTAACCTTCGGTATCTGTGCCGTCATCGGGAGTGCTGAGCTTTGCAACAATAGCCTCAATCCAACCCTTGAGAGCCTTAAAAAATTCAATGATTTCATCCTTATAGGTCTCTACAAAATCAAAAAACTTATTATCGGGCATTTTCATAATCCTCCTGTAAATAATATTTTATTACCATACTCATTTTAATACAAAGTTTAAATATTGTCAATAGAAAATTCAATTTAAAATAATTTCAGGCTGTTGTGTTGCAATAAGCTTTTTAAACTTTCGCTGTTTGAAAAGGTAAATTATAATAAGGGGAATATCTGCAAGAAGCCAAGCGGCAGGGCCGGCATAACAAACGGCATTGAAGCCAAAAATAGGTGTAAGCACAAAGGCAATTGAAAGTCTGCCGAAAAATTCACCTATTCCGGCAATGGAATTTGCGTATGTAAAGCCAAGACCTTGCAAAGTGTTGCGCATAACGAAAAGTACGGCAACAAGGCTGTAACACTGTGAAATTGCAAGAATATAACTTTTTGCCGCCGCCATAATTTCCGGGTTTTGCTCTGTCATAAACAGTGATACCATAGCTTCGCCGATAGTGAAAAGGGTAATGCTCATAAGTACCGAAACGGCAAGGTCTAAAAGAAAAATTTTCTTTACACTGCTTATTATTCTCTTGTAAATTTTGGCTCCGTAATTTTGACCTACAAAGGTCTGTGTGGCAACGCCCAAGCCGGACATCGGAATGTTTGTCAGTCCCTCAACTCTGCCGGCGGCGGTAAAGCCTGCAATAACGCTTGTACCGAAAGAATTTACAACACTTTGAAGACACATTGACCCTAAAGCCGTAATTGTAAATTGCAGTGAAACGGGAATACCCAAGGCTATTTGTTTAAGTGAAATTTTTAGGTCGGGAATAAGATTTTTCTTTTTTATTTTTATGTTTTTGTTAAAGAATACAACATAAATACCGTTTAAAAGTGCCGCAAAGAAATGAGAAATAAAAGTTGCCGCAGCAGCACCCTCAACACCCAAACGAAGTATCTTTACAAAAAGTATATCAAGAATGAAGTTTATTATAACACTGACAGTAAAAAAGTAAAGAGGCTTTTTACTTTCACCGACGCTTCGTGAAATTGCTGTGAAGTTGTTTGAAAGCATTTGAAAGGGAATTGCATAATATAGTATGTTTATATAAGAAGCGGAAAGGTCAATAATTTCTTCGGGAGTGCCGATTAAAATTAAAAGAGGCTTTGACAAAAGGTGAGCAAAAACGGCAATTGCAACACCTATTGTAAGGGCAAGGGTAATACTGTTTCCTGCAAAACGGGAGGCTTTTTTCTCATCATTTGCTCCGAAAGCGTGGGCGACAGGAATTGAAAAACCGCTTGTAAGACCTAGGGCGGTGCCGATTAAAAGGGAGCCAATGCTGCCCACAGAGCCTACTGCCGCAAGTGCGTCACTGCTGACATAACGGCCTACGATGATATTGTCAACAAGGCTGTAATTGTACTGCAGCATAGACGAAGCCATTATAGGCAGTGCAAAAAGTATTATTGTTTTAAGCGGACTTCCCGTCAGCATGGAGTTTTTGTCGGTTTTCATTGTTTATGCCTTCTTTCAGCCTTCCTTTTTAAGCTTAATAAAGTGCTTTATGAGGTAAGCTATTGCACATACAGGGATTGCAAAAATTATTATTTTTATAATCAGGTGAATGGGAATATAATCGTAAATTCCGTCACCTAAAATCGTGAAAAGTATAACTCTGGGCATAATACCTATTACGGAAGCGGCAAAATAAGTGAAAAATCTGCATTTTGACGCGCCCCAAAAAAGGCTGACAAAATCAATGGGAAAAACTGGTAATGCCCGTATAGGTAAAAGGGCAATGAACTTGTCGTTTAATTTCATATCAAGTATTTTTTTGCCTGCTTTGGTTTTTTGGAGCTGTTTGTTGACGTATTCTCCGCCGAGGAAAAGCCCTAAATAATAGGTCACCGTAACTTCGATAATTATTCCTACAAGGCTGATAAGTGAAGCGGTCAGCGGAGGGAATGCCATACCTACGGAAATATATATCAGTGATGCCGGAATAATAAAAAGCACCGACTTCAAAAGGTAAACACCCCAGATGGTACAAATTGCAATTATCATATTGCTTGAAGCCTCTACAAGGGCACGTACGTCTATATTTTTAAGCTTTTCGTAATTCATTACGGCAATGACAAAAATTATCATTGCAACCAAGGCACGAAGAATTGCCATTAAAGTGGACTTTGTTCGTTTTGTCATAATCTTTTCCTTTCTGACAAAAAATAACTGCCTTAGGGTCTCAGGCAGACGCGTATATTATATATTTATCAAAGACAGTTGTCAAGAAAATTACAAATTATTATATATTTAACTGTAGACATTTTTAAACAAATGTGTTACACTGTTATGTAAATCAATTTATGAGGTGCATTATGAATTTTACAGATAAAATTGAAAGAAAGCTTGTTGATACAGTCCTTAGCAACATACTTAAATATGTTGACAAAGACCCGCAAAGAAATATTATGAAGCTTTTTAATCTGGCGGTTAAGCTTTTAGGCAGCACTTTCCCTCAAAAATACCTTGACGCTATAAAGCAGGCCATTGAACAGGGCGATAACGTCTATTATAATATGGCTCTCGATATGCTCAAAAACCTTGACAGAGGAATGCTAAAAAAAATGCTTCTGGCTATGGGCTTAGGTGCCGGCGTAAAGGGTACAAAGGCAGTAAGAAAGAACAGGGAGATTTACAAATGCAACATTCCGTTTCTTATACTTATGGACCCCACAAGTGCCTGCAATATGAAATGTAAAGGCTGCTGGGCAGCAGAATACGGCCACAAAAACAGCCTGAGCTTTGAGGAGATGTCAAGCGTTGTTTCACAGGGCAGGGAGCTTGGTACTCACCTTTATATGTTTACCGGCGGTGAGCCGCTTATTAAAAAGAAAGAGATTTTAAAGTTAGCCGAACAGTATCCCGATTGTGCTTTTCTCGTTTACACGAACGCAACGCTCATTGATGAGAAGTTCTGTGATGACCTTTTGAGAGTGGGCAATGTTGCTCTTGCTATTTCAATTGAGGGTGAGCAGGGCGCAACTGACGAGCGCCGCGGTGAAGGCAGTTATGAAACCTCTATTGAAAAAATGAAGCTGCTTAAAAGCAAGGGTTGTTTGTTCGGTATGTCGGTCTGTTACACAAGCCGCAACATTCCCTCTGTTACAAGCGATGAATTTCTTGATAAAATGGTCAGTCTCGGTGTACGTTTCGGACTTTACTTTAACTATATGCCTGTCGGTCACGAGGCTGATGTTGACCTTATTCCCAATCCTGAGCAAAGGGAGTATATGTATAGCTGGCTTAAACGTGTCAGAAATGCAAAAACCGGCAAGCCCCTTTTCTTTATGGACTTCCAGCATGACGGCGAGTACGTCGGCGGATGTATTGCCGGTGGAAGAAACTACTTCCACATTAACTCAGCCGGTGATATGGAGCCTTGCGTGTTCATTCATTTCTCCGATTCGAACATCAGAACACACACTCTGCTTGAGGGCTTGAGGAATCCCTTATTTATGGCTTTCCGCCATGATCAGCCTTTCAATGACAATCATCTTCGTCCCTGTCCTATGCTTGAAAATCCGCAGTGTTTGAGAAGCATTGTTTCAAAAACAGGTGCAAAGTCCACCAACCTCATCCGTGAGGAGACAGTTGAAATGCTTTGCAGTAAATGTGACAAGGTTGCCGCCCAATGGGCACCTAAGGCAGAGGAGCTTTGGAAGAATAACAAGCATCCCAATCCCAAAACACAGTATTACAGGGACACACCTGAGGGCAAGGCAGAGTTTGCCGATAAAAACAGTGAGAATGTCACAAAGTAAAAGCTTATAATAAAAAAACAAGGGTAATGCTAAGATGCGGTTTCTTTGGCATTACCCTTATTTTTATGCGCAATTAAATTATTCAAGCTCAAATGCACCTGTATAAAGCTGATAATACTTGCCTTTTTTAGCAATCAAATCTTCGTGGGTGCCTCTTTCGATAATCTCACCGTTTTCAAGAACCATAATAACGTCAGAGTTGCGTACCGTTGAAAGGCGGTGGGCTATAACGAAAACAGTTCTGCCGTGCATAAGTGCGTCCATACCTTTTTGTACAAGAGCCTCTGTACGGGTATCAATTGATGAGGTTGCCTCGTCAAGAATCATAACAGGTGGGTCGGCAACGGCGGCACGGGCAATTGATATGAGCTGACGCTGACCTTGTGAAAGGTTTGCTCCGTTACCTGTGAGCATTGTGTCATAGCCTTGAGGAAGCCTTGAAATAAAGGAGTGTGCATTGGCTTTTTTAGCCGCCTCTATAATTTCTTCATCTGTTGCGTCAAGGTTGCCGTAGCGGATGTTTTCTTTTACAGTGCCGGTGAAAAGGTTTGTGTCCTGTAAAACAATACCCAGTGAGCGACGCAGGTCAGCTTTTTTGATTTTGTTAATGTTAATGCCATCGTAACGGATTTTACCGTCGGCAAGGTCATAAAAGCGGTTTATCAGGTTAGTGACGGTGGTTTTACCTGCACCGGTTGCGCCTACAAAAGCAACCTTTTGTCCCGGCTCGGCATAAAGGGTGATGTTTTTAAGCACTATTTTTTCTTCGGTGTAGCCGAAATCAACATCATAGAAGCGCACCTCACCGCAAAGCTTCGTATAGGTGGTTGTGCCGTCCTCGTGGGGGTGTTTCCATGCCCAAAGTCCCGTATGCTTTTCGGTTTCTTCAAGCTCGCCGTTTTCGTTATACTTTGCATTGACAAGGGTAACATAGCCCTCGTCGGTTTCGCTTTCGGTATCGAGAACTTCAAAAATACGCTGAGCACCTGCCATAGCCATAACAACGGCATTGAGCTGTTGTGAAATCTGGTTGATGGGCATTGTAAATGATTTTGAAAGTGACAGGAAAGATGCAACATCGCCTAAGCTGAGTGAAAATATTTTCATAAAGCCGGCAGTAAAGCTTCCGCCCATTGTGGCAATTGCAAGGAAACAGCCGATAATAGCAATGATAACATATTGTAAGTGGCCTAAGTTGTTGTTAATGGGGCCTAAGATGTTTACAAACTTGTTTGCACTGTAAGCACTGCTGAAAAGCTCGTCGTTCTTTTTATCAAAGTCCTCTTTGGTTTTTTCCTCATGGCAGAATACTTTGATAACCTTTTGACCTGTAATCATCTCCTCAACAAAGCCGTTTACGTCACCGATGGCCTTTTGCTGCTTGAGGAAAAACTTACCGCTTTGGGAAGCTACTTTACCTGTAATTATCATCATAAGTATAATGCAGACAATTACAACCACCGTAAGGGGAATACTCAGTACGACCATTGCAATAAAATTTGAAACGATTGTTACAAAAGAGGAGATGAACTGAGGTAGGGTCTGGCTTATCATTTGCCTTAATGTGTCGGTATCGTTGGTATAGCGGCTCATTATATCGCCGTGGCTGTTTTGGTCGAAGTATTTTATAGGTAAGGTCTGCATGTGTGCAAACATTTTTTCACGCACACTTTTAAGCACACCTTGTGAAACAACAACCATAATGCGGTTATAGGTAAAGGTTGAAACAACACCTAAAAGGAAAACCGCACCGGTTTTTAAAAGTGTACCTAAAAGGGGAGCAAAATCCTTTGAGCCCGACTGTAACATAGGCGTGATATAATCATTGATTACCGAGCCTATTAAAAGTGAGGAATAAATATTTGCAATACTTGAAAGAAGAATACAAATGACAACCAGTATCATAAGAAGCCTGTGTTTAGGGCTGATAAAAGAGAAAATTCTGCCTAACACTTTAAAATCGAGCTTTTGACCCTTCATTCGTACGGGTGAGCCTCCGTGACGTCCCATAGGCATAGGAGGAGCTTTTTTTGTTTGTTGATTATTCATTTTCCTTTCCTCCCTTGGTTTGTGAATAGTAAACTTCTTTATAGATTTCACTGCTTTCAAGAAGCTGCTTATGTGTGCCGAAGCTTTCAACCTTACCGCCGTCAAGAACGATTATTTTATCGGCATCCTCAATTGAGGAAATACGTTGTGCGATAATAATTTTAGTAGTTTCGGGAATATAAGTTTTAAAAGCACGTCTGATTTTTGCATCCGTTGCGGTATCAACGGCACTTGTGCTGTCGTCAAGCACAAGTATTTTCGGCTTTTTAAGAAGTGAACGTGCAATACAAATCCTCTGCTTTTGACCGCCTGAAACGTTTGTACCGCCCTGTTCAATGTAAGTGTCATAGCCCTGCTCCATTTTTTCGATAAATTCGTGGGCACAAGCACTTTTGCAGACTTCTATCATTTCTTCGTCACTTGCATTTTTGTCGCCCCAGCGGAGGTTTTCTTTAATAGTGCCCGAGAAAAGCACATTCTTTTGAAGCACCATAGCAACCTCGTTTCTGAGAGTGTCGAGATCATAGTCCCTAACGTCCCTTCCGCCTACAAGGACAGTGCCCTTACTTGTGTCATAAAGCCTTGCAATAAGCTGAACAAGGGTTGTTTTTGATGAACCTGTGCCGCCTATAACACCTATTGTTTCACCTGACTTTATTTCAAGATTTACATCTTTAAGGCAGTAGTTTTCGCTGTCCTTAGTATAGCTGAAGCTTACGTTTTGGAATGTGATACTGCCGTCAGCAACCTCTGTGAGGGCATTTTCGGGGCTGTGGAGGTCACTTTCTTCGTTTAACACCTCGCAAATTCTTTCTGCCGATGCCCTTGACATTGTAAGCATAACAAAAATCATTGAAAGCATCATAAGGTTCATAAGTATTTGCATTGTGTAGGAGATAACCGAAAATAAGTCACCGGTTGTCATTGAAGCTTCACCTGTGGAGACGATGAGCTTTGCACCGAACCAAGAAATGAGAAGCATACAAAGGTAGGTTGCCGTTTGCATAAGCGGTGCGTTGAAAGCTAAAATGCCCTCTGCTTTTTTGGTATCGTTATAAATTGCGCCGGAAACCTTATTGAACTTTTCTTTTTCCTTTTCCTCACGGACAAAGGACTTTACAACACGTATTCCGTGAAGATTTTCACCGACAACATTGTTTAATTTATCAATGGTTTTGAAAACCCTTTTAAAAATTGGGTGAGCTTTTGAAACAATAAAGCCTAAGCCGAGGGCTAAAAACGGCACTATGCAAAGGAAAATAGAGGCGATTTCACCGTTAATTGAAAGTGCCATAATAAGTGAAAATATAAGCATTGCAGGGGAGCGTACTGCTATTCTGATAATCATCTGATATGAGTTTTGCAAATTTGTAACGTCCGTTGTAAGTCTTGTAATAAGACCCGATGTGGAAAATTTGTCAATGTTGCTAAAAGAAAAGCTTTGCACGTTGTGGAACATATCGTGCCTTAAATTTTTTGCAAAGCCTGAGGAAGCCTTTGCAGCAGTAACACCTGCCGCCGCACCGAAAAACAGGCTAAGCATACAAAGCAAGCAAAGAAAAAGACCTGTTTTTACAACATAGTCGGTGTTGCCTTTATTTATACCCTCATCAATGAGCTTGCCCATATAGTACGGTATTAAAACCTCCATAACAACCTCAAGTGAAACAAGAACAGGTGTCAGAATTGAGGTCAGTTTATATTCTCTTATACATTTACTCAGTCTTTTTATCATCGTCACTTTGTCTCCTTTCCACATTTGCGGTAATTTTGTCAAGGGTGTTTAAAAAAGCTGTTATCTCCTCGTCGCTTATACCCTCGCTGAGCTGTTCTTCAATTTTATTAAAGGCATTTTCAACAATTTCCTGTTTAAGCAGAGCCTTTTGTGTAAGAGTGATTTTTTTAAGTCTTGCGTCATAGGATACGCTTTGACGGACAATAAGTCCGTTCTTTTCCATCAGTGATAAAATACTGCTTGCCGTTGAGCGTCTTATGTTAAATTCTTTTTCGAAATCCTTTTGAAAAATATCTCTATCCCGATTACGATAAAAATAACCTACTGCCCAACCGTGAGTACCCGTCATTTCTTCAAGGTAGTGGCGGTTAATTTTTTCGTCCATGTAACGCTTTAAAATACGTGAGCAGCGGCCGATTTCAAAGCCTATTTTACGTTCCACTTACCGAACCTCCTTTTTGTTAGTTATAGAACTGTTAGTTTGCTAACAATTGGTATTATAGTACGGTAATTTGAATTTGTCAAGGTTTTTTATATAAAAAAACAGCTTAACACTTTATTAAAAGCATTAAGCTGACCTGAATATTTGCGTAAATCCCTTATTCTCTAACCTGTCCGTCACCGAAAATGACATACTTAAACGTTGTAAGCTCCGGCAAACCTAAGGGACCTCTTGCGTGAAGCTTTTGAGTGGAAATGCCTATTTCTGCACCGAAGCCGAATTCACCGCCGTCAGTAAAACGTGTTGATGCGTTTACATAAACCGCCGCAGCGTCAACCTCACTTGTGAATTTGTTTGCGGCAGAGTAATTTTCGGTGATAATTGCTTCACTGTGACCTGTTGTGTAGGTCATTATGTGGTTAATGGCCTCGTCAATGTCCTTTACAACCTTTATGCTGATTTCATAGCCTAAATATTCCTTGGCAAAGTCTTCTTCGCTTGCATCAACAACGTCGCTGATGATTTTTGCCGTAGCCTCGTCGCCGTGAATCAGGGTGTCTTTTTCCTTTAAAGCTTCCTTTATAAGGGGTAAAACAGCTTTTGCAATATCCTTATGAATAACAAGGCTTTCACAAGCGTTGCAAACCGAAGGACGGGAAAGCTTGGCATTTTTTATGATTTTTACTGCCTTTTCTGTATCAGCGTCCCTGTCAACGTAAATGTGGCAGTTGCCTGTGCCTGTTTCAATTACGGGCACTGTTGAATTTTGGGTGCATGCTTTAATAAGTCCTGCACCGCCTCGGGGGATGAGTACATCAACAAAGTCATTCATTTTCATAAGTGCAGTTGCACTCTCCCTTGAGGTGTCGCTTACAAGCTGAATACAGTTTTCGTCAAGACCGGCTTTCTTGAGAGCCTCCCTCATAATATCAGAGAGGGTGAGGTTTGAGTTTATGGCTTCCTTACCGCCTCTGAGAATAACGGTGTTGCCCGACTTTATGCAAAGGGCGGCGGCGTCAACGGTCACGTTGGGGCGAGCCTCAAAAATTACCGCAATAACACCTAAGGGGACAGTAATTTTTTCAATTTTCAATCCTTTTTCGTTTGTAAGCCCTGAAAGCACTCTGTTTAAGGGGTCGGGAAGCTTAATAATGTCAAGCACGGCATCAGCTATTGCATTTATGCGTGCCTCATTGAGAGTGAGGCGGTCTAACATAGAACTGCTCATACCGTTTGCTTTTGCAGCTTCAAGGTCTTTTTTATTGGCGTCGATAATGAGCTGTGCATTCTCTTTAAGTGCTTTTGAAATTTCATTAAGGGCACTGTGCCTTAATTCAAGTGAAGCTGTCATAAGCTGACGGCTGGCTTTCTTTGCATTTTTGCCTATTTCTTTTAACATAGCCTTTCACCTCAAACTGTAAAAATTGTGCCTACGGAATGTCCGTCAATTAGCTTGTAGATGTCTTGCGGAGCAGTGCCGTTCATTATAACTGTGGGAATGCCTGATTTTGAGGCAATATCGGCGGCGTGTATTTTTGTAAGCATACCGCCTGTACCTCTGTTTGAGCCTGCGCCGCCAGCAAGGTCATATATTTCCTGTGTGATTTTTTTTACCACGGGGATAAGCCTTGCCTCGGGGTTTTCTGTTGGATTTTCTTCAAAAAGTCCGTCAATATCCGAAAGGATAATAAGTCCGTCAGCTTTTATAAGTGAGGCTACAATTGCCGAAAGAGAGTCATTGTCTCCGTAAACGATTTCCTCAGTTGCAACACTGTCATTTTCATTGATAACAGGCACTACACCGTATTCAAAAAGCTTTAAGAAAGTGTTTTCAAGGTTAAGCTTTCTTTCGCTGTTTTCAATATCGCTTTTTGTTATGAGAAGCTGACCCGTTTTAACTCCGTTTTCACCGAAAAACTTGTCATACATAAACATAAGCTCACATTGACCTACTGTGGCTGCTGCCTGTCTGCCGGGAATATCCTTAGGCTTTTCCTTTAAGCCTAATTTTCCTACGCCTACACCGATTGCACCGGAGGTTACAAGCACAACCTCTCTGCCGCTGTTATGCAAGTCAGCTAAAACCGAGCAAAGCTTTACCATACGGCGGATATTGATTTTACCTGTTTCGTATGTAAGGGTGGAGGTGCCCACCTTAATAACAAGTCGTTTTGCATTTTTGATTTCGTACATTTATTTTCGCCTCAATTTTTAATTGAATTTTCTAAAATAGTTTTGTATTCTTCCTCTTTTTTTACCTTGCCTACGGCGGTGAAAAGAAGCTTGTCCAAATCAAAGTATTTATCCTTGACCCTGATGACATCTTCCAGGGTAACCTTTTCAATCTCGCTGATAATCTGTTCATCGTCAATAAAATTACCGCTTGTCAGAAGATTATATCCCATAGCCGAAAAACGGCTTTGGGGTTGTTCACGGCTCATAATGAGGCTTGAAACAAGCTTTTCTTTAGCTATGGCTATTTTACGGTCTGTAAGACTTGAGACAAAGTTTTTGATTATTTTTACGGTTTCGTCAATAGCCGTTTTTTCATTTTGAGGGTTAAGACTCATAGATACGGAAATATAACCGCCCTTTTTGTAGCGGCCCATATAACAGTCTATACTGTAAACTAAGCCCAATTCCTCACGGATACGCTGATTTAACATTGAAGACGAGCCTGTGCCTAAAATAAAGGTGCAAACCTGTAAAGCCCTTAAATCGTCATCGGTTATACCCACACCTTTAAAAGTGAGGGTGATGTGAGTTTGTTCTGTTTGCATTTGTTTTAAGGCAAAGCCGGTTTTGAAATTAAGGGGGGTGTTGTTTGCTTTCTCACCTTTTTGAGGCAAGTTAGAAAAGTATTGGGTGACTTTTTGGATAAGAGATTTGTCAAAATTACCGCTTATACCGATAATGATATTTTCACCTGTGTAATAGTCTTTCATATAGGAGACAATTTTTTCTTTATTTAAGGCTTTTACACTTTCCCTTGTGCCTAAAATTTCGTAGGAGAGCTTGTCAGGTGAAAAAAGCGCTGTTTCCGTCAATTCATAGCAAACGTCGGCTGGGTCGTCCTCATACATGGAGATTTCCTCAAGGACAACACCCTTTTCTGTTTCAATGTCCTTTTCGTTAAGTGCAGGGTTAGTCAGCATATCAAAAAGAATGTCCGCAGCCTTTTCTATGCGATGCTTTAAGGCTTTGACGTAAAAGAAAGTGTATTCCTTTGTGGTAAAAGCGTTTACTGTTGCACCTATTTCGTCCATAGCCTCGGCGATTTCATAGCCGGTGAGGTTTTTTGAGCCTTTGAAAACAATGTGCTCAATAAAATGAGAAATTCCGCCTATTTCTTTGTCCTCGTTAATACAGCCCGTATTAACCCATACACCTACTGTTGCAGAGTGCAGGTCTTTTCTTTCGTCAAGGAAAATTCTGATGCCGTTGGAAGTAGTCTGTAAATTCATTTAAGTCTCCGAAAAAAGTTAGTTTTTGAATTGGGAATTATAAAGCTCGGCATAAAAGCCGTCTTTTTCTAAAAGCTTTTTGTGGGTGCCTGTTTCAATGATACTGCCGTCACGCATAACGATTATCATATCAGCGTTGACAATTGTTGAAAGACGGTGGGCAATAACAAAATTTGTTCTGCCTTGCATAAGATTGACGGTTGCCTGCTGAATTTGCTTTTCGGTGCGTGTGTCAACGGAAGAAGTAGCTTCGTCAAGAATGAGAATATCAGGTGAAGCGAGAATTGCCCTTGCAATTGTCACTAACTGACGCTGACCTACCGAAAGGTTCCCGCCGCCCTCGTCTAAAACCGTGTCAAAGCCGTCGGGCAGGGTGTTAACGAAGCTGTCAATTTTAGCGGCTTTTACAGCCTTTTTAAAGTCTTCTTCGGTGGCATCCTTTCTGCCGTAAAGAATATTATCTTTAAGTGTACCCTCAAAAAGCCAGGTATCCTGTAAAACCATGCCGAAAATGTTACGCAAATTTTCTCTTGTTATTTCTCTTATATCGACTCCGTTTACCGTAATAGAGCCGCCTTTGATTTCATAAAAACGCATAAGCAGATTTACAATGGTGGTTTTACCTGCACCTGTGGGACCTACAATGGCAACAAGGTCGCCTTTGTTTACTTTAAGGTTAAAGTTTTCGATAAGAGGCTTGTCCTCGGTGTAGGAAAAGCTGACATTTTTAAATTCAACTTCACCGCCGTCGGTAATAACAAGGTCGGTTTGCTTGTCGGGCTCCTCCTCTTTTGCTTCAAGAACGGAGAAAACACGCTCTGCACTGGCAAGGGAGGACTGTAAATTGTTTGCAATAACGCTGAGGTCTGTGATAGGCTGCATAAGCAGTTTTGTGTAGGTCATAAACACTGTAATGGCACCTACGGTAGCTTCTCCCTTTATGATAAGATAACCGCCTATTACACAAATAACCACATAACCGGCATTATTGGCAAAATTTATCAATGGGTTTATAAGACCGGAAAAAAGCTGAGCTTTTCTGCCTGACTCGGCAAGCTGTTCGTTTACAATGTCAAATTCTTCAATAGCCATTTTTTCATAAGAAAAAGCTTTTACTATTTTGTGACCGGTGAACATTTCTTCTATATGACCGTTTACGTCGCCGGTTTCTTTCCATTGACGGCGGAAGTAATATTTTGAAAAACGAAGTATCACCATTGCAATAACAAAGCAAATGGGGAAAGGCATTAAGCTTGTAAGAGAAAGTGACACGCTCTCCTTGAGCATAATTGCAAAAACACCGAAAAATGTCACAAGGGAAGTGATAATCTGAATAAGATTATTTTGTAAGGTGTTGTTTACGTTGTCAATATCGTTGGTAATTCTTGAAAGAATATCACCTGTGTTGTGGTTATCAAAGTAGGAAAGGGGCAGCACGGAAAGCTTTTTATTGAGCTTTTGCCTTAAAGTTGTGACAAGACCTTGTACAACACCTGCAATGATATAGTGCTGCATAAATGCCAGCAGTGAGGAGAGAGAGTAAATTATTAAAATTGTCAGCAGTATATTATAGATAGGTGTAAAATCAAAGGTGCCAAAGGAAAGCTTTGATTTTACCTGAGTGTCAAGCACGTCGATAATATCACCTAAATACTGAGGACCTTGTATGCTTAAAAAAGAACTGCCTGCGGCACAAATTACAGTGAAAATAACACCTAATTCATTGCCTTTAAGCAAGGCTAAAAGCTTTTTTGCCGTAGCGGAAAAATTTTCCGGCTTTTCTTTTTCATTTTGACTGTTGTCACGGTAGGCGGCATATTTTTCGCCCACTGATTTTACGGGAGCTTTATTATTTTTCATACTTCAACCCCCTGTGTAATTTGTGAGTGATAAATCTCTTTATAAACCTCACAGCTTTCTAAAAGCTCTTCATGGCGTCCGTTACCAACTATTTTGCCCTCATCAAGCACAATAATACGGTCGGCATCAATAACGGTGCCTACACGTTGAGCTATAATAATAACCGTAGCGGTGATGTTTTCCTTTAAAGCTTTTCTTAAAAGGGCGTCTGTTTTAAAGTCAAGAGCCGAAAAGCTGTCATCAAAAATATAAAGCTCAGCCTCTCTTGTTAAAGCTCTTGCAATTGAAAGGCGTTGCTTTTGACCGCCTGAAAGGTTAGTGGCATTTTGGCTTACAAATGATTTTTCCTTTAACGGTAAAGCATTTACAAATTCACTGCTTTGTGAAATTTCAAGGGCCTTTTTTATTCTTTCGTCAGTGGCATTGATGTCGCCGTAGCGGAGGTTTTCTTCGATAGTTCCGCTGAAGAGAAAGGCCTTTTGAGGCACATAGCCTATTTTTTTATGAAGCGTATCCTGTTTTAAGCTTCTTACGTCAACTCCGTCAAAAAGCACTTGACCCTCATCGACGTCATAAAAACGGGTAACAAGACCTACAAGGCTGGATTTACCGCTTCCGGTACAGCCTATAATTGCCGTAACCTTGTTCTTTTCCGCTTTAAATGAGATGTCCGAAAGCACAGGCATTTCGCCGTCACTGTAACGGAAAGTAACATTTTTAAATTCAACGGTGCCCTTGTTTTCCTCCTTGATTTCTTCCTCGGTTTCGGGGTCGGTAACAGAGGGTTCAAGGTCAAGGACTTCTGTAATTCTTTTTGCTGAAATATTGGCTCTGGGTACAATTACAAACATTGCCGCCGCCATAGTGATAGAAAACACAATCATAATCATATAAATTACAAAGGCCTGTAAGTTGCCGATGTAATTTACAAGCTCTGTGCTTTGAGTGACAGCATCCATTTTGTCAAGGTTTTTTGATGCAATTAAAATAAGCAGGTCAAGAGCCATAATGATAATTACAATGCAAATGGGAATAAGCACCGACATAAGCCGTTGAAATTTCAGGGTAAGGGCTGAAAGGGCAAGGTTTTGTTCTTGAAAGCGCTCATCTTCTTCCTCGGTTTTGTTAAAGGCACGAATAACCCTTATACCCGTAAGCTTTTCACGGATAAAGCGGTTAATAGAGTCAATAAGCTTCTGGCGTTTTCTGAAAAGGGGCATAACTACCTTAAGCACAATCATAACAATTACTGCGATTATCGGCAGTACAGCGAAAATAATTGAAGCAAGGCCGGGATTCATAAAAAATGCCATAATAACACCGCCAACGAGCATGATCGGTGCTGAAATTATCATACGAAGGCCTTGAAGAATAAAGTCCTGTATAACCCTTACGTCATTTGTACAGCGAGTGATAAGTGAGGGTGTGCCCACTTTTTCAATGTCGCGCTGAGAGAGACTTTCAACCTTTAAAAAGATTTCCCGCCTTAAAATTTTGCCGTATGTAGCAGAGGTTTTACTTGAATAGTAACTGTTTAAAGCGGCTATTATTACTGCAAAGGCAGAAACTGCCATCATCATAATGCCCATTTTTTTTATATAATCAATATCAGGAGCTTCACCGTTGATGCCGTTGTTAATAATTGAGGACATCATAAGGGGCAGAACAAGGCTGCCCACTTGACTGAGAACCGCAAAAATCATTGCCGCAATAACGGGTCCTTTTATTGTTTTCAAATGTTTTAAAAGTCTTATCAAAGCTGCATCCTCCGAATTAAGTTGCTTTTTCGGGAAAGTTAAGAAAATTATAAATCAGCAAGCCACTCGTGCTCTTTTGCATAAAAGCGGGAGGTCTTGTACCAGGGGTCGCCGTCAAGGTGTCTTATCATCCAAATGTAGCACATTTCATAGCCGGGTGCAACAACCTGCTGGTGGTCATCTCCGTCGGTGATGTAACAGGCAGAGCCCTGAACACTTTTATATACGTTTTCACCTGTAAAGCAGGCGCCGAAGCCCTGAGGCTTATCAAATTGATAGTAGTATACCTCCGGCTGAGGGTGATGGTGAGGGGGATAGCTTGACCATCTGCCCGGTTGGTTGAACACTTCACCTAAAACCATATTTGAGTAAGGTGCGTTGTCATAATCAAAAACGGTTGAGCAAATTCTGTAAGCGGTGCCGTCATACTGACCCTGACCGAAGTGCTGATAAAGTACGTCGTCGGGGGTGTAGAAAACGGGTGCAAAATCTCTGTCATTGTCAGTTTGCTCAATGAGAATTTCCGTGCCTTCCTTAGCTTTGATTTTTACTTCAACATTTTTCGGCACGTGAAGACAGAAAGGCTTTTTTACAAAGGGATTTTCCCTGAAAATTTCCCTTGCTTCACCGTTCCAGCTGATTGTGGCTTTACCTTGTAAAATAAGGAAAGCGCTTTCAAGGCTGTCGCTTAAAACTGTGATTTCTTCATTTTCCCTGAATTTTTTTACATAGACGGAAAGTCCCATTTCCGGGTGAAATTTGTCAATTTCACAAACTGTTTTCATACCGTTTTCGTTAAAGGATAATTGTTCAAACATTTTAATGCACTCCCATAAATTATTTTTTTGTCCAAGTTGACGGTAAAATTGTGAGAATTACCGGGTATATTTCAAGTCTTCCCAAAAGCATGGCAAGGCTGAGAATTATTTTTGAAAAGCAGGTGAAATCTGCATAGCTTGAAGCAGGGCCTGCGGCACCTAAGGCAGGACCGATATTGTTAAAACAGGCAGAGACTGCCGAAACGGTTGTTTCAATGTCAAAAGGCTCAAAGCTTATAAGTAAAACCATGCCGCAATAAAGTGCACAGTAAACTGCAAGGTAGTTACTGACTGAAGAAACGGTATTTTTGTCAAGGGGCTTGCCCTCGATTTTCATTGCGGTGACAGAGCGGGGGTGAATAAGCTTTTTAAATTCACTTTTGATACTTTTAAATAAAATTATAAGTCTTGAAACCTTTAAACCGCCTGCTGTTGAGCCGGCACAGGCACCGATAAACATAAGCAAGAATAAGATTGTTTTTGAAAGTGTGGGCCATAAGTTAAAGTCATCGGTTGAAAAACCTGTTGTGGATATAATTGAAGCGACCTGAAAAGCTGAGTGGCGAATTGCGTCTCCGACATTTTGAAAGCGGGGTGCAATATTTACGGCTATCAATGTCACCGAACAAAGAACTATTGCAAAATATGTTTTAAGCTCTTCACTTTTAAGTATGGACTTCCATTTTTTTACAAGTAAAAGGAAATAGATGTTGAAATTTACTCCGAAAAGAAGCATAAACGCTGTAATAACCCACTGGCAGTAAGGCGAGTAAGACGCAATGCTGTCTGCTTTAATACCGAAACCGCCGGTACCGGCAGTGCCGAAAGTATGAATTATACTGTCATAAAGGGGCATACCGCCTGCAAAAAGTAAAACGAGCTCTGCTAAGGTCAGTACAAGGTAAATGATATAAAGAATACGGGTGCTCTGTTTCATTTTAGGCACAAGCTTACCTATAATCGGTCCGGGGGACTCTGCTCTTAAAATATGTATGGGTCGGTCTGACACATTTTTCATAATTGCCATAACAAAAACGAGCACACCCATACCGCCTACCCAGTGAGTAAATGAACGCCAGAAAAGTATACCTCTGCTCAAAGACTCAATGTCTGTTAAAATTGAAGCTCCCGTTGTGGTAAAACCGCTTACGGTTTCAAAAAAAGCATCAATATATGAGGGTATTTCTCCGCTTAGGAAAAACGGTAATGCACCTATTGCCGAAAGTACGAGCCAGCAAAGTGCGGTGATTACAAAGCCCTCTTTTGCATAGATAACCTTGTTTTTCGGTCTGCTTATTTTAGCCATAATGAAACCGAGAGCAAGTGCAATTATAATTGTGATAATAAAGTGTACCGAGCATTTTTCTTTATATATAAAAGAAGTTATGAGGGCAGGTATCATAAGTGCAGCTTCAAGCTGAATTATTTTGCCTACCAAATAAATTACCATTCTTCTGTTCATGATATTTACCTTTCTTTTTACATAAGGATATCCGAAAGGTCATCGAGCCTGTCTTTTGCTGACAGAACAATTACGCTGTCGCCTTCTTTTATAATGTCATCACCGGTGGGGATAAGAAATTTTCTGCCGCTGCGAATGATACCTACAATAAGTATACCCGGCTTCATTTTAAGCTCTTTAATGGGTATGCCCAGAAGCTTAACACCTGAATTTGCTATAAATTCAAGAGCCTCGGCCTTGCCGTCCATAATTTTATAAAGGGTTTCTATACTGCTTGTTCTTGAGCTGTCTTTTACGGCTCTTGTAAAGCGAAGTACGATACTTGAAGTTATTTCTTTTGCTGAAACGGTTCCGTCAAGACCTAAGTGGTCTGCCATTGAGGAGAGCTCGGACTTGTTAACCTTTGCAATTACGGTAGGCACATTTTGATTTGAAACAAAAAGTGAGGTGAGAATGTTCTCCTCGTCCATGCCCGTAAGGCAAAGGAACGCGTCAAGACTTCTGAGACCCTCCTCAAGTAAAAGCTCACGGTTTGAGCCATCACCGTTTATAATGATAACATCATCGGAAAGATTTTCGCTCAAATAAGCGCATCTTTCGGGATTTTTTTCAACAATACGTACGTTGTTACCTGAGTAAGAAAGCATTTTTGCAAGGTAGTAGGCAGTTTTACTGCCACCGACGAGCATAATGTTTCTTGCTTGCTTTTTAAGAAGCCCCATACCTTTGAGAAGTCTTTGCATTTCACCGGGAGAAGCGGCAATAGATATAAGGTCGCCTGCTTTAAGCTCAAAAGAGCCGTTAGGAATTATAACCTCGCCTTGACGCATAACGGCACAGATAAGAAATTCAACCTGTTGCTTTTCACGTATTTTTGAAAGCTTTTTGCCGCAAAGGGCACTTTCGGGTTTAAGACGGACTTCAATTATTTCAAGGTTACGCCTTGCAAAGTAGTCAACCTTAAAAGCAGAGGGGATTTTTAAAACATTGTAAAGCTCTTGTGCCATAAGGAGCTCAGGGTTAATTGCAAGGGAAAGCCCTAACTGCATTTTGATAAAATCCAGAGGAGGGCCGTTAAAACGTGGGTCGCGTATTCTTGCAACGGTATGCTTTGTACCCATTTTTTTAGCAAGAAAGCAACAAAGCATATTCAGCTCGTCACTGCCGGTTGCTGCTATGAGAATATCGGTGTCCTGTACACTCGCTTGTTCAAGTGTAAGGCAGTCTACACCGCTTCCGCAAACTGTCATACAGTCATATATATTGGAAATTTCATCAATTACCTTTGGGGAATCATCAATAACTGTTACGTCATGACCTTCGTTTATAAGGTCGTTAATTAAGGCGGACCCTATTTTGCCGCAACCGACAACTGTAATATTCATCGTTTTTTATTCCTTTTAGTTTAATTTTATTTGAATGGGATTGGAAACAGTGCTGTCTGTTTCTATTGCGTTCCGGTCAAGGACAAGATAGTATTGAAGCCTTGAGGGACTGTAAAGGAAAGTATTATTTACAACTATGCTTAGTGTTAAACCGTCGTCTGTTTGGTTCGATATAACCGTAGGTGTAATCTTATTGCCCATCGGTATATTACCTTTCATAACATAAACATAAATATCATTGTTAACTGTGGCATTTTCACCTAATTCATCATAAATGTTAAGGGTAATGACTTTTCCGCTTGCCTCACCTAAGGTATGGCTGACATCATAATTTGTGATGTTTTTGTAGGCTTTGCCGTCAGCGTTAGTTGTGCCCTCGGGATGGCCTGTACCTACAAGCTGCGGGACAGTATCAGAGGAAGCTTGGGTGCTTTCCGTTGTGCTTTCCGAAGTGCTTTCCGAGGTGCTCTCAGTGGTTGCAGAAGTGCTTTCAGTTGTGCTTTCGGTAGTAGTTGTGGTTGTTGTTGCGGTAGTTGTGGTGGTTGTAGTACTTTCCGTTGTGCTTTCAGTGGTGCTTTCGGTAGTTGCAGCCGTAGTTGTTGTGGGAGCAGTAGTGTCTGCACCCCAGGTTGATGCTGCGGTGGTAGTTGTGCTTTCGGTGGTGGTTTCTTTTTTATCGAAACCGCCGCCGGCAAAAAATGCAATAGCCACACCGACTAAAACAACGGCAAGAGCGATGATAAAATACCACTTTTTAGCTACTGTTTCACCCTCTTGGGCGTCATCGTCACCGTCTGTAAAGGCTTCTTCAAAGTCCTCTTTGTCTTCTTCGGTGACATTGTTAGGCTGTACCTGATGACTTTTAAAGAACATATCGTTGTCATCGGTAAGGTGATAAGGTGAGGGTGCGGGAGCTTTTTGAACGGGTGCTGTGAGGGGTATCCGAAGCTTATCAAGTTCATTTTGTAAATCGGAAAAAAGCACAAGGGGTAAGTTGTACCTTTCGTTGGGCCTGAAGGCTGTTGCCTTATAAATGACTTTTGCAAGTGAGTAGTCTGCATTTATCGGTTCGGGGAACATATCGCCGCGAAGCCTTTTTGTTTGAGCTTTTTCTCTGTCTGTAAGGGTGACAGGTGCAGGCGCAGGGGGAAGAAAAGGCAGACGGTTGCCGTTGAGAAGCTTGTAAAGTAAAATACCCAGTGCATAAATGTCTGAGGTGTTGTCAAAATCCACACCTGAATAAAGCTCCGGAGCAGTATATGCGGAGCTTGCGGCTGCTTTTTCGTCGCCTATAATGCCGAAGTCGCCTAATTTAAAGCTTCCGTTTTTGTCAACGTAAATGTTTTCAGGCTTAATGCGTTTATGGATTATGCCCGCTTTTCTGAAGCTGTCAAGGGCAAGGCATATATCGCAGCCCAGCTTTATTGTCTGCTCTTTATCTATGGAGCTCATTTTTACGGCGGAGGTCAAGGGTGTGAGAAGCTCCGTCAAAACTAAAATGTAAATACAGGAGCTTTCCCTTATTATTTTGTAATCGTAAAATTCAACGATGTTTTTACTGCCTTTGAGGGAAATCATTTTTTTAAGGTTTTCCTCGGCGGTAACCTCGCAATCGGTGAGATATTGGTCTACGTTTATATATTTGCCTGAGGAGATAACGTCGCTGAGCTCCTCATTTGAAAAGGGAATTTTTATTGTTTTAAGGCAAGCATAAGCACTGCTTGAGTCAAGCTCTTGCCTTACTAATTTATAGATTTTTGAGCGTTCGCCCTCTGCAAGTTTACTTTCAACTGCCCATGAACCAAAGAGAGGTTCATACTCTTTAAGCTTTTCTAAAGTCATAATTTCGGCTCCTTTCGTGAAAATAATTATGCATTATATAATATCATATATTACTCGATTAAGTCAATAGGGAGAAAACAGCATTTATGTCTTTGCGGACACAAGCGGATGAAGCATTGCTTGGCAATGTGAAGACCGAGTGCTCAACACAAACATCACGGGATAAAGCTACCGTCTGAATAACTTTATCCCGTGATTTCGTGCCGAGATACTCGGCTTAACCTTTCATTTTTTTACCGTATTTTATTTGATTTACAACAAAGCCTGAACCAAGGGCAATAAGTATAACCGGCAAGAAGATTATTACAAGCAAAACAAGTAAAATTACAATAGGTAATGCCTTTTTACTTTTAATAAAATGCGTTGTCTGCTCTTGCTTTTTCGGAAAATCACCGTAAAGATTAAGCACTGCCTTTTCGTCACAAATTCCGCTGTTGAAAAGAAGCGGTTCAACTAAAGCCTGCACACTGTCGGCACCCTTTAAAAGCTTGCCTAATTTCACACCGAAAAGGGCAAGCATGCTGTCAATAATTGCAAGCACACCCATAGTGATTTTGTACTGAGGTGTTTCGGGGTGGTAGGGGGCATCTCCGCCGTAAAGTCCTGTTACAAGGGTCATAATAAAGTCAACAATTTTAACGTCTGCTATATCTTTTATTTCACTCTTTTTAACGCCGGACTCTTTTTTTGAAATCCTCCATGCGTGCTTTATTGTAAGCTTTCTTAAAAGCTTTGCAAAGGGTTTGATAAGCCAGCCGATTTTATAAATAAGCTTGTCACTGACGCTGAAAGCACCTACCATTTTAGCAAGGGTGTCTATATCGGTGGCGGCAGCGTCAATAACACGTCTTATCATACCGAAGAATTTGTCTTCAAGGTGGTCTTTAAGCTTGCGGGAGTTGATGTCACATTCAATGTCAACAGCCTTGACGTCAACTGTGCCCTTATTCGGGTCAAACTCCACTTGACGGTAGGTCGCAGGATAGCCGATTGCACCGGCAGTTGTTACGTCATAGAACACCTTGTCCTTTTCGGTGTATTTATAGGAGATGTCCTGCATGTGGGTGTGACCTGTGAAAATGAAGTTTACACCCATTTCGGTAAATTCGTCAATACGTTTGTCAGCTTCGCCCATAATGTTGCCGCCGCCTATAACCTTGTAAAAAGGTGACGGTGAAATCATCGGATGGTGGGTCATGGGTATGATGAACTGTCCGTTGGCTTGAGCGTCTTTTACCTGTTCTTCAATCCAGGCAAAGCAGTCCTCTGAAAAACCGCTTGCACCCTTGTGGTTTTTATCGTCATTTAAGGCAAAAAGTCTGTAACCGTCACAGAGCTGAACAACGTAGCTCATACTTTCGCGGTGAACGGAAATAGCCTCATCCATACCGAACTCGCGGTACATATCGTAAAGCTCCTCACGGACTGTTCCCGGTACGGCGCATCTTTCGCCTGTGGTGTATTCGTGGGTCATTCCGTCATCGTTATAATCATGGGTTGCGGTAATTACATAGACTCTTTTTCCCCTTGCCTTAAGTGAACGCAAAAGCTCAATAATTCCTTTATGTGCAGGCTTTTCCGCGTGGGTTGTGGTATCACCTGAAACAAGAACAATATCCGGCTCGTCATTTGCAAGCTGATTCATAAGTGCAGTGAGAATTTCTTCACTGTTTTTCATATCGTTGGGATTTTTTGCATTTTCCTTTTCAAAAGCTTTTCCGTCAATACCTGTTTCCTTTGCGTAGTAGTGCAGGTCGGAAATGATGTTTATTTTAAGGGGCTTTAAATTTTCGTACATTTTCTTTCTCCTACTTTATTTTTTCTTTATAATAAGGCTGTGAGATGAAAGCTTCTTACAATTTTCAAAGGTGAACTCACAAAGTCCGTCGGTAAACTTAAACGGAACTTCTTTGCCGTCAAGCTCGGCTTCATAAGTCTCATTTTCTTTCATAACGCACAAAAGTGAAAGCTTATCGTTTTCGCCGTAATAAGTAAAGTTGACCTGTGCCTTTGTAAAGTCCCCGTTAAAGCTTGTTTTGTCAAGGTAGGTGTCAAAGCCCACGTTTACGGTTCCGGGGGTATAGTAGGCTTTAAGCCACAGGTTAAGTGGTGCGGAAAGTCCGCCGAAGTTGTGGAACCAACCGCCGCAGCCTGTTACAACACTTACCATTTCAAAGGTGTAGTAGGTGTTTTCAACCTCTCTTTTCCAAATGTCAAGCGCCATGTGGGAAATGTCACGGGCAAAGTCGGGGTCACCGCAGTCAAGCATACTTTTCCAGATAAACCACTGATGGGGGAACCATACGTTGCCGTTCCAATAGCCGTTAACCTTGAAATATCCCGCCGTCATATCAACGGCGCTTATGCCGTAGGGACAGTGCATCTCTTTTTCGTTTTTCAGGTGAGCTAAAATTTTAGCTTTTTGATTTTCGTTGCAGGCACCTGCGATAATGGGGTAAATTCCGTCAAGACCCTTGTTGAGGTTTTCGCCGTCTGCGGTGAGGAATTTACCGACAGGCTCGTAGTTTTCATCGTGTAAAACATAGCTGTAATATCCGCTTTCTTCGTCCCAGGAGTAGGTGTCAAGAGCCTTTGTAAGGCGGGCGATATCTTCCTCATATTCCTTTAAGTCATCCTCTTTTTCAAGCTTTCTTGCAATAATTGAAAGAATTTTGCCAAAGCGTATTACCTGACTTGTGGAAATTACGGGAGAAGCCTTGTCACGGAGGTTTTGCTTCATCATGGCAACCTGTGCCGGATAGTCGTCCATACCGCTTGTGGAGTAAAAATAATCGTAGGTGGTCAAAATTCCGCTTTTGAATTTTGCCGTTGTTGAGCCCCTTATTTTACCTGCAAGGAAGCGGTAGTAAAGTCTGAGCCTTGGGTAATAGGTAAGCAAGTGCTTTTTATCGTTTTGCTTTTGCAGCATTTCGTAGAACTGATAAATTTGCACAGGCACCGGTGAGCCGTGATGTAAAAAGGCATAGTCGGGGTTAGAGTCATCACTTAAATAGGTGTTGAGAATATACTCGGCAAAATTCGGGGCAATTTCGTTCATGCCGAGACCGATAAAGCCTGAATCCCAAGTGTAAAGGCAGTCCCAACGCTTGCCGGGGGTGTGGTGAATGATGTATTCGCCGTGTTTGTAAATGGGATAAACCACATTTGTTAAAAGTGCCGCCGAAAGCAGTTGATTGCTGAATTTATATTTTTCGCCGGCAGAGTTAACCTTTAAGTCAACGGCGGTTTTTTTAGCTTCAAGGTAAAGCTTTTCGTATTCTTCTTCGGTGAGATATTCGGTTTCGCCTTTGGAAATAACGGCATAGTTTATTTTTCTTTCGCCTTTTTCAACGAATATGGTGTGGCTTATTGCGTTGTGGAAAAAGCCCTCGTCACTGTGCTTGCGTTTAAAGGCTCCGGTGAAGCTTTCAGTGACGTCGTCAAAGGTTTCGTCACCGTTTGAAAGCCGGGCAGTCATACAGTCCTCAAGTGAGCCTGTTTCAATTTCACGAAAACGGGTGTTATTGTCAAAAACTCTGAGGCGGTATTCACCCTCAATGTCATTGTAGCGCAGAATCGTTAAAAAGCCTTTTTCAAGTTGAATATTTACAAAGTCCGGCTTGAAGTTTACGGGGACATTTTCTATTTTTATGAGATTTCTGTCGGTGCTTTCGGTTACGGCAAAAAAGTCAAATTCTGCGGCACCTGTACCCTCGGAAACAAGGGTAAAATCAAAATCGCCCTCCTTTAATGCACCCAGGTAGATGCAAATAATTTTAGGCTCGTCTGTGGGGGCGAGGGGCACTGTTGTGTTGCCGCCTAAAACAAAGGTGGCGGTGTTTTGGCTGTTTATGTAGTGTACACCCACCTGTTTACCCTGTTCGTAGAAAATGTCACTTGTGCGGTAACGTAAAGCGAGTACTGCGTTAGAATAGCTGTGCTTTAAGTTCATGTGATAGCTTACCTTGTCGCCCTTTTCGGCACCGAAAGGTTTGATAACGCGGTGGGGCATGTGCCACTTTTCGGCTCTGTCACCAAGCCCCTTTTCCTTTGTGAAGCGTTTGTCAAAAAATTCACCTTTTTTACGCCCGTCGGCATTTTGCTCATCCCAGGGGCGGGGGATGGCGTAGGTGTATTCTTTGTAGTCGGTAGCCTTGATAAAGTCGCATTTTTCGGGCAAGGTTACCTCTGTATAGCTGTCCTGAGGATATTCTATTGAGGAAAAGTAGTTTATAACGCAGTCTTTTATCAGATTTGAATTGTTTACAATTTCTGTCCTTACAAGATAGCTTTCACCGCTGAGCTTGGTGTAGGAGACGTCCGCATAAGCTTTGTCTTTCCACTCAAGGTCGTGACGGAAAGAGAAGAAAGAGTAATCCTCGTTGCAAAGCCAGGGGTGATAAGCAGAGGGCAAGGTTACGTTTGGCACCCTTATATCAAAGGCGTGAATTGCAGGGGCGACTGAAAGGTCAAAACGTATACCGCTGTATTTTTTATGCTTTGCAATATTTGAAAGACCGGCATATTTTTTGCTGTAAGGTCCCCATAAGGCGGGCTTTAATTTATCTGCCATTTTATCTACCTCTTTTTTTAAAAAATGCTGTATAAGATAAGTATATAATATTTTAAAAAGCAAAGTCAACCTTTTAAATAAGTTTTGATACAAAAGAAACAGTAAAAAATAAATTGTTCATAATAGTTAAAAATTTAAAAAATTTTTATATAATTTTTAAACGGTTTATTGAAAAAACATCTTGAAATTATTGTAAACAAGTGTTATAATCTAACCAAGCTAAGCTATTATTAAATTATTAGGAGGTAAAACTATGAAAAAAGTATTATCAGTAATTTTAGCTATTATGATGCTCTTCGGGGCAATGTCAATCAGCGTATCAGCGGTTGAAGTAAATTCAGGCAATTACCAGCAGCTTTGGAATACACAGCTTGGTGACGGCAGCACAATGGACAGCAGCAAGTATGTTATCCTTCGTTTTGACTTCAACGGCGGTACAAACGCAACAGGCGGTCCTGTAATTTATGCTTATGATGTTGATTCAAAGCAGTTTATTATTAAGGATCCCGGTCAGGTGTCAGGTATTTTCTATATGCTTCCCAGCACACATTATGACAGACTTATCCCCGGCGAATCGATTTATCTTCCCACTGTTACTGCTCCCGAAGGTATGTCATTCCAAGGTTGGACTTTAAGCAATGAATTCGGCGGCGGTTCCTACGGTACAGCAGCTCCTTTCACAATCCCTGCTAACACCGCAGGTAAGGTTGTTACATTTACTGCAAGTTATGTTGCTGCTGCTGCTGAAGAAGATACATTGGCAACAGTTCTCAACATACTTAAAAAGGTATTCGGTACAATCATCGGTATCCTCTTCCTTGACGGTTCTGCTCAGGCAGGTATTGAGCTTATGGAAAAAGTACTTGGCGGTCTCCTTTAATATATAATTACATAGTAAGTTTAAGGCACTCTCTCAGAGGGTGCCTTTTTGTTGCGCAGTGGCTTCGCCGCTGCGCAGTTATATTGCCTATCGGCAGTTATATTCGGCTAACGCCGAGTTATATTGCCTATCGGCAGTTATATTCGGCTATCGCCGAGTTATATTGCCTGACGGCAGTTATATTCGGCTAACGCCGAGTTGTATTGCCTTACGGCAGTTATATTCGGCTAACGCCGAGTTGTATTGCCTGACGGCAGTTATATTCGGCTATCGCCGAGTGATATTGCTTCGCGGCTTCACCGCTATGCAGTTATATTGCCTGTCGGCAGTGTTATTGCTTCGCGACTGCATCGCTGCGCAGTTAATACCTTTATCTCAACCTTGTGTTTTAGCACTTTTTTTATTTGAGAAAATAAACTGTGCTTTGCACAATAAAACTCGGCGAAGCCGAATACAACTCACCGATAGGTGAATATAACTGTGCTTTGCACAATATCACTGCGAAGCATGTACTCGACTTGACTTTTTTGGGGGGATGATGTAGAATTACAGGAGTAAAATTTTGAGGAGGGCGGTTATGCAAATCGGTACGTTAAAATTAAAGCCATATTCGGCTGCCCTTGCACCTATGGCAGGTGTTGCAGACAGAGCTTTCCGTGAAATATGTGTTGACTTCGGTGCAAGCTATGTTGTCTCCGAAATGGTGAGCAGCAAGGGGCTTACCATGTGTGACAGAAAAAGTAAACAGCTTCTTGTTTTATCGGAAAAAGAGCGTCCTGCCGCGGCACAGATTTTCGGCAGTGACCCCCTTGTTATGGCAGAAAGCGCTAAAGCCTGTTTAAATTATAACCCTGAGGTTATTGACATAAATATGGGTTGTCCTGCACCGAAAATTGCCGGAAACGGCGGTGGCAGTGCCCTTATGAAAAATCCCGACCTTGCGGAAAAAATAATGCGAAGTGTTAAAGAGGCGGTGGATATTCCCGTTACGGTGAAAATACGTCTCGGCTGGGATAAAGACAGCCTTAACTGTATAGAGATTGCACAAAGGGCGGAAAAAGCCGGTATGTCGGCAGTTACGCTTCACGGACGTACACGTCAGCAAATGTATGCACCGCCTGTTGACCTTAAAATGATCGCCGAGGTTAAAAGAAATATCGGCATACCTCTTATAGGCAACGGCGATATTGTGGACGGCATAAGTGCCGCAAAAATGCTTGAGGAAACCGGCTGTGATTACCTTATGGTCGGCAGAGGTGCCCTTGGCAGACCCTGGGTCTTCGGGCAAATAAATGCCTACCTTGAGCACGGAGTTATTCTACCCGAGCCGCCTGTAAGTCAGCGTATGCTCACAATGTTGAAACACGTTGAGCTTATAATAAAATATAAAGGTGAGCGTGTGGGTATAAGAGAGGCAAGAAAGCATGCCGCCTGGTATATTAAGGGCATAAAAGGTGTCGCCGCTTACAGACAAAAGGTAGGTGCCCTTGAAAGTATGGAACAGCTTCAAGAACTCGCATATACTATTTTAAAGGAAAACGATTGATAAAAAAAGCAGTTACCTTTGCCTGTGTAACTGCTTTTATTATTATAATGTATAAATTAACTTTTTGAAAAATACTATAAAATAAACCTAGATAATCTTGATATCAGTGCAAAGCTATTGCTATTCGTGACGTTTCTGTTGAGGTGCTCGGCTTTCCCTTTGACGCCAAATTTCTTTGTAAATTTGTTCCGTTGCAAGTGAAAGCTTTGTGACGGAAAACTCGCAGTTTTCAGGGAAAACGTACCATGTGTCTTTTAACGTGTTAAGGTCAATGCAGTCCTTACCGTCACCGTAGCGGTACTTATATTCAACGTGAAGTGAGTTTTGTGCCGCCGCATCTATTTTCATCCTGAAAGGCTCGCCGTCCCATTCACGTATGCCCTCAACAAGAAAGCCGTTCATATCGTGGGTAAGCCTTGCCTTACCCAAGCGGATAAAGCCCTTTGAGTTAGGCAGGTCGTTGACTATACAGTCACATTCAAAGCGGTATCTGCCCTCGCAAACCTCTTTTTTAACTTGCTGACGTTCCCAGTCGTACCAATCAGAGGGAAACTTAAACTCGGTTTTACCGCTTTGAGCTTCAAGCTCACCGTAGTAGTTCAGCTTCCACCTTTTACCGCAATGCTCACAGTAAATTGTGTCGCCCTTTGAGTTCATTTTGTACTCTGTCATACAGTGGGGGCATTGATAAAGGGGTTTATGCAGACCCTCCGCACGTTTTTTGTATTTTACCGGGAGACGGTTTTCACTTTGCCAGCGCCAGTCGTCATTGTAAATGGACTCGCGAATTTTTGCGTTGATTTCCTCGGCAGTGGCTTTTTCCACTTCTTCTTTTGTAAAAATCTGTGTTAAAACGCCCTCGGTTCTTTTAAGGTCCCTGTATTTGTGGTCACCCCAAAACGGGTCATAAATATGATTACCGCTGATTTTAAGTGTAACGCAGGGCACATTCATAAGCTTTACAAGCTGACCTACGGAATCGGTGAAAGCATCGTTTTCCGTAACACCGCAAAGGCAGTAACGTGCCTCGACAAAAATACCGAAGCTTTGACCGTCAGCGAGGGCTTTTTTGCACTGCAATACAGTGTTTAGGTCGGTGGTGTATTTTCTTTTGGGAATACAGCCGCCGAAACGGAAAGGCAATTCTCTGCCGATAAAGTCATCTACTGCGGCAGGGAAAACAGCTCTGTAAGGCTTCATACAGCTCATAAGAATCCAAAAATCATAGAAAGCGTTGTGGTTGCACACAAGAATAAAGGGAGCCTCAATATTTTCCATATTAACTTTACGTGTTTTTGTGCCGCAAAGGGTACTTCTTATTTTTGCAACAGGCCATACGGCATACTTCATAAATGCAGGCCTTTGATACATCATGGGCTTTTGCAAGTCAAACTTTTCAGTTGCCGGAGGGGCTAAACGGACAAACTTGCCCAATTTCTTTTCTTTCATAAATATCACCTGTTAAAATAGGGCGGGCTATGCTTTTCACCCTAACGTATAGTAATAATTTTAGCACAATTTGACTTGTTAAGCAAGAGTTTATTAAAAAAAATTAAGATGAAACTTATGGATAAATTGCACAAATAAAAGGTGCCCTCAATGAGAGCACCTTTAAAAATATTTGAAAATTAAACAATTTCAAGCTTAACTGCTGTGAAGTTATCAGCTGAAAGAGCTTCATAGTTCTTGTCAACAACAACTGAACCGTCTTTAAGTGAAGCGAGAACTTTCTGGTAATCTTCAACTGTGAACTTAGTAAGTGACCAGGTTGCTGTGGGAAGACCTACTGCATCGTTAGCAGCACCGAGAGTTGTCTGAACACCGCCGATTTCATTCCATGCGCCTGCATAGAACTTGTCAAGGATGTAAGTAACTGACTCACGAAGACCCTTTGTTGCTGATGTGATAACTGTTTCGGATTGATTTGATTGGTCAACGTCAACACCGATTACAGCGCCTTCATTTGCTGAAGCAGCTGCGAAAGCTGACTGACACATTGAACCGCCGCAGCAGAAGATAACCTCTGTGCCGCCTGCATACCAACCGTTGAGCATTGTCTGAAGGTCAGCGGAAGCGCTGAATGATGCGCCGTATTCCCAGCTGTACTTCATGTCAACTGTAATGCCTAATTCCTTAGCGGCAGCTTCTGCGCCCTGAATGTAGCCGTAACCGAATCTGCAGCAAGCGGGGTTTGTTCCGCCGCCGCCACCGGTGAAGCCGAGCTTTGTGTAGCCTTCCTTAACAGCGGCATAACCTGCAAGGTAACCTGACTGTTCTTCATGGAAGTCAACGGCTGCTACGTTTGTAAGAGCCTTACCGTCAGCACCTGTAAGCGGCCAACCGTCAATAAATACAAACTTAACATCTGCAAATTCTTCAGCAGCCTTAGTTAAAGCTGTGCCCTGAAGGAAACCTGCACAAACAATGATTTCTGCGCCTGCGTCAACAGCGGCTTTCATTGCATCGTAACGGTCATCATCTGTTGCAGCGTCGCCGTTAGCGGGCTGATAGTACTTATAGGTCTTTTCGTTATCGGAGGCGAACTTCTTAACGCCTTCCCAAGTGCCTTGGTTAAAGGACTTGTCCTTGAGCTGACCTACGTCTGTGATGAATGCGATTTGGTATGTACCGTCTGCTGATGTAATTGAGTCTGCAATTGCATCATAGTCAACTGCGGCAGAGTTGCCGTCTGTTGTGTTGCCACCGGAAATGTTACCGTCAGTGGGCTTTGTGCCGCCGCAAGCTGCGAAGGCAAAGAGCATTGCTGCTGCGAGCAAAACTGCTATGATTTTCTTCATTTGAGAAAACCTCCTTATAAATTTTAGGTTTTGTACCTACGAAAAATTATACCACATTTTATAAAAATTTCAATAGGAGATATAAAAAAACAACACTATTTAAAGTGCTGTTTTCTTACAGTTTTGTTACTTATTCGGCTAAATTTTCCAAAGAAAAACTCAGCGGTAAAAGCTCACCTAAGGTAAGCTTTTTAATTTCGCCGTCACTTCTGCCCAGTAAAACGGTGAAGTCTTCGCCGCAAAATTCACGCATAACCTGTCTGCAAACACCGCAAGGCGCGCAGAAATTTTTGAAGTCGCCGTGCATACCTCCCACAATGGCAATGGCGGAAAAATCCCTTTCGCCCTCACTTACCGCTTTGAAAAAGGCTGTCCTTTCGGCACAGCAGGTAGGTGTGTGGGTGGCACTTTCAATGTTACAGCCGAGGTAAATCTTGCCGCTTTTTGTTAAAAGGGCGGCGCCTACCTTGTGGTTTGAATAAGGAATATAGGCGTTTTTTGAAGCTTCAACGGCTTTTTCAACAAGCTGTTTATCTGTCATAACTTTACCTCTCAATTCAGGGTGATACTTGTTACTTTGATATTTCTTTTAAAAAGCTTTCTCCCGGCAATTCTTCACCGCAAGAAAAAATTTCACCTACGGTTTTGCCGATGTCTGCAAAGGTTTTTCTTGTGCCCAAATTGACGCTTTTTACATTTTTTCCGTAAACCAAAAGGGGAGTATATTCCCTTGAGTGGTCGGTGCTTTCGGTAAGGGGGTCACAGCCGTGGTCGGCGGTAATAATGAGCAGGTCGGTGTCTTTCATTTCTTTGATAAAACCGCCAAGCCAGAGGTCGAACTCCATTAGTGCTTCAGCATAACCTACAGGGTCATTTCTGTGGCCGAAAGTCATATCAAAGTCAACAAGGTTTGTAAAGCAAAGACCCTCAAAATCACTTTCTAAGACTTTTTTTGTCATTTCCATACCGTGAGCATTTGATTTGGTATGGTTAGGCTTTTTAAGGCTTTTGCCTGCAAAAATATCGTAAATCTTACCTACGGGAAAAACCTCCACACCTTTTTCGTTAAGGCAGTCAAGCAGTGTTTTTTCAGGCGGGATAAGAGAGAAATCGTGGCGGTTAGCCGTGCGTTTAAAGGGGAACTCACCCTCAAAGGGACGTGCAATAACTCTGCCTACTCCGTGTTCGCCCTGTAAAATTTCACGGGCAACAGCACAGTATTCATAAAGCTTTTCAGGGGGGACAAGGCTTTCGTGTGCGGCAATTTGAAACACACTGTCGGCGGAGGTGTAAACAATAAGGTCGCCTGTTTCAAGGTGCTTTTTGCCGTATTCCTCAATTACCTTTGTGCCGGAATAGGGCTTGTTGCAAAGCACACCTCTGCCGGTGCGTCTTGAAAATTCTGCAATGACTTCCTCAGGGAAACCGTCGGGGTAGGTGGGAAGCGGTTTATTTGAAATAATGCCGCAAATTTCCCAGTGGCCTATGGTGGTGTCCTTGCCCTTGCTCATTTCGGTCATGCGGCCGTAGGCGGCAATGGGTGAGGGGTAGTTTTCTTTATAATCAATGCCGTCGATGTTAAAAAGTCCCATTTTTTCCATAGTGGGTACTGAAAAATTCTTTTGCTTAAAGCAGGAAAGCAGGGTGTTGCTGCCTTTGTCACCGTAAAGGTCACTGTCGGGCATTTCACCTATGCCCACCGAGTCAAGTACAATTAAAAATACACGCTTTATCATTTTTCTTCATCCAGCTTTACGGCAGTTTCAAGGGCAATTTTCATCATATCGGTAAAGGTGTTCTGCCTTTCCTCGGCTGTACAGCCCTCACCTGTAAAGGGCAAGTCGGAAACGGTGCAGATTGCAAGGGCATTTTTGCCTGTGTGCATTGCGTTGAGGTAAAGTCCTGCCGCCTCCATTTCAACGGCAAGGGAGCCTGCCTTTGCCCACTTTTTAAGGCTGTCTTTGTCAGCGTCATAGAATGTGTCCGAAGAAAGAAGATTGCCCACCTTAAGCTCAATACCCATTTCCTTTGCACATTCGTCGGCAATTTTTAAAAGCTTGTAGGAGCAAGTAGGGGCAAGGCTTCCCGTAACACCGTACTGCGCGGAGTAATTGGAGTTTGTGTTGGCACCTATGCCTGCAACAACGTCACGAAGCCTGATACCCTCGCCTATACCACCGGCGGAACCTATACGGATAATGTTTTCCACACCGAAAAAGCTGAAAAGCTCATAGGAGTAAATGCCTATTGAGGGGATACCCATACCGCTTGCCATAACGGAAACCTTGTGCCCCTTATAGTAACCGGTGTAACCGTGAATACCTCTTACATTATTTATCATAACAGCGTTTTCAAGAAAAGTTTCTGCAATTTTTTTCGCTCTCAGGGGGTCGCCGGGCATAAGGACTGTTTTTGCAAAACCTATGTCATTTTTTAAGTTAATGTGGGGAGTTTCTGTCATAAAATTCATCCTTTCTAAAGTAGGGCTCAGGTTTAGTATCCGCTGCCTTCTTCATTCTTAATAATCTTTACAATTCGGCTTGTACCCAAACGGCTTGCACCTAAAAGCAGCATATCCTCGGCATCTTTAATTGAAGCAATACCGCCTGCCGCTTTAATGAGTGTGCCCTCTGTCACATTTTCACTGAAAAGCCTGATGTCTTCCCTCGTAGCGCCGCCTGTACTAAAGCCCGTTGAGGTTTTGATGTAATCGGCGTCAGACTCTGACACGATTTGGCACATTTTAATTTTTTCTTCGTCTGTTAAAAGGCAGGTTTCGATAATTACCTTTAAAAGCTTGCCGTTACAGGCTTTTTTAATTTGGTTGATTTCATTTAAAATGAGGTCATACTGCTTATCCTTGAGCATACCGATGTTGATTACCATATCAATTTCGTCGGCACCCTCTTTTACTGCTTCGGCAGTTTCAAAGCATTTCACTGCCGTTGTGCTGTAGCCGTTGGGAAAGCCTATAACGGTACAGATTTTAAGGTTGTCACCAACATATTGCTTTGCTTTTTTTACATAAGAGGGGGCAATGCAAACACTTGCACAGCCATATTTTATGCCGTCATCACAGAGGGCTTTAATGTCGCTCCAAGTGGCGGACTGACCTAAAACAGTATGGTCAACCTTTGATAAAATATCCTTAATTTCCATTTGATTTCCTCCTAAAAACGATACTACTATATTATTGCACATTTACGGTGAAAAAGTCAAATAATTTTATGTTAAAGATATTGTAAAAGAAGAACTTTTGCTGTATGATTATTTCATAAATAAAAAGGAGAAAATTGTTATGACAGTTACAAGGCAAACACCTCTGGGTGAAATTATGAAAACTCCCGCAGGTCACGACATACTTATGAAAGCACTTTATCAGGTGGGTTTAAGCGGTGATATACTTAAAAAAGGTCCCCTTTCGAAGCTCACCTTAGGTATGATAGACAAGGTGACAATGGGAAAATTAGGTGACGGGTTTATTGAGGCTATTTTAGGTGTGCTGAACATTGAAAAGGACGAGCCCTTAAATGACAATGCACCTATTGAAAAAAAGTGGTGGAAAGAAGCTGTTTTCTATCAGATTTATCCCCGTTCATTTAAAGACTCAAACGGTGACGGCATAGGTGACATAAAAGGTATAACAAGTAAGCTTGATTATTTAAAAGCCTTGGGTGTTGACGCTGTCTGGTGCAGTCCTATGTATGATTCGCCCAACGATGACAACGGCTACGATATTCGTGACTACTATAAAATTATGGACGAATTCGGCACAATGGAAGATTTTGACGAGCTTTTGAGCGAAATGCACAAACGCGATATGAAGCTTGTTATGGACCTTGTTATCAATCACAGCTCTGACGAGCACGAATGGTTTAAGTCCTCACTTAGCGACCCCGACAGTCCTTATAAAGACTACTATATCTGGCGGGACGGCGATGAAAACACACCGCCTAACAACTGGACCTCGCTTTTCAGCGGTGAGGCTTGGAATTACTACCCCGAGCGTAAGCAGTGGGCAATGCACCTTTTTTCAAAAAAGCAAATGGATTTTAACTGGGAAAATGAAAACCTGCGTAAAGACCTTTACAAAATGATTAACTACTGGCTCGACAAGGGTGTTGACGGCTTCCGCCTTGATGTTATAAGCTTCATTTCAAAAGTTGACGGACTTCCCGACGGAAACGAAATAGTAGGCTCACTTATGGGCTTTAAAGGAGTTGAGCATTATTTTTACGGTCCGAGACTTCACAAGTATCTTCACGAAATGGCAGAGAACACCTTTAACAAGTACGATGCTTTTACAGTAGGTGAATGTCAGGGTACAGGCATTGAAATGAGTAAGCTTATGACAGGCGACTACCGTAAGGAGCTTAACGTAGTATTTTCTTTTGACCACGTTGAAAATCCCGGTCATCCCCGCTTTTCCTGTTATAAGTATGATTTGCGTCCTATGGCAAAGGAAATTGTTAACTGGCAGCTCAATTACGGCAACCACTGCTGGCCTACTGTTTTCTTTGAAAATCACGACACAACAAGAATGACAAGCAAGGTTTGTCCCGAGGGCTATTACCGCGACGAGGTAAGTAAGCTTTTAGGACTTATGCAGCTTACAATGAAAGGCTGTCCCTTTATTTATCAGGGTCAGGAAATCGGTATGACAAATTCCGCTTTTAAAACAATAGATGACTTAAAAGACGTTGAGTCGCTCAACTACTACAAGGAAAAAGTAGCCGAGGGTAAAAATCCTGAGGAAATTTTGAAAATTGTCCGTGCAGGCTCAAGGGACAATGGCAGAACACCTTTTTGCTGGACAGACGGAGAAAACGCAGGCTTTACCGACGGCACACCTTGGCTGGAGCTTATTCCCGATTACAAGAAAATCAACGTTGAAAAAGAGGATAAGGACGAAAACTCCGTGCTCAACTTTTACCGGGCAGCAACAAAGCTTCGCCACGAAAACGAAGCCCTTGTTTACGGCGAGTTTAAGCTCAGCGAATGTAAGGACATTCTCACCTATTACCGCATAGGCGAAAAAGACACCTTCTTTATTGAAATTAACCTTACCGATAAGCTTCAAAAACGAAAGGTAAAAGTCAGCGGTATGAAAAAACTCCTTTCAAATGTGGGTACATCAAGAATTAAAGAGCTTGTACCTTTTGAAGCTAATATTTATAAAGTGAATTAAAAGTATAATGCACCGCTTTTTGTCAATGCTAAAACAAAAGGCGGTGTTTTTATGACTTACAGTGTAAAGGAAATTTTAGAAAACAGTGAGAAGCTTTACGGAGAAAAAACGGCATTTTCTTTTTTTGCTAAGGACGGCGAAAGAAAAAACATAAGCTACAATCAATTTAAAAGTGATGTTGATAATTTTTCCGTAAGTCTTTTATATAAATACAACCTGAGAGGTGAAAAAATCGGGATAGTTGCCGCAAACTGCTACAGGTGGTGTGTAGCTTATCTATCTTGTCTTTGCGGTACGGCTGTTGCAGTGCCCATTGACCGAGAGCTTTCAGGTGAAGACATTTGTAAAATCATAGATTTTGCAGGGGTAAAGGCAGTGGTCTGCGATAAAAATGCAGAGGAAAAAATCAAAGAAGCCTTTAAAGGTGAAACCCTGCCTATAATTATTTCAGTTGACGACAGCGAGACTGCCCTCAGCTTTACCTCACTTTTAAATGAGGGCCAAATGCTCAGAAATAAAAATCCCGGCCTTTTTATTTTGCATGATGAAAAACCCGATAATGTGGCTGTTATACTTTTTACCTCAGGCACTACGGGAGTAAGTAAAGGCGTAATGCTCACACGGAAAAACCTTTTAAGTGACCTTTTTGCCGTAAAGGATTTTGTTGAAATAAGCGAAAATGACCGTTCACTTTCTCTTTTACCGCTTCATCACACTTATGAGAGCATTTCCCTTTTGATGACAATTTGCTGTGGAGGTACAGTCTGCTTTTGTACGGGAATTAAATATTTAAGTGAGTGCTTTAAGGAGTTTTCGCCTACGGTTTTTGTAACAGTGCCCTTGATACTTGAAAGGCTCCACAAAAAAATACTTGCGGACATTGAAAAAAGCGGTAAAAGGCAAAAATTTAAACTTATGTCACTTTTACAAGACACCTTGAGCGAGGAAAAAAAGAACAGGCTTTTTGCAAAAGTTCACGAGCAGTTCGGCGGCGAGCTTAAAAAGTTTATTGTGGGCGCGGCACACTTAAACGAAAAGGTTGCAGAGGATTTTGAGCTTTTCGGCTTTCAGGTGATAATCGGTTACGGACTTACGGAGTGTTCACCGATTGTTATTTGTAACAGCGTCAATGACAGGACAACCGACACGGTGGGAAGACCGCTGAAAAACGTGGAGGTGCAAATCAAAAACCCTGACGAAAAGGGCATAGGTGAGCTTCTTGTCAAGGGCGATATGGTTATGAAAGGCTATTATAAAAATCCTGAAATAACAAAAGAGGTCTTTGACGGTCAATGGTTTTGCACAGGCGACTTAGGTTTTTGCGATAAAAACGGACGGTATCACATTACGGGGCGAAGTAAAAATGTAATTGTGACAAAAAACGGCAAAAATGTTTACCCTGAGGAGCTTGAATATCATCTCAATAAAAGCCCCTATGTTAAAGAGAGCCTTGTGTTTGCCGTAGGTGAAATTGTAAGCTGTGAGGTTTTTCCCGACGAGGAAACAGTTGCAAAAAAGCTAAAAAAAACCGCCCCTGCCGATGATGAGGTAAGAGCTTTAATAGGTGAAGTTGTAAGAAGCGTCAACCGAAAAGTCCCGTCTTTCAAGAGAATAAAACAGCTGACAGTGAGAAAAACCGAGTTCCCAAAAACAACAACAAATAAGGTGAAAAGGAATAGGGAGTAGAGTTATTTTTCTTATAACTTTACATCACTGAAATTAAGCGGTTGTGAAAAACAACTCGCCGTAAGGCGAATAAAATTGCCCAAGTGTCCTTTAGAACACTTGGGCAAAGCCGCCTTTTTATTATTCATCAATGTGTGAGAAGAAAAATTCTTTTCTTTCGTCTGTATTGATAACGGTAACAGGCTTAATTTGGTTAAGCACCTTACCTTGCTTTTTAAGCATCTCTTTGTAATCAGCGTATGTGTCCTTTTTAAGAAGAACAACCTTAGGCATACCGATCATACCCCAACGGCGATACTTAAAGTATTTCTCGTTGCTTTCATCGAGCCACTTGTCAAGACATTCTTCCATTGCGGGAAGCTTGTCCTTGCTGATTTCTTCTTCAGGCTCTGCAAGGAGCATATAACGAACAGGGTCGCTGTCCGTATCATCATAGAAGCTGTAACCCTTAAATGAGACACCCATTTCATCCTGAAGCTTTTGAGCTGCCCAGTCAACCATTTGAGTGGTTGTTTTTTCGTTTGCAATGTTCATTGCAAGGTTGTTTCTGTAAAGGAACTCAATTTTAGGAGTTTTGTTATAGTAGCCTGTAACCTTGACAACGTCTTCAATCTGATAACGGTAAAGACCGGAGAAGTTTGTAACAACAAGCTCATATTCCTTACCAACTTCAACCTCACCTATGGTAAGAGGTCTCTTACAGTCGGGATCATCAACGGGAATGAATTCAAAGAAAAGTGAACGGGGAAGAAGAACGTAGTCATTTACGTTAAGCTCAACGGGCATAGCCATGTAACCCTCTGCGGCGGCATAACCCATATTGTGAATGGGAGCGTCACCGATATGCTTACGAAGTCTTTGTACATAGAACTGAAGATTTGAACCTACCATACCGTAAGACCATACGAAGTTGGGCCAAATTCTCTTAGCGATGGGATCATCAAAGCCTTTTTCGCACTCACGTCTGATTTCGGCAGCACGCTTTGGCATGGGCTTGAATTTCTTTTCCCACTTTGCACGAAGCTCGGGAGGACATTTAATTGACTTGTCAATTGTACCCATTTCGATGTCTTTGCACATAAGCTCCCAGTTTTGCTCGAGGTAATCGAACATACCTGTAAGAAGTGTAACAACCATTGAGCCTAAGAATGTAACGTCACGTCTTTGAAGAGCGAAACGAAGATGGAAGTATGTTGAGTCAACAGCATCTTCATTTTCGGGATACATAAAGTCATTGGGGGTTGTCATGAAGAACTTTGAAATGGGTTTGAGGTAGGTGAAAGGAACCTGACCTGCACCGTTACCCATTTTGCCGTCTTTCATCTTATGACCTGTAAGGATAACTGCAACGGGGCCGATTTGCTTGGGGAACTTCATACCGTGCTTTTTAAACCAGATTTGTGCACATGCGGGAGTTGCGGCAAAGCCCATTGACTGCATGTTGAAAAGGTCTTTACCTGACTTGGGAAGAACCTTTGGCTTACCTACTGAACCTGAAGATGTGCAGTAACGTCTGCACTTTCTTGCCATCATAAGGTTTTCTTCACCGTCAAGCATACGGTCAACGTAGTCTGCATAGGTGTCATAATTTGAAAGGGGAACAATACGCTGAAAATCTTCTACGGAGTGAACATCCTTAAATCCGATTTTCTTGCCGTATTCAGTATCTTTGTTTTCGTCCATAATCTGGAGAAGGATTTTTTCCTGAGTCTCAACAGGGACGGAAGTGAAGTGGTTAACGCCCTTGAAAACCATCTTTCCGAGCATTACACCAAGATCTGACATTGCCATTGGTATCTACCTCGCTTTTTTTAATAATTTTTTAATATTGTTAATAAATATGCGACTATATAATAACAGTAATTGACAGCTGTTGTCAACCGTTCTTTGAAAAATAATACATTATTTCCACTTAATGTCCCAAGTTTCGTCAATGTAGCCCACCATTTCACCGCTTGCGGTAATTCCGAGAGCCTTACCCTCACCGACGCCTTTCATTTCAAGGCGTTCGTGATATTTTACCACCTTGCCGTCTTTGTCAACGGTAACGGAAACGGTTGCACCGGGGTATTCAAAATCAGCCTTTGTGATTTCACCTGTTGGAATATTGATTGCCGAAAGGTCGAGAGTATCGCCTGCCGCGTTGTGGTGAGGCGGTCTCGGGTCTGAGAGGGTACTTTTTTCAGCGACAACTACTATGGTATAAACCGTATTTTCACCCTCTTTTTCCGCTTTGGCAGAGGCTATACCCTCTTTAGTGAGGGTGAAAGGCTTTTCTGTGGGGGGAATTGCCTTGTTTGAGGATATTGTGCCTTTTTCCTCGGGATCGTCGGCAACACCGTTTGTAAAATCATAGGTGTAAGTTTCTTCACCTGTGAAAAGTGAAACAACTTTGTTAATAAGTCCCGTAAGTGACGGAGCACTGCAATCTGTAAGCTCAACGTGAATATCTTGAGTTTTTACACCTACAAAGCTTGCATCACTTGCTTTGAGGGAGTTTATTGCATCGGAAACTGCTTTGAGAATTTCCTCGTCGGTAGGCTCTGACGAAGCAGGAGAATTTGCAGCAGGTGAGGAGGTGGCGGCGGTTGTGCTTGTGTCAGGGGCGGGGACAGAGGCAGCCGCGGTCGTTGCAGGCGCTGTGGCTGCTTGGGTTGTTGAAGCGGAAACATCTTGTGAAGCTTCCGTTGTGGCAGTGCTTACGGCAGGGGCGTCATTCTTTTTGTATGCACTCATACCGAAAAGAAAAAGCAAAACTGCAATAACAGCTAAACCGCCTATTAACAATTTTTCATTGCGCTCTTTTTTTTGTTCGGGGGTCAAGTTAGCTTTTTTCTCTCTCTTTTTCATCTCATAAAACCCTCTTTGTTAAAATATTTTACCAAATAGCCTTTGTTGCAATGTCATTTTGAACAAGTTCAATAAAATCTGTAACAGCTAATGAGCCTTGGTCGCCATGACCGCGTTTTCTTACGGAAACAGTGCCTTCTTCGGCTTCCTTGTCACCGATGACGAGCATATAGGGGATTTTTTCAAGCTGTGCTTCGCGAAGCTTGTAGCCCAGCTTTTCACTTCTTATATCGACATCAACATCATCAACGCCTGCCTCATAAAGAGCCTTTTTAACAGCATAAGCGGCGTCTTGATGGCGGTCTGCGATGGGAAGTATTCTGACCTTTTCCGGTGCAAGCCATACGGGGAAAGCGCCTGCATATTTTTCAATGAGAAGTGCCAGAGTTCTTTCGTAGCAACCGATTGAAGTACGGTGAATAATATAGGGATTCTTTTTTGAGCCGTCCTTGTCAACGTATTCCATACCGAACATGGGGGCAAGCATCTGGTCGATTTGAATTGTGATGAGAGTGTCCTCCTTGCCGTGAACATTCTTAATTTGAATGTCAAGCTTGGGACCGTAGAAAGCGGCTTCACCGATACCGATTTTATAGGTGATACCTAAGTGGTCAAGGATTTTGCCCATCATATCCTGAGCCTCGTCCCACTGCTCCTTTGTACCGATGTATTTTTCTCTGTCGTTGGGGTCCCACTGTGAGAAGCGGTATGAAACGTCATCATAAAGACCGAGAGTTTTAAGCATAAAGGTTGTAAGCTCAATACATTTTTTAAACTCGTCTTCAAGCTGTTCGGGTGTACACATAAGATGACCCTCGGAAATTGTGAACTGACGGACACGGATAAGGCCGTGCATTTCACCGGAAGCCTCGTTTCTGAAAAGAGTTGAGGTTTCGCCGTATCTTAAAGGTAAATCTCTGTAAGAACGTGCTCTGTTGAGGTAAGCCTGATACTGGAACGGACAGGTCATAGGACGAAGTGCGAATACTTCATCGTCGGTTTCCTCGTTGCCCATAATGAACATACCGTCTTGGTAGTGGTCCCAGTGACCTGAGATTTTGTAAAGGTCACTTTTTGCCATAAGGGGAGTTTTTGTTCTGAGCCAACCTCTCTTTTTCTCCTCGTCTTCAACAAAGCGTTGCAGTGTCTGAATGATGTGGGTACCCTTGGGAAGAAGAATGGGCAAGCCCTGACCGATATAGTCAACGGTGGTAAAAATTTCAAGCTCACGGCCTAATTTGTTGTGGTCACGCTTTTTAGCTTCTTCAAGGGCGGCAAGATGTGCTTCAAGGTCGCTTGCCTTGGTAAAGGCTGTGCCGTAAATACGTTGGAGCATTTTATTTTTGCTGTCGCCGCGCCAGTAAGCGCCTGTGCAGGAGGTGAGCTTGAAAGCCTTTACGCGGCTTGTGTCGGGAATGTGGGGGCCTGCGCAAAGCTCAAGAAATTCGCCCTGGCGGTAAAATGAAATAGCTTCACCTTTGTCGGAGTGCTCCTTAATAAGTTCCACCTTATAAATTTCGCCTTTTTCTTCCATAATGGAGATAGCTTCATCGGCTGACATGGAAAGCTGTTCCAAAGTGAGAGCCTCTTTTACTATTTTCTTCATTTCAGCTTCAATTTTTTCCAGAATTTCGGGAGTGAAGTTTACTTCGCTGTCAAAATCGTAGTAAAAGCCGTTGTCTATTGCGGGTCCGATAGCAAGCTTTACATTGGGGTAAAGCCTTTTAACTGCCTGAGCGAGAATGTGTGAGCAGGTGTGCCAAAAAGCCTTTTTACCCTCCTCGTCGTCAAAGGTTAAAATTTCAAGGGAACAGTCCTCGTTAAGTGCTGTTCTGAGGTCGCATACCTCACCGTTAATTTTGCAAAGGCAAGCAGCTTTAAAAAGTCCTGCACCGAGACTTTTTGCCACGTCCATAGCGGAAGTGCCCTTTTCGTATTGCTTGACAACATCGCCTTTAAGTGTTACGTTAATCATAGTAAAATCTTCCTTTCATAAGTGTATAAATATTTTTGTGTTTCAGTGTTTTTTGTATATTTATTGTCTTTTTATAAAACCAATCTTATTTCAAAAGTGTAAAGCTATATTTTAAACAACTTTAACCCGTGACGTAAAAAATCCCGGTACAGATAATCTGTACCGGGATGAAGTAAAATCTAACTCCACGGTTCCACCCGTATTCCGCAAAAATGCGGCACTTTATAAGCTTTAACGCAGCCTTACGGCATACCTTATTTCGGTACGCTCTCAGCAGTGGTAGATATTATTTCTGACTCTGCTTTGCTCACAGCCAACGGCACAAGCTCTCTGTAAAAGTCGCGGTGAAAAACATCCTCTGCCTCAACGATTTAGTCGGTTATTATATTTTGATACATTATATTACTTTTTTCAGGTTTTGTCAATGGTTTTAGGAGGTACTAATTCAGAGCTTTACCCTAAAATTCGACTTTTTATCCTTTAATTAGCCGAAAAGCCTCCGTCAATTACAATTGATGTGCCTGTGATGAATTTTGCCATATCCGAAGCGAGGAAAAGTATACTGCCTGCAACATCGTCGGGCTTTGCAAGGCGGCGCATAGGTGTTCTCATTTGCATATAGCTTACCCATCTTTCATCGGCAAGATTGTCTGCAATGAGAGGTGTTTCAACAAAGCCGGGGCAAACTGCATTTACGTTAATTGAGAAACGTGCCCACTCACCGGCAAGGCTTTTTGTAAACTGTATAACTCCGCCTTTACTTGCGCTGTAAGCTGCTGCTGAGGGAATTCCGAGTATTCCGCCAAGGGACGCAGTGTTTACAATCTTACCCTTTTTAACGGGGATCATAAACTCATTTGCCATAAGCTGAGCCATAAAAAATTGTGACGAAAGGTTAATTGAAAGTACTCTGCTCCAGTCTTCCTCTTTTTCTTTTATGCTGTAAGCCGAGTGAGAAATACCTGCGTTGTTTACAAGAATATCCAATTTAGCAGTGTTAGACTTAATGAAGTCAACTAAAGCCGCTCTGTCATCGGCAGAGGTAATATCACACTTAAAGGCAAAAATTTTGCTTTCGGGAAAAGTGTCTTTGAGCTCTTGTGCTTTTTCAAAGAGGCTTTTTTCATTATAGTCTGCCATATAAACATCTGCACCGCAGGAAAGAAAAGCTTTTGTGCTTTCAAGACCTATACCGCTTGCCGCACCTGTGATGAGTACGGATTTGTTTGTAAAATCAAAATTGTACTGCATAATTTTCCTCCTATTTTTTCTTCGATTTTTCTCCGTTTTATTCTTTGTGTGCAAGACCTAAGGCTTCAAGCTGTTCACTGTCAACCGCTGCAGGACATTCGGTCATAGGTTCGCTTGCGTTTTGTACTTTCGGATAAGCTACGCAGTCACGCAGGGTTTCAAGCTTTAACATCTGCATAACAAGTCGGTCAAGACCTAAGCCTATGCCGCCGTGAGGAGGTGCGCCGTATTTAAAGGCATCTGTAAGGAAGCCGAATTTTTCGTGAGCTTCTTCATCGGAAAGACCTAAAAGTGAGAAGATGCGGTTTTGAAGTGAGGGGTCGGTAATTCTGATTGAACCGCTTGCAAGCTCAATGCCGTTGAGAACTAAGTCGTAAGCGTTTGCTCTGACTTGTGCCTTGTCTGCTTCAAGGTAGTCAAGACATTCTTCAAGAGGAGCTGTGAACGGATGGTGCATAGCCACAAACTGACCTGCTTCCTCGTCCCAGTCAAAGAAAGGAAATTCAACAACCCAAAGGAGATTGTATTTATCCTTATCAATAATATCAAGCTTCTTTGCAACGGCTTGTCTGAGGGCACCCAGTACACTCAAAGTTGTGTTTGTCTTATCGGCAACGATTAAGATGACGTCACCGTTTTCGGCGCCGCACTTATTTATAATAGCTTTCATTTCATCTTCTGTCATAAACTTGGCAAAGGATGAAGCTACTGTGCCGTCGTCGGCTATTCTTGCAAAAGCAAGACCTTTTGCACCGATACCTCTTACAAATTCGGTAAGCTTGTCAACTTCCTTTCTTGTAAGAACGGAGTAAGCCTTTTTAGCGGTAATTGCCGAAACTCTGCCGCCTTGCTCGAGTGCACTTGTGAAAACACCGAAGCCGCATCCCTTTACCTCATCGCTCAGGTCGGTGATTTCCATATCATAACGGGTGTCGGGCTTATCGGAGCCGTATTTTTCCATAGCTTCCTTATAGGTGAGGCGGGGGAAAGGTGTGGCAACATCAACACCTAAGCTCTCTTTGAAAAGACGTTTAATAAAGCCCTCTATAAGACCTAAAATATCCTCTTTGTCAATAAAACTCATTTCAACGTCAATTTGTGTAAATTCGGGCTGTCTGTCAGCTCTCAAATCCTCGTCACGGAAGCAGCGTGCAATCTGCATATACCTGTCAAAGCCCGCAACCATTGAAAGCTGTTTGTAAAGCTGAGGTGACTGAGGCAGAGCATAGAAGCTGCCCTTGTGTATTCTTGAGGGGACAAGGAAGTCTCTCGCACCCTCGGGAGTTGACTTAATAAGCATAGGGGTTTCAATTTCAATGAAGCCGTTTTCGTCAAAGTAGTCACGGGTGATTTTTGTAATTTTGTGACGCATTAAAATGTTCCTTTGTAAGTCGGGACGGCGCAAGTCGAGATAGCGGTACTTGAGCCTTGTCAATTCTGCTGTCTGGCAGTTTTCCACAATTTCAAAGGGCGGTGTTTCACTTTTTCCGAGTACACGCAAGTCGGTGACGTAAATTTCAATTTCACCTGTGGGAATTTCTGTGTTTTTACTGCTTCTTTCCCTGACTTCGCCCTTTGCCATAAGAACATATTCACTTCTTACGGTGAAGGCCTTGTCAAAAATATCCTTAGCTGTTGTATCGTCAAAGGCAAGCTGAATAATACCTGTTCTGTCACGTAAATCTACGAAAATAAGGGCGCCTAAATCCCTTTGCCTTTGTACCCAACCGCAGACAACAACCTCTTTACCGCAGTCACTTACCCTTAAATCACCGCAGTAATTTGTTCTTTTGAGTCCTGTCATTAAATCCATAGTAACCACTCCTTTATGCGTTAAAGCCTTCCATAAGGCTGCCAAAATCCATGTCGTCAAATTCCTTTAAGCTTTCCCTGATGGAAATGTTGAGCACGTCGCTTTCAAATGTGGCAAGGCTAACCTCTGTTTCAGAGCCGTCTGCCATATTTTTAAGCTTAACACTGCCGCTTTCAAGCTCACTGTCACCTAACACAACGGTAAACTTAGCACCGATTTTGTTGGCGTACTTCATCTGAGCCTTGAGACTTCTTCCCACAACGTCAAATTCAACAAACATACCCTCACGGCGAAGCGCCGCCGCCATAGAAGCCGCTTTGAGCTTGGCTTTTTCACTCATTGTAGCGATATAAAGCTCGCACTTGCTTGCCTCGGGGAAAGGAAGCTTTTGATTTTCCATAAGCAGCATAAGCCTTTCAAGGCCCATACCGAAGCCCAGCGCCGGTGTATGATTTCCGCCTACTTCCTCAACAAGTCCGTCATAACGTCCGCCGCCGCAAACTGTTCCTTGTGCACCTATATCCTGTGACACAAACTCAAAAACAGTGCGTGAGTAGTAGTCAAGACCTCTTACAATGGTGGGGTTAATTGTAAAGTCAATAGCCATAGCTTTAAGGTAGCTTTGAACTGAATTAAAATGCTCCTGACATTCATCACAAAGGTAGTCTGTCACCTTGGGAGCGTCCTTTGCGATAGCTGAACAAACAGGGCTCTTGCAGTCAAGAATACGCATGGGGTTTCTTTCAAGTCTGTCAAGACAAGTGCCGCAAAGGTCACTTTTTTTACTGTCAAAGTATTCGTGAAGTGCCTTGTGATAATCCTTACGGCAGGTTTTGCAGCCGATAGAGTTAATTTCAAGCTTGATGTTTTGAACACCTAAAAAGTCAAATATATTTTGTGCAATTGCAATAACTTCCGCATCGGCAGCAGGTGAAGCGGCGCCGAGACACTCAACACCGAATTGGTGAAATTCTCTGAGTCTGCCTGCCTGAGGCTTTTCGTAGCGGTAGCAGGAAGTGAGATAGCACATTTTCATAGGTGCAGGCTCATTGAAAAGGCCGTGCTCAAGGTATGAGCGTACTACACCGGCAGTACCCTCGGGACGAAGTGTAATTGAACGCTCACCCTTATCCATAAAGGTATACATCTCTTTTTGAACAACGTCGGTAGTGTCACCTACACCGCGCTGAAAAAGCTCGGTATGTTCAAAAACAGGTGTTCTAATCTCTTTAAAGCCGAAGTTTTCGGCAGTTTCAAGGCAAGTTCTTTCAACAAACTGCCTTTTGTGGCTTTCATTTGGCAAAAGGTCAAGTGTACCTTTGATTGATTTTGTTATTAAAGCCATTGGTTACCTCCGAATTATTATACTAATAATATATTAAAAAGCCAGCTTTCACCTGATATTCAAGTGAACAAGCTGACCTTTACTGTTATAAAATCAGAAACTTTGCGTCAGCAAAGCATACCGCCATATTAAATAAAACCCTTGAAGCTTATTTTGGGTTAACAATATCACGCCAGTCAAGGTCGCCCCTTTCAAGGGCGTGGATAAGTGCCTCGGCAGTGGCGATGTTTGTTGCAACGGGAATGTTGTACACATCACAAAGCCTTAAAAGGCTTGCCTCGTTAGGCTCGTTAAGCTTAGCCGTAAGCGGGTCACGGAAGAAAAGAAGCAAGTCAATTTCATTGCAGGAGATTCTTGATGCAATCTGTTCCTCGCCGCCTTGACGACCGCTTAAAAAACGTTCTATTTCAAGGCCGATAGCCTCTGAAACCATTTTACCTGTTGTTCCTGTAGCACAAAGTGAGTGTTTTGAAAGCACGCCGCAATATGCAATACAAAACTGAGTCATAAGTTCTTTTTTAGCGTCGTGTGCAATAAGAGCTATATTCATCTAAATCTCCGTCCTTTCTCCATTAAAATAAACAGGTTTTGCCACTAATCACCGATTATAATATCAAAAAAAAACATTTTTTGCAATATATTTTATAAAAAAATCACGAATTTTGTAAAAATTTATTAAAGAAAAGAGCATTAAAGAGAAATTGATATGTACTGACCGCAGATGCGTTTTGAAATATTTGTAAATGCTTTATATGAGGGTTGATTTTTCTTGTAAATCGCTTCCCCCATAGAGCCCAAACGTACCTTTGCATCTTCGGGGATTACACCGATAAGCTGTACGGCAGTTGAATCAATAACGCTGTCTACATTAAGCAGTCTGCCTTTTTTTATGTCCTTTTTCTGTACGCGGTTAATAATCAGTCTTGTGTTTTGGGTGCCTAATTTTTCCATGTGTCTTGCGGCTGTGCAGGCACTTCTTACACAAACTAAGTCAGGTGTAGAAATAACAAGTCCGTCCTTGGCGTTAGCACAGGCTAAGGTAATACCCGTATCAATTCCGGCAGGCGCGTCAAAGAAAATATAATCAAAGTCATTTTCATAGTTTTCACACAGAGCTTTCATATCTTCTGCCGTTATGCCATCATAGCTTGGCGGACAGCTTATTACACTGATGCCCTCATTTTCATAAACCGCCTGATTTGGTTCACATCTTTTAAGAATAACGTCTGCAAAATCATAGACTAAGTCCTTGGTCACACCTACAAGCAGGTCAACACTTCTCAGCCTGTCGCAGTCAATAATAAGCACTTTTTTTCCTAAGGCAGTAAGAGCCTTTGAAATGCCTACGGTGACGGTGGTTTTACCTACTCCGCCTTTACCTGATGCGATAACAAATTTATTTGCCATAAAACGCACTCCCGACTAATAATATATTTGAAGAAAGCTTATCAGCTTAAAAGAACATTTTCCTGTTGATTTGACTCGGAAACATCCTTTGCAGTGAAGTAATACTCAAAGATTTCAGCAAGAATAGGTGCGGTATAAGCACTCATACCGGCACTTTCAACGGCAATTGCAACGGCAATTTCAGGGTTGTCGAAAGGCGCAAAGCCGATAATAAAGCCGTTGTTTATTTCAACTGTTTCGCCGTTTATTTCCTTTTCAACGGTGGTAGTACCTGTTTTTACACCTACTTTGACCGGTACGTTTGAAAAATCAAGGTAGCTTTCCGTTGCAACAAGGTACATACCCTCATAAACAAGGTTCCAGTTTTCTTCTTTAAAGTTTGCTTTTGAAAGAATTTGAGTTTGAGTACGGCTTATACTTTTGGAGTCGGCACTTTTTATGCCCTTTACAACGTGGGCCTTATATCTTATACCTCTGTTTGCAATTGTGGAAACATAAGAGCACAGCTGTATAGGTGTAAACATATTATTACCGTGACCGATACCTGCCTGAATTGTAAGACCGGGCGTCCACATTTCACCCATACTTTCCCTTAATTCAACTGTGTCAACGGTGCCCTCGCTTTCGTAAAGCTCAATGCCCGTCGGTTCACCTAAGCCGAACATGGTAAAGTATTTGTTAAGCTTTTCAATACCTAAAAGTCTTGCTGTTTCGTAAAAGAAAATGTTGCAGGAATTACAAAGGGCATACCTTACATCAAGGTTTCCGTGCTGACCGGTACAGCCGGGCTGATAGTCGGAATAATAAGTGTAACGTCCTTCACAGAGAATACGTGTATCTTTGGTGATAACACCCTCTTCAAGGCCTGCCATTGAAACAGCCGGCTTAATTGTTGAACCGGGGGTAAAGGTACTGTCAAGGGCTCTGTTCCACAAGGGCTTATTGGGGTCGGAGACTAATTTGTCATAGTCGTCAAGGTAGGTGGAATTATCATAGTTGGGGTTTGAGGCTATTGCAAGGCAGGAGTTGTCCTTAACGTCCATCACAATTGCCGCGCCCGAAAGCTTGTAAGATGAAATTGTTTGCTGAAGCTCTGCAATTTTTTTGTCAAGGGCATTTTGGGTAACCTTTTGAATGTCCTTGTCAATAGTAAGAATAACGGTGTCGCCCTGCTCAGGTTCAACGGTATATTCCTCTGTTCTTGTGCCGTCTGAGTCAATGGTAACAATTTTTTCGCCCTTTTTACCTTGAAGCAGATCCTCGTAAGCATATTCTATACCGCTTTTTCCCGTGTAATCGTTGAGGGAATAGCCCTTGTCTTTTTTCTCGGCATATTCCTGTTCACTGATAACACCTACGGTACCTAAAATATGCGGTGCAAGGGTGCCGTCGGGGTATTCTCTCTGAGAGTCTATCTGAAGCTCAACACCGGGGAAAAGGACGGTTTTTTCCATAATAACCGAGGCAAGCTCATTTGTAACGTCTGAGGCAAAAACGTAATTTCGTCCTGTGTTAAAGCCGTTTTTAACAAGTGAATAGTAAACCGAGGCAATATCCCTTGCCTGTTCGACAGTATAGCTTTCAAGCTCGTATTTTTCTACAAGAGCGTCAAAACAGTTTTCAACGGTTGCGTAATAGTTAAGGTGTAAAAAAGCTTCGCTTTTAAGGTAGGAGACGGAATTTTCCATATCCTCTACAAATGAAAGCTGACCGTCTTTAATCTCTATGGGAAGCTCATCATTCCATTGAGCCTTGTACTTATCAAAAATAGTTATGAGCTCAAGAATTATTTTGTTTCGTTCGCTGTACTCGGTGGGGAAGTATGAATAGGTGAAAATAATTTTATTTACCTGCTTGTTTGTTACAAGGGGATAACCGTTGCGGTCTAAAATTTCACCGCGGATGGGGCTTACGTCAACTGTAACCGATGAAATAGGCGTATTTTTTTCTTCGTCGGCACTGATTACCTGTAAATCAAAAAGCTTTAAAATAAAAACTGCAACAGCAAAGCCGATAATGAGAAAAACAGTAAGGCTTCTTCTTTTTTCTGTTCTTAAAGACATCTTGCCCATCCTTTCTTTAGATAGTGGAATAATTTTTATTTTATGTAAATTTTCTTTACGCTTGTGCTTTTTATAAATGAAGAAATAAGATAATAGTAAAGGAAAATAAAAAGTGATGTGACAAAGGCACAGGGAAGATAATAGCCGAAAAGCAGTTCGTACATTCCCTCATATCCCTTGCGGAAAATGAAAACACCCCAATAGGCTATGCTTACGGCAAAACAGGCGCACAGGTTTAAAATTACTGCGGATATTATGTTGTTTCTTATAATAAAGCTGACAAGCACACCTATAAAAAAGCCGATTGTTGAAAGCAGCAGGGTGTACATTCCGTCTGCACCGCTTGAAGCAAAGTCCCACAAAACACCTGTAAGGGCACCGAAGAAAAGACCCACCGTACTTCTTTCCTGCATTGCAACAGCCACGGTAAGCGGTACAAGAAGCATAGGTGCCAAACCGAAAATTTCCACCCTGAAACGGGGTGTATGCTGAATTGCCGCCGTAAGCACTGCAAGAATAACATATATTGCATAACGCAGATGAAGCTGCTTTTTGTCGGAAAAATTCAAGACCGCTGCCTCCTTTTTATTTTATCGCTGTCAAGACAAAATCAGCCTATGCCCTGACCTTTAAATTCAGTTATAATGAACACGTCCTCAAGCTGACTTATATCGGCACCGGGGACAATTATCGCATAGCTTGAAATATCATAGGGGCTTTCGTTAATTTCACTTACGGTACCTATAATAAGCCCCTTGGGATATGTACCGCCTATACCGCTGCTTATAATAATTCCGCCGGGAGTAATTGAGCTTTGACGGCTGAGACCTGACAAAATACAGTTGCCTTTAAGTGAATATTCAGCCGTTGTTGTAACAAAAGCGACCTCACGGCTTTTACTTTCAAGGGCACTGATTTTTGTGTCCGGGTTTAAGATTGTTTCAACCACACTGTATGTAGTGTGAACCTTTTTAACAATACCCACAACATAATTTCCGCTTATGACAGGGTCGTCAAGGGCCACTCCGTCGGCTGAGCCCTTATCAATTATGATTGATGAAAAAAGGTCGGCGCTGTCGCTGCCTATTACGTTTGATTTGAGCAAAGTAAAATCGCTGTGCTCCTCTTTAACTCCGAGCATAGCCTCGTATGACTTCACCTTTTGTTCAAGCTCATCATAAGCTACTATTTTATTTTCAAATTCGGCAACCTTTTGTTTAAGCCGTTCCACTTCGTCACGGTATGTTCCCGCTGACTGAAAGGAGTCGCTGAACCAATTGGCTTTTTCACTTATAAAGCCCGTTACCTTTTGAATGGGTTTAAAAATTATACCTATTGCACTTGTCACCGGTGAGGAGGAATTGACAGTTGCCACGGCAATGACCGAGCCTGCCATAATCACACACAAAACAATGACAAATATCTTAAACTTAGTGCTTTTTATAAATTCAAGCATTTTTACATAACCTTTCTAAGCCGTTATTTGCCTACTGAACCGAGTATGTCCGTCTCAAGGAAAATTCCCGTACCCTCCGCAACGCAGTCAAGGGGGTTGTCGGCAACACGTACAGGCATACCTGTTTCGGCAGCGATAAGCTTGTCAATGCCCCTTAAAAGAGCGCCGCCGCCGGTAAGAGTAATACCGTACTGCATAATGTCTGCCGAAAGCTCGGGCGGAGTTTTTTCAAGGGTAGCTTTTACTGCGTCTAAAATTTGGTTTACGTTGTCGGAAAGAGCTTCTCTTATTTCCTCACCGGAAATTGTGATGTTTTTAGGCAAGCCGTCAACAAGGTTTCTGCCTTTGACTTCCATTACACCGTCTTTGCCGTATTCCATAGCAGAACCGATTTTGATTTTAATTTCCTCGGCTGTTCTTTCACCGACGAGAAGATTATATTTCTTTTTGATGTAAAGGCTTATTGCATTGTCAAAGCTGTCACCTGCAATTCTTACCGAACGTGAGGTAACAATATCACCCAGGGAGATAACCGCAACCTCGGAGGTGCCGCCGCCGATATCTATAATCATACTGCCCTTAGCCTCATTTACGGGAAGCTTTGCACCGATAGCCGCCGCCATAGGCTCCTCAATAAGGCTTACGTAGCGGGCACCGGCTTCAATTGCAACGTCGTGAACGTTTCTTCTTTCAACCTCGGTAACACCCGATGGGATACAGATTACAACCCTTGCCTTAGCAAGAAAGGAGCCGTTTAAGGCTTTCTGTATAAACTTTTTGAGCATTTCGGCAGTGATATCAAAGTCGGCGATAACACCGTCTCTTAAAGGACGCATAGCTGTGATGGAGCCGGGAGTACGGCCTATCATTTCCTTTGCCTCTGTGCCTACTGCAACAACCTTTGCAGGCCTTGCGCTTACATTGATTGCAACAACCGACGGCTCTCTTATAACAATACCCTTGCCTTTAACAAAAACTATTGTGTTGGCAGTTCCTAAATCTATACCTATATCCTGAGAAAATAACATTTGCCTGTCTCCTTTCAAAAGAAAAATATATAAAAAGGCATAAAAACTCATTATAATCTTTATTATTATACCTTAAAAATTCCTCTTACTCAATAGAAATTTGAAAAAAATTTATTTTCTTTGACATATAGATAAAAGAAGTATATAATTTGAAATATAAATCAGGTTTAAAGGGAGATTAGCTATGAAAATTACGGTTTTAAGCGACAATAAAGCTGAAAATGGTCTTAAAGGTGAATGGGGACTTTCGCTTTTTATTGAGTTTCAAAATAAAACATATCTTCTTGATGCGGGTGCGTCTTCGCTTTTTTCAAAAAATGCTCAAAAGTTAGGTGTTGATTTAAGCGCGGTTGACGCAGCTTTTCTTTCTCACGCTCATTATGACCACAGTGACGGTCTGCCGGAGTTTTTCAGCCTTAATAAAAAGGCGCCCCTTTACCTGAACGGAAACTGTAAAGAAAACTGCTACGGAAAACGTTTTATTTTCTCAAAGTATATCGGCATAAAAAAGGGGATTATGGAGTTTTACGGCGAAAGGCTTAATTTTGTAAGCGGATTTTTCAAGGTTGAGGAAAATGTTTTTCTTTTGCCTCACGCAGAGGGCGATTTCAGTCTTTACGGCAAGAAAAACGGACTTTTTACAAAAGAGAACGGCAAGTGGAGCTTTGATAATTTCAACCACGAGCAGAGCCTTGTTTTCAAAACCGAAAAGGGGCTGGTGATACTGAACAGCTGTTGTCACACAGGTGCGGATAACATCATAAAAGAAGCGGCAAAAGCCTTTCCCGAAGAAAAAATATTTGCTCTCATAGGCGGCTTTCACCTTTACAGGTCTAAAAAAGATGAGGTAGAAACGCTTTGTGATAAAATAGAAAAAACCGGCATAGAAAAAATCTACACCGGCCACTGTACAGGCGATAAAGCCTTTGAAATTTTAAAAACCAACCTTAGAGATAAGGCTGAGGAGCTTTATGTAGGCAAGGTAATTGAGATTTAACGGCAGGTTACATAAAACAGGTCAGTTTTACACTGAATGAAGTGTTAAACTGACCTGAAAATTATCTTGCAAAATATCTTCTTTCTCTTACGGTGTCATAGTCTTCAAGGCCGCTGCCGGAACGGTAAACGCTAAGGGCAAGACCTATTGCAAGGTAAAGGCAAACCGTAGAAGAACCGCCGGCGCTGATAAAGGGCAGGGTAATGCCGATAACAGGCAACAGCATAAGGCACATACCTATGTTAATTACAACCTGAGCGATTATCATAAAGGCTATGCCGTAACACATAAGCTCGGCTGCAAAGTTTTTGCTGCGTTTGCCTATTTTGATAATTCTCACGGTGAGAATAACAAAAAGTGCAATTAAAATGACGGCACCGATAAAACCCAATTCCTCACATACAACAGAGAAAATCATATCGTTTTCACATTCGGGCACCATACCGCTGTGAGTGTACTCACCTTTAAACAGACCTGCTCCGGTAAAGCCGCCTGCTTTAATGGCGTTAGCCGCCTGACTTTGCTGCCAGATTTCCGCAGGATAAGCATCGGGGTCAAAAAGGGCGAGAATACGGTCACGCTGAATATCGTCAAAAACCTTCAGCCAAATAAAGGGCATAGCCGCAAGGACAATGAGAATGCCTGCCGGGAAATAAAGCCAATGAACACCGGCAATAAACATCATTCCCACAAACATAATCATAAAGATGAGCGCTGAGCCCATATCACCTGTTAAAACAACCAATAAAATAGGTATAGCCGCGTGAATACAAAGGAAAAATATGTTTTTCAAGCTGACAAGGTCATTTTTTATTTTGCTGAGGTGATAGGAAAAGGTAACAATAAAGCCGATTTTAACAATTTCCGACGGCTGAAAAAACAAAGGACCAATTTTAAGCCAGGAGGTAGCGTCGGTACGCCCCTCGGGTGCAACACCGAAAGGAATAAGCAGAAGCATCAGGAAAAGACAGCCTCCGCCGACAACAAACCATAGCTTGAAAATAATATCGTAGTCAAAAAGAGATATGACAAAAGCCGCCGCCAAGCCTAAAAGAAAAGCTAAAATCATAACAACCGTATCACGGGAAAAGTAGCTTTCACCGTCAAAGGTGGCACTTGAAACCATAAGCGTGCCTATAAGTGACAAAGCTATGCAAATTGCCGCAAGAAAAATATCCGTTTCTTTAAATAAGCTTTTTATAAAACCCGAAAGGGAATGAGAGGATTTTGTTTGTTTTAAAGTCAAAGTGTCACCTCCGTAAAATGTAATTTCATATAATTTTATCATAAAGAAAGCGGCACTTCAAGTAAAATTTAAGTGAAAACATAATTTTTTATTATTTAGGTTAAATCAATCGTTGCAAAGGCAATAAAACTGTGATATAATATTACAAAGGAAAGGAGTCTTGACGGTGAATGAGTTTATTTCAAAAAGCCCCTCTCAAACAGAAGCTTTTGCACAGAGCCTTGCCGAAAAAATAAGCGGCGGCACCGTTGTGGCTCTTTACGGCGGTCTCGGTATGGGAAAAACCGCTTTTACCAGGGGCTTTGCAAGGGGACTGAAAAATGACAGCTATGTTTCAAGCCCTACCTTTGCCCTTGTGAATGACTACGGCGGAAGTCCCCGCCTTGTTCATTTTGATATGTACAAGGTTGAGTCTTGGGATGACCTTTACACAAGCGGATTTTTTGACTATCTTGACGAGGGTGCGGTAATCTGTACAGAGTGGAGCGAAAACATCGAAAATGCTCTGCCGGAAAATACGGTGCGTGTACGCATTTCTCAAGGCGAAAGCGAAAATGAAAGAATAATTACTGTTGAAGGACTTTGATATGAGAATTTTAGCAATTGACACAAGTGCGGTCTGTGCCGCCGTTGCCGTAACGGAAAACGGTAAAATCCTTTCGGAAAGTCAGACCAATTCGGGACTGACCCATTCAAGGACACTTATGCCCATGGTTGACAGCACCTTAAAAAATGCGGAAATCCCCCTTGACAGTGTTGACCTTTTCTGCTGCAGTGTGGGACCCGGCTCTTTTACGGGAATAAGAATAGGCGTTGCGGCCGTAAAGGGACTTTGTGATGCGACAGATAAAAAATGCGTGCCTGTTTCAACCCTTGAGGCACTTGCCTATAATTTAACGGGGCAAAAATGCACTGCCGTCAGTGTTATGGACGCAAGGTGCAGTCAGGTTTACTGCGGAATTTTCAGTGTAGACGGTCAAAAGGTAACGCGTCTTACCGAGGACGAGGCACTGCTTATTGAACAGCTCGGTAAAAAGCTTGAAAATTATGAAAACGTGATTTTTGTAGGCGACGGAGCCTTGCTCTGCTATGAAAAATTAGGCTATAACATTGCCTCACCGCAAAACCGTTTTCAAAAGGGCAGCAGTGTAGCCTTTTGCGGCGAAGCTTACGCTGACAAGGCAGTCGGCGGTAATGAGCTTATGCCCACTTACCTGAGACTTCCTCAGGCAGAGCGCGAACTTAAAAATAAAAATTTAAAATAAGGAGTTTTTTAAAATGATAGCATTAGGAGCAGACCACGGCGGTTACGAATTAAAAGAGGAAATTAAAAAATATCTTGACAGCAAAGGCATTGAATATAAGGACTTCGGCACCTTCAGTCCCGAGTCCGTTGACTATGCCGCAATCGCTTATAAGGTAGGCACGGCAATTACCTCAGGCGAATGTTACAGAGGTATACTTTGCTGCGGCACGGGTATAGGAATTTCTATGGCGGCTAATAAGGTTAAAGGCATAAGGGCCGCTTGCTGCAGTGACTATTTCAGTGCAAAATTTACAAGGCTTCACAACGATGCAAACATACTTTGTATGGGCGGCAGAGTTGTAGGTGCAGGCTTAGCCCTTGAAATGGTTGACGTTTTTCTTGGTACCGACTTTGAGGGCGGCAGACATCAAAGACGCGTTGACCAAATTACGGCTATTGAAAACGGTACGTTTTCCGTAAATTAAAGGTTGTTACACACGCAGTAGAGCAAATGAGCTCTTAATCAAGTCATATTTGGCATTATTACCCATACATTGACATTAAAAACAGACTTCTTTGTCTCTACCTACAAAAATACTTTCCCGATACTTTTTTCATTGACTTTTAAGGGTGCTTTTGTTATAATTTGAAAGTACAATTTTACCTTTAGATTTTAGAGGTAAGCTTCCCTGAGACTGACGGATAAGTGGAGCACCACATGAATCGGGAAAGTTAATACAGTCGACCGTCTGGGCTTCTCATGGGGATTTTTGATACCCTTTAATGAGTACGCCCATTTTTTTATTTTAATTTTACAGGAGGACGTAAAACAATGAAAAAAGTTGCAATTATTATGGGTAGTGACAGTGACTTGCCTGTTGTAAAAAAAGCGGCAGACACCCTTGAAAGCTTCGGTGTACCTTATGAGCTTCACATTTTTTCAGCTCACCGCACACCGGAGCAGGCTCGCGATTTTTCAGTTAATGCAAGGCAAAACGGTTTCGGCTGTATAATTGCCGCCGCAGGTATGGCGGCACATCTTGCTGGCGCAATTGCCGCAAACACAACACTTCCCGTTATCGGTATTCCGATGAAAAGTAAATATCTTGACGGTATTGATGCACTCCTTTCCACCGTACAGATGCCCTCGGGTATTCCCGTTGCTACGGTTGCTATTGACGGAGCTGTCAATGCCGCTTTGTTGTCTCTTGAGATACTTTCCGTATATGACGACGAAATAGCTGAAAAGCTTACGGCAAAAAGAAAAGCCGACACTGAGGCTGTTCTTTTAAAGAACGCTAAGGCGGAAGCTGAATTTAATAAATAAACAAAAACATTAAAATAAATTTTTCGGAGGTAAAACAAAATGGAAAAAACAACACAGCTTTATGAAGGCAAGGCAAAGAAAGTATTTGCAACACAGGACGAAAATCTTGTAATCGTTTCCTACAAGGATGATGCAACCGCATTTAACGGACTTAAAAAGGGTCAGATTGCAGGTAAGGGTGTAATCAACAACAAAATGAGCAATATGATGATGCAAATGCTTGAAAAAAACGGTGTTGCAACACACTTTGTTGAAGAGCTTAACGACAGGGAAACAGTTGTTAAAAAGGTTTCAATTGTACCTCTTGAGGTTATTGTAAGAAACATCTCCGCAGGCTCATTCTCAAAAAAGTACGGCGTTGAAGAGGGCATTGTTTTTGCCGAACCCACAATTGAGTTTTCATATAAAAACGACGATTTAGGTGATCCCCTCCTCAATGCTTACCATGCACTTGCATTGGGTCTTGCAACAAAAGAGGAGATTGAAAAAATCAAGTCAATGGCATTTAAGGTAAACGAGGTCATGAAAGAATACTTCAAGGGTCTTAATATCACACTCGTTGACTTTAAGCTTGAGTTTGGTAAAACCGCTGACGGTGAAATTGTTTTAGCTGACGAAATTTCACCTGACACCTGCCGTTTCTGGGACAGCACAACAGGCGAAAAGCTTGACAAGGATCGCTTCAGAAGGGATCTCGGCGGTGTTGAAGAAGCTTATAACGAGGTTATGAGAAGACTTACGGGCAACGCTTGATTAAACGGTATAGATTATAATACAGAGTTATAATGCAGGGGATAGGTGAAAGCCTTATTCTCTTTAGGGATACATAGAAAGGACAAGAAATATGGGTGGTTTTTTCGGTGTAACATCAAAAAGAGACGCTATTATTGACGTCTTTTTCGGTGTTGACTATCATTCACACTTAGGCACACGTCGCGGCGGTATGGCTGCTGTAAATAAGGATACAGGCTTCCAGCGTGACATTCACAATATTGAAAACTCACCTTTCAGAACTAAGTTTGCAGGCATAACCGATGAAATGCACGGTAATGCCTGTATCGGATGTATAAGTGATATGGATCCTCAGCCCCTTATCATTCGTTCAAGCTTAGGTGTTTACGCAATTGCCACAATAGGCATTATAAATAATTCACAGGAGCTTATAAATCAATTCCTCTCATTCAGCGGCGGACACTTAAATGCGATGACAGGCGGTAAAATCAATTCAACTGAGCTTGCCGCCGCCCTCATTAACCAAAAAAGTGATTTTGTTGAGGGTATCCGCTTTGCTCAAAGTAAAGTTGAAGGCTCACTTTCAATCCTCATCTTAAAAGAGGACGGCACAATCCTTGCCGCAAGGGATAAGGTGGGAAGAATACCCATTGTTATAGGTAAGGATGATGAGGGACACTGCGTCTCTTTTGAAAGCTTTGCTTTTGAAAAGCTTGACTATGAATTTTTAAAAGAGTTAGGTCCCGGTGAAATTGTTGAAATTTCACCCGAAAGTGTTAAAACTCTCAGTGAGCCTCATAAGAAGATGCGTATATGTTCATTTTTGTGGACATATTACGGCTACCCCAACTCAAATTATGAGGGCATTAACGTTGAGGTTATGCGTACTAAAAACGGCGAAATTATGGCTCGTGAGGATAAGAAAAAGGGTCTTTGCGGCGGTATTGACTTCGTTTCCGGCGTGCCCGATTCAGGTACACCTCACGCAATAGGCTATGCTAACGAAAGCAAAATTCCCTTTGCAAGGCCTTTCATAAAATACACTCCCACCTGGCCCAGGAGCTTTATGCCTCAAAACCAAAAGGAGCGTAACCGCGTTGCAAAAATGAAGATGATTCCCGTGCACGAGCTTATAAAGGATAAAAGTCTTCTTTTTGTTGATGACAGCATTGTAAGAGGTACACAGCTTCAAGGCACCGTTGAGTTTTTATACAGTCACGGCGCAAAAGAGGTTCACATGCGTTCAGCTTGTCCGCCGATTATGTACGGCTGTAAATTCCTCAACTTCTCACGCAATACAAGTGACAATGACCTCATTGCAAGGCGTATTATAAAAGAGCTTGAGGGTGATGAGGGCGAAAAGCATATCGACGAATATGCAGATGCTTCTACCGAAAGAGGTCAGGCACTTTTAAAGGCAATTTGCGATAAGCTTGGCTTTGCTTCCTTAGGCTATCAAAGCCTTGACGGACTTATCGAGGCTATCGGTCTTGAGAGAGATTGCGTTTGTACTTACTGCTGGAACGGTAAGGAATAATTTAAAATATAAATTTCCGTAAAAATTAAAGAAAAGGATCGGGTGAATAAAATGAACAATTCTCAGTCACAGTCATACGCTGCTGCCGGTGTTGATATTACAGCGGGCTACAAGGCAGTTGAGCTTATGAAACAGCACATTGCAAAAACAGTTACAAGCGGTGTTTGCTCCGATGTCGGCGGCTTCGGAGGACTTTTTGAGCTTGACATTACAGGTATGGAAAAGCCTGTGCTTGTTTCAGGCACAGACGGCGTAGGCACAAAGCTTAAAATAGCTTTCCTTATGGATAAGCACGATACGGTAGGCATTGACTGTGTTGCTATGTGCGTCAATGATATTATCTGCTGCGGTGCAAAGCCTCTTTTCTTCCTTGACTACATCGCTTGCGGAAAAAATGTTCCTGAAAAGATTGCCGAAATCGTAAAGGGTGTTGCAGAGGGTTGTGTACAGTCAGGCGCCGCACTCATAGGCGGTGAAACTGCCGAAATGCCCGGTTTTTATCCCATAGACGAATATGACCTTGCAGGCTTCTCCGTAGGTGTTGTTGACAAGAAAAACATCCTTGACAACAAAACCGTGAAAGAGGGCGACGTAATTATCGCACTTCCCTCATCAGGTGTTCACTCAAACGGCTTTTCACTTGTAAGAAAGGTTTTTGACGTTGAAAACTGCGACCTTAAATCTCCCCGTGAAGAATTGGGCGGTAAAAGCTTAGGCGAAGCTCTCCTTGCCCCCACAAAAATTTACGTTAAGCCTATGTGTGCACTTTTTGAACAGGTTAAAGTTAAGGCTGTTTCACACATCACAGGCGGCGGCTTCTATGAAAATATTCCCAGAAGCTTACCTGACGGCTTCGGTGCTAAAATTGATAAGAGCTCTGTTAAGGTGCTTCCCATTTTTGACCTTATTGCAAAAGCAGGCAATATTCCCGAAAGAGACATGTTCAATACCTATAATATGGGCGTCGGTATGAGTGTTGTTGTTTCTAAAGAAGATGCAGACAAGGCACTTGAAATTTTAAAGGCAAACGGTGAAGACGCTTATATCATCGGTGAAATCGTTAAAAGCGAAACCAAAATCACCATTGAATGAGGTGCCAAATGGAAAAGGTAAAAATTGCCGTACTCGTTTCAGGCGGCGGCACAAACTTACAGGCACTCATTGACGCACAAAAAAGCGGTATTATCCGCAGCGGTGAAATAGCGCTTGTTATTTCAAACGTAAAGGGTGCTTATGCCCTTGAAAGGGCGCGAATGAACGGTATACCCTATGAAACCGTACTTAAAAAGGACTTAGGCAGTCAGGAGGCTTTCGAGGGCAAAATCATTGACCTTTTAAGGGAGCACGAAATTGATCTTGTTATCCTTGCCGGTTTTATGAGTATTCTTTCGGCTGATTTCACAAAACTTTATAAAGACAGAATTATAAACATTCACCCCTCACTTATTCCCTCATTTTGCGGAAAGGGCTTTTACGGACTTAAGGTTCATGAGGCGGCTTTAAAATGCGGAGTTAAGGTTACCGGTGCAACGGTACACTTTGTAAATGAAATTCCCGACGGCGGTAAAATTATTATGCAAAAGGCTGTTGAAGTTATGGAGGATGATACTCCCGAGGTTTTACAGCGCCGTGTTATGGAGCAAGCCGAGTGGAAAATCTTCCCCGAGGCTGCGGAAAAGGTTTGTAAAGACCTGCTTAAAATATAAACTTCATAAGGAGACGGAAAATGAAAATTTCATCTATTAAAGAAGAATTAAACTCCCTTGCTTACCACGGCAGAGGAATTATGATAGGTAAAAGTGCCGACGGCACAAAGGCTGTTACAGCTTACTTTATTATGGGCAGAAGTGAAAACAGCCGTAACAGAGTTTTTGTCCTTGAGGGCGAGGCTATGAGAACAAAGGCTTTTGATGAAAGCAAAATGACAGACCCTCACCTTATTATTTACTACCCCGTAAGGGTGCTCGGTAACAAAACAATTGTTACAAACGGTGACCAGACCGACACAATTTATGAGCTTATGGATAAGCAAATGACCTTTGAACAGGCACTTCGCACAAGGAAATTTGAAGACGATAAGCCTAACTTCACCCCGAGAATTTCAGGTATTATCCACCGCGAAAACGGTGAGATGAATTTTGCTTTGTCAATTCTCAAAAGTGCAGAGGGTGACGACAGCTCCTGCGAGAGATTTACTTACGCTTACAGTAACCCCCTTTGCGGCAGAGCAAAGTTTATCCACACCTATGATTGCGACGGAAATCCTTTGCCCTCTTTTGAGGGTGAGCCTAAAACTCTGACACTTCCCGACGTGGAAATCGACGAGCTTACCTCACTTATCTGGGAAAACCTTAACGCGGACAACAAGGTATCCCTTTTTGTAAGATATATTGACCTTGAAACAGGCGAAAGCGAAACGAGAATAGTTAACAAGAATAAATAAGGGAGAAGAAAAATGTCACAGAGAGATAAATATATTTCACCTTTTTCCACAAGATATGCAAGTGCCGAAATGCAGTATATTTTTTCCGATGACTTCAAGTTCGGTTCATGGCGTAAGCTTTGGATTGCCCTTGCAAAGGCGGAAAAAGAGTTGGGTCTTGACATAACGCAGGAGCAAATTGACGAGCTTGTAGCCAATGCCGAAAACATTGATTACGAAACTGCCGAAAAACGTGAAAGAGAATGCCGTCACGATGTTATGAGCCACGTTTACTCCTACGGTAAGCAGTGCCCTAAGGCTGAAAGCATCATTCACCTTGGTGCCACAAGCTGTTATGTCGGAGACAATACCGATGTTATCATTTTGCGTGAAGCTTCAAAGCTTGTGCTTAAAAAATGCGCTCAGGTTGTTAAAAATTTAAGTGAGTTTGCAGAAAAATATAAGGCGCTTCCCTGCCTTGCATATACTCACCTGCAGCCGGCACAGCTTACAACGGTGGGTAAGCGTGCCACCCTTTGGATGTATGAGCTTATTCAGGATATGTACAATTTACAGTATCAGCTTGACAATCTCAAGCTTTTAGGCTCAAAGGGCACAACGGGCACACAGGCATCATTTGTTGAGCTTTTTGAGGGCGACGAAGAAAAAATCAAAAGGCTTGAAAGCTTAATTGCAAAGGAAATGGGCTTTGAAAGCTGTGTCACCGTTTCAGGGCAGACTTATTCAAGAAAAACCGACAGCTATTTTATGGCTTGTCTTTCGGGTATTGCTCAAAGTGCCTACAAGTTTTCAAATGATATGCGTCTTTTACAGTCCTTTGAGGAGTGTGAAGAGCCTTTTGAAAAAACACAGATAGGCTCCTCGGCTATGCCTTATAAACGCAATCCTATGAGAAGTGAGCGTATTTCCTCACTTTCACGTTATGTTATTGCAGACTACATCAATCCCGCTATGACAGCAGGTACACAGTGGTTTGAAAGAACTCTTGACGACAGCGCAAACAAGCGTATCAGTATAGCAGAAGCTTTCCTTGCCATCGACTCAATACTTAACATCTACATCAACGTTTCCTCAGGCATTGTGGTTTACGATAAAGTAATTACACGCCGTGTTATGGAAAAGCTTCCCTTTATGGCAACGGAAAATGTTATGATGGAAAGCGTAAAATTAGGCGGTAACAGACAGCAATTGCACGAGATTATCCGTGTGCACTCCCACGCAGCCGCCGCTAAGGTTAAGCTTGAGGGCGGACAAAATGACCTTATCGACCGCCTTGCAAATGATGAAAATATCCCCCTTACAAAAGAACAGATTCTCGCTCAGCTTGACCCGTCAAAGTATATAGGCAGAAGCGTTTCACAGGTTGAGGAGTTTATTAAAACAGAAGTCGAGCCTGTTTTAGCCGAGTTTTACTCAGACGAAATCAAGGCAGAATTAAAAGTATAAAGGAGCGTTAGAAATGAAAGAATTTGAGCTTAAATACGGTTGTAACCCCAATCAGAAGCCGTCAAAAATTTATATGCACGACGGCAGTGACCTCCCCATTGAAATTCTCTGCGGCAGACCCGGTTATATCAATTTCCTTGATGCATTCAACTCATGGCAGCTTGTAAAGGAGCTTAAACAGGCAACAGGTCTTCCCTGTGCCGCTTCCTTCAAGCATGTAAGCCCCACCTCAGCCGCAGTCGGCACTCCGTTAAGCGATAAGCTGAAAAGGGCTTGCTTTGTTGATGACATTGAGGGACTTGAAAGCAGTGCTTTAGCTTGTGCTTATGCAAGGGCAAGAGGTACTGACAGAATGTGCTCTTTCGGTGACTGGGTTGCACTCAGCGACGTATGTGACGAAATGACAGCCCGCCTTATTAAGCGTGAAATCTCCGACGGTGTCATCGCTCCCGGTTACACTGACGAGGCCCTTGCCCTTTTAAAGCAAAAGAGAAACGGCAACTACAACATAGTTAAAATTGACCCCGATTATGTACCCGACGAGGCCGAGCGTAAGCAGGTTTTCGGCATCACATTCTTACAGGGCAGAAACAACTTTGAAATTAACGAGGCTCTTATCGAAAACATTGTTACAAAAAATAAAGAGCTTACCCCCGAGGCAAAGCGTGACCTTATCGTTGCCCTTATCACCCTTAAATACACCCAGTCAAACTCCGTTTGCTATGCAGTTGACGGACAGGCCATCGGTGTAGGTGCAGGTCAGCAGTCGAGAATACACTGTACCCGTCTTGCAGGCACAAAGGCAGATACCTGGCATCTTCGTCAGGCCGATAAGGTGCTGAATCTTCCTTTCTTGCCCACCCTCGGCAGAGCTGACAGAGACAATGTTATCGACGGCTATATCAATAAAAATGAGGAGGATGTTTGTGCAGACGGAAACTGGCAAAAGTACTTCTCTTCTCAGCCTGAACCCTTTACACAGGAGGAGATGTCCGCTTATCTTTCAAATATCAGCGGTGTAGCCTTAGGCTCAGACGCTTTCTTCCCGTTTTCGGATAATATTGAAAGGGCACATAAAAGCGGTGTAAGCTTTGTTGCACAGCCCGGCGGTTCAATAAGGGATGACGCAGTTATTGAATGTGCAGATAAATATAATATGGTAATGGCATTTACCAAAATGAGACTTTTCCACCACTAATAAATTTTAAGGAGATAAAAAGATGCTTGAATATTTCAACGAACTTAACAATTTTGACAGCGAGGTTTTTACTGCTTGTAATAAAGAGTTAGACAGACAGCAGAATTTTATTGAGCTTATTGCTTCAGAGAACATTGTTTCAAAAGCAGTGCTTCTTGCAGCAGGAAGTGTACTTACAAACAAGTATGCCGAGGGTTATCCCGGCAAGCGTTATTACGGCGGCTGCCACTGTGTTGATGAAGTGGAAAACATTGCAAGAGAAAGAGCAAAAAAGCTTTTCGGTGCCGAGCATGCAAATGTTCAGCCCCACTCAGGTGCTAACGCAAACCTTGCAGTTTTCTTTGCACTTTTACAGCCCGGTGACACCGTTATGGGTATGAACCTTTCACAAGGCGGTCACCTTTCACACGGTTCACCTGTCAATATTTCGGGTAAGTATTGGAACATCGTTCCCTACGGTGTTGATGATGAAACAGAAATGATTGACTACGATAAGATGCGTGAAATTGCACTTGAGTGCAAGCCTAAGCTTATTATTGCAGGCGCAAGTGCTTATTCAAGAATTATTGACTTTGCCCGCTGCAGAGAAATTGCAGACGAGGTTGGCGCTTATCTTATGGTGGATATGGCTCACATTGCAGGACTTGTAGCCGCAGGTGTTCACCCCTCACCCGTACCTTATGCAGATGTTGTTACAACAACTACTCACAAAACACTTCGCGGTCCCCGCGGCGGTATGATTTTATGCAAAGAGGAGCTTGCAAAGGCAATTGACAAGGCAGTATTCCCCGGTACACAGGGCGGTCCTCTTATGCACATTATCGCGGCTAAGGCAGTCGCTTTAGGCGAAGCACTTTCCGACGACTTTAAGCTTTACGCAAAGCAGGTTGTAAAAAATGCCGCAGTGCTCTGTGAAGCATTACAGGCTGAGGGTATCGACATCGTATCAAAGGGTACGGATAACCACCTTATGCTCCTTGACTTACGTAAATTTGACATTTCCGGTAAGGAGCTTGAAGCAAGGCTTGATGAAGTACACCTTACAACTAACAAAAACACAATTCCCAACGACCCCAAAAGCCCCTTTGTTACAAGCGGTTTGAGAATAGGCACAGCCGCAGTTACTTCAAGAGGCTTCAAAGAGGAAGAAATGAAGCTTATTGCAAAGTGGATTAAGGCGGTTATCACTGACTTTGAAAATTGTAAAGACACAGTTAAAGGTGAGGTTATTGCTCTTTGTAAAAAGTATCCTATCTATTAAAGGAGTAAATTTAATATGAAGCTTATGGTAGTAGGCGGTGGCGGACGTGAACACGCCATCATTAAAAAGCTCAAAGAAAATAAAGATATAAGTGAAATTTACGCTCTGCCCGGTAACGGAGGTATCGCCTCAGATGCCACTTGTGTGCCTGTAAAGGCAACGGATATTGAGGGTATATGCAAATTTGCCAAGGAAAACGCAATTGACTATGCCGTTGTAGCTCCCGATGATCCCCTTGTTTTAGGCTGTGTTGATGAGCTTACAAAGTCAGGTATCCCTTGCTTCGGTCCCTCAAAGAAAGCGGCAATTATTGAGGGAAGTAAGGTTTTTTCAAAAAATCTTATGAAAAAGTACGGTATTCCCACTGCACAGTATGAGGTGTTTTCCGAAACCGAAAAGGCACTTGATTATCTTGAAACCGCTCCCATTCCGACAGTTATTAAGGCTGACGGTCTTGCTCTGGGTAAGGGTGTTATCATTGCTATGACAAGGGACGAGGCAAAAAATGCCGTTAAATCAATGATGGAGGACAAAATTTTCGGTGAAAGCGGCAGTAACATTGTAATTGAAGAATTTTTACAAGGTCCCGAGGTGTCAGTCCTTTCCTTTACCGACGGCAAAACCCTTGTGCCTATGATTTCTTCAATGGATCACAAGCGTGCCCTTGACGGTGATAAGGGACTTAATACCGGCGGTATGGGTACGGTTGCGCCAAACCCCTATTACACAAAAGCTGTTGCCGCAGAGTGCATGGAAAAGATTTTCATTCCCACGGTTGAGGCCATGAATAAAGAGGGCAGAAGCTTTAAAGGCTGCCTTTATTTCGGTCTTATGCTTACCCCGCAAGGCCCGAAAGTAATCGAATATAACTGCCGTTTCGGTGACCCTGAAACTCAGGTTGTGCTTCCGCTTTTGGAAAGCGACCTTTTCACCGTTATGAAAGCCACAACTGACGGCACCCTTGCCGAAACAGAGGTCAAGTTTAAAGATGAACACGCCTGTTGTGTAATCGTAGCCTCAGAGGGTTATCCTCAAAAGTATGAAAGCGGCTATGAAATTACAATTGCCGATGAAGTAAAAGACAGCGTTTATGTTGCAGGTGCAAAGAAACAAGACGGTAAGCTTTTAAATGCAGGCGGACGTGTTTTAGGTGTTACCGCAACTGCCGACAGCCTTGAAAAAGCAATTGAACTTGCTTACGAAAAAGTCAGCAAGGTTAATTTTAAAAATGCTTTTTACAGAAAAGACATAGGTAAAAAAGCAAAGGAGGCAAACAAATAATGGTTTACCGTATTTACGTTGAAAAGAAAAGTGAGCTTGCAAATGAAGCAAAGGGTTTGCTTTCGGATATTCGCTCACTTTTAGGAATAAAAAGTGTTGAAAGCTTGAGAATTGTCAACCGCTATGACGCAGAAGATATTGAAAAAGACCTTTTTGACTATGCAGTTAAAAATGTTTTTTCCGAGCCTCAGCTTGACAAAACAAGCGACCACCTTTTAAGAGACGAGGGTGACACTGTTTTTGCAGTAGAGTTTCTTCCCGGTCAGTTTGACCAAAGAGCCGATTCAGCCGCACAGTGTATTCAGATTATCTCTCAAGGTGAGCGTCCCACAGTTAAAACTGCAAAGGTTTACGTTTTAAAGGGCAATATCTCCGACAGTGAGCTTAAGGAAATTAAAAAGTATGTTATCAACCCCGTTGAAGCAAGGGAGGCATCAATTGATCGCCTTGACACACTTAAAATAAAGTATGATATCCCCACCGAGGTTGAAACCCTTGACGGCTTTATTGACTTAGACAAAGAGGGACTTGCCGATTTTGTTAAAAAATATGCCCTTGCTATGGACAACGATGACATCGCTTTTTGTCAGGACTACTTTAAAAAAGAGGGCAGAAATCCCACAATCACAGAAATCCGTATGATTGACACTTACTGGTCGGATCATTGCCGTCATACAACATTCTTAACTGTAATTGATTCTGTTAAGTTTGAAGATGAGCTTTTACAGAAAGCTTATGACGAATATATTGAAACAAGAAAGTCCTTAGGCAGAACAAAGCCCATTTGCCTTATGGATATAGGAACTCTTGCAGGCAAGTACCTTAAAGAAAACGGTTACTTGAGTAAGCTTGACGAAAGTGAAGAAATCAATGCCTGTACAGTTAAAATTGATGTTACCGTTGACGGAAAAACCGAGCCTTGGCTCTTGCTTTTCAAAAATGAAACTCACAACCATCCCACTGAAATTGAACCTTTCGGCGGTGCGGCTACTTGCATCGGCGGGGCTATACGTGACCCCTTGTCAGGCAGAAGCTATGTTTACGGCGCTATGCGTGTAACAGGTGCTTCAGACCCCTTAAAAAGTGTTGCCGAAACTATCCCCGGCAAGCTTCCTCAAAGAAAGATTGTCACAACTGCTGCCGCAGGTTACAGCTCCTACGGTAACCAAATCGGTCTTGCAACAGGCATTGTTGACGAGCTTTATCATGACGGCTACACTGCTAAGAGAATGGAAATCGGTGCAGTTATCGCCGCCGCTCCTGCCGAAAATGTGCGCCGTGAGTGCCCCGAAGACGGCGATGTTGTTATACTTTTAGGCGGTGCAACAGGCCGTGACGGCTGCGGCGGTGCAACAGGCTCATCAAAGTCACACACAACCGAAAGCCTTGAGTCCTGCGGTGCAGAGGTTCAAAAGGGTAATGCTCCCGAAGAAAGAAAGCTTCAGCGCCTTTTCAGAAACAGAGAAGCCTGCCGTATGATTAAGCGTTGCAATGACTTCGGCGCCGGCGGTGTTTCCGTTGCAATAGGCGAGCTTGCAGACGGACTTGAAATTGACCTCAACGCCGTACCTAAAAAGTATGAGGGTCTTGACGGCACGGAGCTTGCTATCAGTGAAAGTCAGGAAAGAATGGCAGTTGTTATAGAAAAAGAAAACGTTGACCGTTTTCTCGCTCTTGCTAAGGAAGAAAACCTCAACGCAACGGTTGTTGCAAGGGTTAAGGCTGAAAAACGTCTTACAATGTTCTGGAACGGCAAAGCTATTGTTGACATCAGCCGTGATTTTCTTAACTCAAACGGCGCTGAAAAGCACATCAATATTGAAGCGGCGGCACCTCAGTGTCCCATGAAAAAAATTGAGGGCAGCTTTACCGATAATATGAAAGCTTTGGCTTCTGACCTTAACGTGTGCTCAAAACGCGGACTTAGTGAGCGTTTTGACTCAACAATCGGTGCAGGTACCGTTCTTATGCCTTTCGGCGGCAAAGAACAGCTCACACCTATTCAGGCTATGGTACAGCTTATTTCCACCGAAAAAGGTCACACAGACGACTGCTCGCTTATGTCATGGGGTTATAACCCGTTTTATACTGAAAAAACACCTTTCCACGGCGCATATATGGCTGTTATTGAGTCTGTTTGTAAGCTTATTGCAACAGGCGGCAGCTTTGAAGATGTATATCTCACTTTCCAGGAATATTTCCCCCGTCCCGGTAAAGACGGCAAGCGCTGGGGTCAGCCTTTAAGCGCACTTTTAGGTGCATTCAAGGCTCAAATGGACCTTAAGGTTGCGGCCATCGGCGGTAAGGACTCAATGAGCGGTACTTTTGAAAATATGGACGTACCTCCCACACTTGTTTCCTTTGCCGTAACTACCGACAAGGTGCAAAACATTGTTTCACCTGAATTTAAAAAGGCAGGCAACAAGCTTATTAAGCTTTCCGCCGAATTTGACGAAAATCATCTTCCTAAGACAGAAAGCCTCCTTAAGGTTTTCGCTAAGGTAACAGAGCTTCTCAGAAGCGGCAAGGCAGTATCCTGTTACACACCGGGCTTCGGCGGTATAGCTGAGGCTGTTATGAAGATGTGCTTCGGTAACTCTTTGGGCTTTAAATTTAATGAGGCTCTTGACCTTAACGCCGTTTTCAATTACAGTTATGCTTCATTCTTGCTTGAAGTGCCTGCTGATTTTAACGAGGGCGAAGTAATAGGCTATATCACTGACGAAAAGTCAATCACTCTCGGCAGTGAAGCTCTTTGCCTTAAAGAGCTTTTAGGCATTTATGAAGACAAGCTTGAAAAGGTTTACCCCTGCAACATTGACCAAAGTGCTTCTAAGGTGGAGAACTTCTCCTTTAAGGCAGATAAGTGGCACAGCCCTGCAATCAAGGTGGCAAAACCCAAGGTGCTCATTCCCGTATTCCCCGGAACAAACTGTGAATATGACTCTGCAAAGGCTATGGACGACGCAGGTGCAGAAAGTAAGATTATTGTTATCAACAACCTTTCTGCCGACGGCATCCAAAGAAGTGTGGAGACTTTTGCTAAAGAGCTTCAAACTGCACAGATGGTATTTATTCCCGGCGGTTTCTCCGGCGGTGACGAGCCCGAGGGCAGCGGTAAGTTTATCACTGCGTTTTTCCGTAATGGGGCTATAAAGAGTGAGGTTACAAAGCTTCTTGAAGAAAGAGACGGACTTATGTGCGGTATTTGTAACGGCTTCCAGGCACTTATTAAGTTGGGTCTTGTACCTTACGGAAAAATCCTTGACAGCGAGGAAAATATGCCCACCCTTACTTTTAACACAATTGCACGTCACCAGTCACGCATTGCAAGAACAAGAATTGCTTCAAATATGAGCCCGTGGCTTAAAAATACCAACGTGGGTGATGTTTACAACGTGCCCATTTCTCACGGTGAGGGCCGTTTCCTTGCAAGTGAAGAAGAAGTGCGCCGTCTTGCCGCCAACGGACAGATTGCAACTCAGTATGTTGATTTTGACGGTAACGCTACAAATGACATTCACTTTAACCCCAACGATTCATCTTTCGCTATTGAGGGTATCACTTCACCCGACGGAAGAATATTCGGTAAAATGGGTCACAGTGAGCGTATTGCTAAGGGACTTTATAAAAACGTTCTTGGCGATTATGACATCAAGATGTTTAAGTCAGCAGTAGAATATTTTAAATAAGCAATCGGCGGCAGGGTATAGCTCTGCCGCTAAGATTTTTTAAGACATATTTACGTTTTTTGTTTTATTTGCCGCATATAAAAATAAAATGAATAATTTTTGAACAAACTATTGACAAACTATAAACAAAGGTGTATACTAAAGACACTGAAAGAGGTAAAAGTCCATTTCAGAAAACAATTTGGAGGTAACGAAAATGAACGAAATTTTTGAAACAATCAGGGACTTAATTCTTGGTTTTATTAAGGAGCTTAAGTCTTTACTTCCCAAGGAAATTTTGGATCGCTTCCCCGCAGAATATTGATTTTGAATGAGTTAAGTTTGAATGAGTTAAGAAAAAGTGCGGCACTCAGGTGTCGCACTTTTTTCTTGCAAAATTAAAAGGTATAATATATAATAAAATTGAAAGGGGAGTAGGTATGAAAAAGAAATCGTCTTTCAGTGAAAAATCAGTTTATGAATATCTCACGGCTATCCCGAAAGGCAGGGTAGTAACCTACGGACAAATAGGCGAGGCTTTAGGCAACAAAAATTATGCCCGCGCCGTCGGCAATGCACTTCACAAAAATCCCGACGGTGAAAAATATCCTTGCTATAAAGTGGTAAAAACTGACGGCAGTCTTTCAAAGGCCTATGCCTTCGGCGGTATAGAAGCTCAAAAAATTAAGCTTCAAAATGACGGAATAAAGGTTGAGGGTTATAAGGTAGATTTAAAGAAATACAGGTATAAATAAATTGTTGATTTATTAAAAAAATGCAGTAAGATGTAATTAAAGATAGATTCGGGAGTATGGCTATGAAAGTTTTAGGAAACATTTTATGGGTAATTTTCGGCGGTGCAGTGGGTACACTTGCTTGGTTTTTGTTAGGTATTTTGTGGTGTGTAACCATTGTGGGTATACCATTAGGAAAACAGTGCTTTAAGCTTGCAAAGCTGACATTTTTACCCTTTACAAAAGAGGTTGAAAAAGAAAGTGACAGCACAATAGGTCTTGTTGCAAACATTTTCTGGGTGATTTTTACAGGATGGGAAATGGCTCTTGCCAACATTTTAACAGGTGTTCTTTTGTGCATTACAATTATCGGTATTCCTTTTGGTAAACAATATTTTAAGCTTGCAAAGCTTTCTTTTGCTCCTTTCGGTTATGAAGTTAAGCGTAATTACTAAAAAAAATTATCAAAACACATAAAAATCTGCCCTTTGTCTATTGCAACGGGGCAGATTTTTTGGTATCATAGTATGCGGTAAAAATTAAAACCAATAATAAAATCCGAAAGGAGTTAGAACCAACATGAATTATTCACATGAAGTTGAACAGATGTGCTGTGTCAAAAAGGGTCCCAACCACGGTCCCTCTCCCATCCCTCAGGAGGGTTTATGGACAAAGGCATACGAAATTAAGGACATTTCCGCTTTTACACACGGTGTAGGCTGGTGTGCTCCTCAACAGGGTGCTTGTAAGCTTTCACTTAACGTTAAGAACGGTATTATCGAGGAAGCTCTTGTTGAAACAATCGGCTGCTCAGGTATGACTCACTCTGCTGCTATGGCAAGTGAAGTCCTCCCCGGTAAAACTATTCTTGAGGCTCTTAACACAGACCTTGTTTGTGATGCTATTAACACTGCTATGCGTGAGCTTTTCCTTCAAATTGTTTACGGTCGTTCACAGTCCGCTTTCTCAGAAGACGGTCTTTCAATCGGTGCAGGCCTTGAGGACCTCGGTAAGGGTCTTCGTTCACAGGTAGGTACTATGTACGGTACAAAGGTTAAGGGCGTACGTTACCTTGAGATGGCTGAGGGCTATGTTACAAGAATGGCTCTTGATGATGACGATCAGGTTATCGGCTATGAATTTGTTTCACTTGGCAAGATGACAGACTTCATCAAAAAAGGCGATGACCCCACAACTGCATACAACAAGGCTATGGGTACTTACGGCCGTTTTGCAGATGCCGCAAAGTACATCGATCCCCGTAAGGAATAAGGAGGTAAAGAAACATGGCATTATTTGAAAACTACGAAAGAAGAATCGACAAGATTTTAGCTTGCCTTAAAGAATACGGCATTTCTTCAGTTGAGGAATGTAAGGACATCTGTGCCGAAAAAGGCATTGACCCCTACAAAATCGTTGAAGAAACTCAGCCTATCGCATTTGAAAACGCAAAGTGGGCTTACACAGTAGGCTGCGCTATTGCTATTAAGAAAGGCTGCACAAAGGCTGCTGACGCTGCCGCAGCTATCGGTGAGGGACTTCAGAGCTTCTGTATCCCCGGTTCAGTTGCTGACAACCGTAAGGTTGGTCTCGGTCACGGCAACCTCGGTAAAATGCTTCTTTCAGAGGAGACAAAGTGCTTCTGCTTCCTTGCAGGTCACGAATCCTTTGCCGCTGCTGAGGGCGCTATCAAAATCGCTCTTAACGCTAACAAGGTCAGAACAGAGCCCCTTCGTGTTATCCTCAACGGTCTCGGCAAGGACGCCGCTATGATTATTTCAAGAATCAACGGCTTCACTTATGTTCAGACTGAGTTTGACCCCTACACCGAAACAGTATCAATTGTTAAAGAAATTGCTTACTCAAACGGTGACAGAGCTAAGGTTCGCTGTTACGGTTCAGACAACGTTCCCGAGGGTGTTGCTATTATGAAGCTTGAAAATGTTGGTGTTTCCATCACAGGTAACTCAACTAATCCCACCCGTTTCCAGCATCCTGTTGCAGGCACATACAAGAAATGGTGTGTTGAAAACGGTGTAAACTACTTCTCAGTTGCATCAGGCGGCGGTACAGGCCGTACACTTCATCCCGACAACATGGCAGCAGGTCCTGCTTCCTACGGTATGACTGACACAATGGGCCGTATGCACTCCGACGCTCAGTTTGCAGGTTCTTCATCAGTTCCTGCACACGTTGAAATGATGGGCCTCATCGGTGCAGGTAACAACCCCATGGTTGGTATGACAGTTGCTTGCGCAGTTGCTATTGAAGAAGCTAACAAATAAGCTTTGAGTGTTAAATACTTGAAATTATAAAAAAAACAACAGACACATTTTTCCTTAGCGAACAATGTGTCTGTCTTACTTTTTTCGAGAAAAAAGTAAGCAAAAAAGCTTTTGTTTGTCTGCCGTTACCCACAATTTATCTTCAGCGGTGTAGAGTTGTCCTTTAAATAACTTTATACCGGAATATTCGTGTCGAGGTACTCGACTGTCTGCCGTTACCCACAATTTATCTTCAGCGGTGTAGAGTTGTCCTTTAAATAACTTTATACCGGAATATTCGTGTCGAGGTACTCGACTGTCTGCCGTTACCCACAACTTATCTTCAGCGGTGTAGAGTTGTCCTTTATATAACTCTATCCCGTGATATTCATACCGAGGTACTCGGCAAAAAGCTTTCTCCCTCCGGCTCTTCCCCAAAATTTGTTACAACACATTAACTTCCGCCTTATTTCTAGGCGGTATTCTTTGATACTCCACGTCGGGATAGCCTATAACAAGGCAGGTGACAGGGGAGTGACCTTTCGGTGTGTTAAGTGCGGCGGCAATTTTTCTGCTGAATTTTGCCGCGGCAATGAAAAATCCGCTGTAAAGTACACCTAAGCCTAAGCTTCCCGCCATAAGCTCCATATATGAAGAAGCAAGGCAAGCGCTCGTGTCGCTTTTACCGTTAACTATAATCACAAGGGGAGCTTTTTTGAAAAAGAAATTGTCGTCAATTGTCATATTGCGTATGTAAGACGAAAGGGCACCGCCGACTTTTTGTGCTGAACGGAAAAGCTTAACGGCTTCCTTTTCAAAAAAGGCAAGGTCATTTTTTATAACGGTGAAAGAAAAATCCTGGGCATTGGTGCCTGTGGGACAGTATCTGCCGGCTTCAATGATTTTTTCGATAATCTCGTCACTGATTTTTTCCTCTTTGAATTTACGGATTGTGCGGCGGCTTTTCATTGCAAGCAGAAGCTTATCACTGTCAAACTCTGCCATTGAAAGGGGCTTTTGCTCATCTTCTTTTTCAAAATTTTCCATAGTAACTGCATTTGTCGGGCAGATGGCGTAACAGTGACCGCACTGTATACAGCGGTGAAACATAAACTCTGCCTTGCCGTCAACAAATTTGATTTTTTCACCGGGGCAATCATTTATACATTTTTGGCAGCCGATACATTTTTCTTTGTCGATTGATATGTATTTTTCTTTGGTACTGTTCATTTTTTCGCTCTCCTTAGGGTGAAAAGTATAATCCGAACTCAGTTTTTTATCGGAATATTTCCGCCCT
>JBJEOK010000064.1:0-28753 GCA_051880695.1 Acutalibacteraceae bacterium | reverse complement strand
GCCTTAAAGCAATACTTTTTCGTGCTTTTCGGCGTTTCGGTCTTGCAAGGCGTCAGCCTTGCTTCACCCTCAGCCACCAAAAATCATCAAAAAATTATTAGCTTTAAGGTCGAAGATTTTTTATCGAGAAGATTTTTGACCTTTCAAGGCACAAAACGCAGTTAATCCTTTCGGATTAACGAGTATTTTAACGAAGAAAGGGCGGAAATATTCCGATAAAAAACTGAGTTCGGATTATACTTTTCACCCTAAGCTTTAAAATTTCCTTTATCCAACATATTATGTCACGTTTTTCAAGGTAACCCATACCGATTAAGTCACCGCCGCTTTTCCCGTGAGCACGGGCATCGGGGCAAAGGGTTGAAAAACCCAAGCTGTAAAATTGACTTGCATAATTGCTTACACCTATGGCACTGTCGGAATATCCGTGGCAAATGATTGCAACTTTGTTTTGTGCGTTTGGATTTTCAGTTAGGTATCCGTGAAGTGAAACGCCGTCTTCGGCGGTGGTGTATATTTCTTTGGCGGTTTGTTCAATGAAAGTATTGCTTGAGTGACAACAGTCCATTCGCTTTGAAAACGTAAAATTCAAAATGATGTTGCCCATTGTGAAAAAACCTATTGTGCCGAGTATTGCAAGGCAAAGCCAAACCGAAAGAAAAATTTTTATTCCTTTTTTCATTTATTGTCCTTTCCTATCACATTTAAAAGTACCGACGGTTTTCTTGTTGTGATGTTGTCAGGTGAAACTTTAAGGCATTTTTTCATTTGAAGCTTACTGTTTGCAGTCCACAGTGAAACAAGAAGTCCCTGACCGTGAAAAGCTTCCACCAATTCAGCGCTTGCTCCTTTATAGTTCATATTGATACCGATGGCGCCGCTTTGCTTGACCCTTTCTATAAGAGAATCAATGTAGTCTTTGTCGGTGCATTTGCCTTTTTCAACACTTAAATTTAAGTAGTAGGGGATTTCGGGAACATCTTTTTTTACAGTGTCAACGTCTTTTTCCTCAACACCCGTAAAGAAGATTTTATCTGAAACACCGTGCTTTTTCGCCAAAGAAACAACCTCTTTCAAATTAGCGGAAGATTTCATATCAACGTTCATTTTAACATCGCTTACGCTTAAAATTTCAAAGGCGCTGTCAAGGGTAGGCTCGTCACCGGCAGGGGTGTCGTGGCATAAAACAGGTGTGCCGTAAGCTGAAAATTGCAGGTCAATTTCCACAATGTCTGCACCCTTTTCAATTCCTGCTTTTATGCTTTCAAGGGAGTTATCCTCTGTGCCCTCACAGCCTGTATGGGCGGTAACGGTAAAGCCTTGGGGCAGGGTGTAGGTTTCTGCTTTCGGGTAAAGGCAACAGGCGCCGATAAAAGCGGCGGCTAAAGCTGCACCGCCTAAAATTAAAGCTTTCTTTTTATTCATCATATTATCATCCTTTATTTTTGGTAAAGTCATTATACTATCAGGTTTAATTACAGTCAATATAATTATCTAAAAAGCTCCCCTTTAAAGTCAGGGAGCTTTTTCATCTTATTTATTTTGGCTCTTATAATAATTCATAAGGCAACCCTCAAGGATAATTGTCTTTTCCTCCTCGGTAAGACCCTTAACATAAAGGGTGATGTACTTAACTTCATTTGCGGTAATAACCTTTGCGGGAATTTCCTCAACGCCGTTTTTAATCTTTTCACGGATGCCGGGCACGAAAACGTAGTCTCCGTCACTGTAGTTAAACTCGGTTTCCCTGTCAATTGTAAAGGGGAGAATACCCCAGTTTATACAGTTACTGCGGTAACGCTTTGTTGCAAACTCGTAGCAGATGTTGCCGAAACCGCCGAGCACCTTTTGACAGGAAGCGGCTTGCTCTCTTGCAGAGCCGTCGCCGGGGCGGCAGGCAAAGATACATGAGCCGAACTGTGTGTGCTTTGCTGTCTCGCTTGCGTTGTCAGTTACCTTTGAAAGCACTGAATTAACCTCGTCACTTGCACCGTCGCGGCGGGCTTTTTCCTCTTTTGCAACTGCCTTAGCCCTGCCTACGTATTCGGGGATACGTCTTGAAAGGGCAAACTCGGCAAGGCGCAGAGGATTTGAACGGTAGGAGGAGGTCTCACCCGAGGGGATAAGCTCGTCGGTTGTTGTAACGTCATCGTGAATAACGGCGGCAAGCTTTAAGAGAAGATTGTCTTCGAGAGCATACATTGCGGGCCAGTCGGTGATGTTGGGACCGAGCTTTAACTCGTAGCCGCTGTCAGCCTTTTTAAAGCCGTGATAGCATCTCTTTTCATAAACACCCTTTTCAAAAGTGTAAGTGCTGTCGTAAGCGGGAATTTCAACATCGGTTGCGGCAGTGAGAACACCCTTGTTAGCGGCAGTTGCGGCAATTGAACGTGAATCCATAAGTGCAACACCTGCAAGCTGACCGTCACCGGGCTTACTTCCCTCTCTGTTGGGGAAGTTACGTGTTGTGTGCCTGATTGAAAGTCCGTTGTTGGCAGGCACATCACCTGCGCCGAAGCAGGGACCGCAGAAGCAAGGCTTAAATACTGCGCCTGCTTCAAGGAGCTTGCCTTGAACTCCGTTTTTGATAAGCGCAAGGTTAACAGGCACACTTGAGGGATAAACCGAAAGGTTGAAGTAACCGTCACCGATGTCTTTTCCGTCAAGAATTGCGGCGGCTTCACAGATATTTTCAAACATACCGCCGGCACAACCTGCGATAATACCTTGGTCAACGATGATTTTTCCGTTTTGGATTTTATCTTTAAGGCGGAAGTCAACCTTGTCGCCGAATTGGGCTTTTGCAGCCTTTTCAACCTCGTAGAGAATTTCAGGGTTAGCCTGAAGCTCGTGGACTGTATAAGCATTTGACGGGTGGAAAGGCAGAGCAATCATACTTTCGATTTTGCTAAGGTCAATTTTAATTGCCATATCATAGTAAGCAACTTCATCGGGTGAGAGAGCCTTGAAATCGTCAGGTCTGCAATGAGTGACGAAGTATTCCTTAACCTTTTCGTCTGTTTCCCAGATGGAGGAAAGGCAAGCGGTTTCGGTTGTCATAACGTCAATGCCGATACGGAAGTCCATTGATAGGTTTTTAACACCGGGACCTACAAATTCAAGCACCTTGTTTGTTACAAGTCCCTCTTTAAATACTGCACCGCAAAGGGCAATAGCGACGTCGTGAGGACCTACACCGGGCTTTGGTGCGTTTTCAAGATAAACAAGCACAACCTGAGGGGGATTTACGTCCCAGGTGTTTGAAAGAAGCTGTTTAACAAGCTCGGGGCCGCCCTCGCCTACTGCCATAGTGCCTAAAGCGCCGTAACGGGTGTGGCTGTCCGAGCCTAAAATCATTTTGCCGCAGCCTGCCATTGTTTCCCTTGCATATTGGTGAATAACTGCCTGATTTGCAGGGACATATATACCGCCGTATTTTTTAGCGGCAGAAAGACCGAAAACATGGTCGTCTTCGTTAATTGTTCCGCCGACTGCACAAAGACTGTTGTGGCAGTTTGTCATAGCGTAGGGAATGGGAAATTCCTTGAGTCCGGAAGCTCTTGCAGTTTGAATAATGCCCACATAGGTTATGTCATGGGAAATGAGGGCGTCAAATTTAATTCTCATTTTCTCATCGTCGGGCTTTGTGTTATGTGCGTTGAGAATTGAATAAGCAATTGTGCCGTTTCTGTTTTCGGCTGCTTTAAGGCCCATAGCCTGAAGCTGAGCCTCGTCTTCAACAAGTGTTCTGCCTTTTACAAGGTGAACGCCGCGGTTTATAATTTCAATCATTTTACACTTTCCTTTCTTATCTTTTGTAAATTTGATTTATTTCTTTAAAATAGCCTTCGTCAATGCCGTCAAGACCCTCCTGACCTATTCTGAAAGCCCAATTTTCCTTGTCCGTGCCGGGAATATTCATTCTTGCGTCCTTGCCGTACCCGCACATATCCTGTATTGCCACAACGGCAATTTTTGCGCTTGATCTCCACACGCTTTCGATTATCGCCCTGCAGGACGGACTGTAAAATCCACCTTGTCCCCAATCGTTGCCGCCAAAGCAAGTGTACCTTAAAGCGTAGGCTCTTTCGTCTTCCTTAGCGTCCCAAAGCCAACCTAAAATTGTGTTGTTGTCATGGGTGCCTACATAGGCCACACTGTTTAAGGGGTAGTTGTGGGGCAGGTGAGTGCTGTCACCCAAGGGGTCAAAACCGAATTGTATCACTCTCATTCCGGGAAAGCCGGTATCTTCAAGCAGCTTTATAACGTCCTCACCGAAGGTGCCTAAGTCCTCTGCTACAATAGGCACGTTACCGAAGTCTTTTTTTATTTGGTCAAAAAGCTTCATTTTAGGACCGTCAACCCATTTGCCTGTCTTTGCCGTCTTACTTTCAGCAGGCACTGCCCAATAAGAAGCGAAAGCACGGAAGTGGTCAATTCTGACTGTATCAAAAAGCTTCAGGCAATGAGAAAGCCGCTTTTTCCACCATGAAAAGCCGTTTTTTTTCATTTTATCCCAGTCATAAAGGGGATTGCCCCAAAGCTGACCGTCTTGGGAAAAATAGTCGGGGGGCACACCGGCAACAAAAGAGGGTGCAAGGCTTTCTTCGTTTATCTGAAACTCACTTCTGTTTGCCCATACGTCAACGCTGTCACGGCTTACGTAAATGGGCATATCACCCATAAGCTCAATGCCCAGAGTGTTGGCATATTCTTTCAGCGAGCGAAACTGCAAAAAGAAAATATACTGAGTGAAAATGTGAAAGTCGGTGCTTTCTTTAAAGCTGTCCTTTTCTTTTAAAGCTTCCTCATATTTTGCAAAACCGCTGTCCCATTCCCACCAGGGCTTTAAATCAAAATGCTCTTCTAAAGCCATAAAGTAGCCGTAGTCACTGACCCAAGAATTTTGCTCACGGAAAATTTCCACTAAAGCTTTTGTATCTTTGTCAAGGTGTAAAAAGGCTTTTTTTAATGTGGCAAGCCGCTTTTCCTTTGCAAAAAAATGGCTTGCCGTGTATTTTGAGCCGTCATATTCATTTTCTTTAAGGTCGCTTTCACTGATAAGACCGCTTTCAAAAAGTAAAAGGGGGTCAATAAGGCTTATGTTTCCGGCAAATGCACTGTTTGAGCAGTAGGGAGAGCCTGTTTCATCGGTAGGATTAAGGGGTAAGGTCTGCCACAGCTTAAAGCCCATTTTGTTGAGCTTTTCGGCAAAGGCGAAAGCCTCCTTGCCCATTGTGCCCACCCCGTATTTTCCCGGAAGACTTGTGATGTGCATAAGCACACCGCCTTTACGGTTTTTAAGCAAGGTATCACGTCCTCTTTTTTAGCATACAATTATATATTATACATAAAAATTCCCTTTGTTGCAAGATTTTTTACCAATAAAAATGCAAAATAAAATGCAAAACTTATTCAATAAATAATTTTGCAAAAAAGAAGTAAAAAATGATTACAAAATTATTTTTAGTGTTGATTTTTATTCATTTTTGATATATACTTACGTTACAAAGTTAATTCTGATTTAAAATATAGCTTAGGAGGATTTTACTATGAAGAAAACATTTAAAAAGCTTATGGCAATTACCCTTACACTTTTAATGCTTTTGCCCTTTATGTCAATGTATTCCTTTGCGGCAGCAGCACCGGAAATTGTGTCTGTTGAAGTTGAACTTGACGAGGAATTGTCACTTCAGGAAATAGGCAACGGTATAGAATATGCTAAAGGCCTGCTTTCAACTCTTGCAGAAAAATACGGTGTTGATATTTACGACGAAGAATTTCAAATAATATTGAAAAGATTTGGTATAACTATTGAAGACATTTTATCCTATTATTTAGAGGACTGTACTTATAAGGTCACCCTTTCAAACGGTGAGGTTCTCCAAGATGATGAGGGCTACTTTGAGTATGGAAGATATGACATAAATTGTGACGCCTTTATAACTGAGGCAGCTTACATAGAAGCCGTTGAAAAAGCCGCAAATACAGTTGAGGTTGCAGTTGAAGCTACGGTTGAAAGATATATTCTTTTAACAGACGAGGTTAAAACCTATAGCGAATATAAAAATACTTTTAATGCTCCCTGTGTTGAGTGCTATATAAAGGATCTTCAAATTATTTCAGGTGTACCCGATGTAGTAAACGTACGTGCCGATTACGTGCCCTTAGATGGTGCACAGTTTAAGGTTACATATCCCGACGGCACAAGTGAAACAGGTACCGTAAAAGAAATAATAGTAAATGAAGGAAAAGCTTCAACACAGTATAAACATATTGAATATGAGCTTTTAGGTCAAGAGCTCTGGATTGATACTTATGGTGTGCTTGTTGAAGAAAATGATTACATAGAGTTTTATTACGGCGATTTTATATTGAAAAAGGAAGTTAACACCGTCAGTATGATGAATTTTAAAGGTATTGAGATAACAGATTACAATCTTGACGATGACGGTGAGCTTATTGATGTAACCTATGAAATTGCTTTTGCAGATAATACTACCCGTACATATACCGACAACGTGGAAGAAAACGGAATAATAAAAAATAATGGCTATGTTTACGGTACACGTTTTATTGACGGATATGAAGTAGGCATAGAGTATATTGAATATTATCCTGAAGACGCTTCAAATAAGTATGAATACGGTTTTGCGTTAAGTATAGGCGATTGTTATGACGAGGTTATTTTAGGTGAAGCTGAAAGTAATGGAGCTGCAGGTACAATAATCGCAAGATTACTTGCAGCTTTCAAGGCTCTTCTTGCAAGATTTGTTGAAATAATCAGTAATATTTTAGGAAAATAAGTGTTATTTTGTCAGTCTTCATTCATTTATGATATAAAATTAATTTTGCTTTAAAAATAAAACTCAGGAGGATTTTATTATGAAGAAAGCATTTAAAAAGCTTATGGCAATTACCCTTACACTTTTAATGCTTCTGCCCTTTATGTCAATGTATTCCTTTGCGGCAGCAGCACCGGAAATTGTGTCTGTTGAAGTTGAGTTTGACAAGGAATTGTCACTTAAAGAAATAGACGAAGGTATAAAAAGCAGTGAAGAATTTCTTTTAAAGATGGCAGAAGAATACGGCATTGATATTTACGATGAACAATTTCAAAAAATACTGAATGAAATGATGGGCATAACTCTTGAAGATGTTTTTGCCGATTATTTGTATGGCTGTGCTTATAAAGTTACCCTTTCAAACGGAGAGGTTCTCGTAAGTGATTCTGGTTACAGTAATTTTGATTACGGAAGATATAAAATAAATTGTAGTGCCTATGTTACTAAGAAAGCTTATAATGAGGCTGTGGAAAAAGGTGCAGACACAGTTGAGGTTACAGTTGAAGGTGTAGTTAAAAGATATATTCCTTTAACAGGTACTTTTAAAATTTACAGCGAATATAAAAACACTTTTGATGCTCCCTGTTTTGAGTGCTATGTAAAGGATCTTCAAATTATTTCAGGTGTACCCGATGCAGTAAACGTAAATGTTGATTATATACCCTTAGACGGTGCTCAGATTAAGGTTATATATCCTGACGGCACAAGTGAAACAGGTACCGTAAAAGAAATAATAGTAAATGATGAGGATGTTTCACTTCAGTATAACTATATAGAATATGAGCTTTTAGGTCAAGAGCTTGAGGTTAGTACCCGCGGTTTGTATGATGAAGAAAATACTTACATAAGTTTTTACTATAAAGATTTTGAGCTGAAAAAGGATGTTAACGCCGTTGATGAGAATGATTTTAAGGGAATCAAGATAACCGATTATAATCTCAACGATGACGGTGAGATTATTGATGTAACTTATGACATTACTTTTGCAGATGATACTACCCGTACATATACCGATAATGTGGAAGAAAACGGAATAATGAAAAGCGGCATAGATACAGGTTATGGCTTTGTTTACGGCGCGCGTTTTATTGACGGATATTCAGTAGGCATAGATTATATTGAAAATTACCCTGAAGACGCTTCAAATAAATATGAATACGGTTTTTCGGTAAGTATAGGCGATTGTCATGACGAGGTTATTTTAGGTGAAGCTGAAAGTAATGGAGCTGCAGGCATAATAATTGCAAGATTACTTGCAACTTTCAAGGCTCTTCTTGCAAGATTTGTTGAAATAATCAGTAATATTTTAGGAAAATAAGTGTTATTTTGTCAGTCTTTATTCAATAAAACTAAATATGGTGTTTTAAAAGAACGACAACATCAAGAGTTATGTACAAAATAACCAAATGTGAAAAAATTAAAAAATATTATTGACAAATTTTGAAATTAGTAGTAGAATATCATTAGACTGAAAGGGAATATGTGTCCCTTAGATAACTCATAGCAGAATTTGCGAAAGGAGAAATTGTATGAACTGGGACGTATTGATGGATGTTTGGAACGAGTTTTTGAAATTTATGGATAGAGTCGTACAGTGGCTTCAGTTTGTATTTGGTATCACTGATGAGTGGCCTCCCGCAGACTATCCCGATATTGACGAAGGAATGTAATAAGCTTAATTTATTGGATTGAAAGATGAATTTTTCGAAAGGAGTTTGCTATGGATTGGGCAGTAATTGAAGATGTATATCTTGCTATCAGCAGAATTTTCGATGGTTTCATAAACTTCCTTTACAGAATCTTCGGAGATAAATAATAATTTAAAAAAAGCTTGCCTCTGCCAATTGTGACAGAGGCATTTTTTTGATGTTAAATCATATATTTTATAAGGTGGTACTATGTTAGAATTTGTCAAAACAGTCAACGGATATTTGTCGGACTACATTCTTGTTGTACTTCTTGTAGGCACAGGAATATTTTTTACCTTTAAAACACGCTTTGTTCAGGTGCGCTGTTTTAAAGAGGGCTTTAAAAATGTCTTTGGCGGCATAAGCAAAAAAAGCGGAAAAGGTGAAATGAACTCGTTTCAGGCACTTGCTACTGCTATTGCCGCACAGGTAGGTACGGGTAATATAGTAGGTGTCAGCGGTGCAATTTTAACAGGCGGTCCCGGTGCTCTTTTTTGGATGTGGATTATTTCTTTTTTCTCCATGGCAACAATTTATGCCGAGGCCGTCCTCGCTCAGGAGACAAAACAGCTTATGCCTGACGGAAGTGTTGCAGGCGGTCCCGTATATTATATTAAAAAGGCTTTTCCCGGCCCCTTAGGTAAATTTCTTTGCGGATTTTTTGCTGTAGCAACAGTTATTGCATTGGGATTTATCGGCACAATGGTACAGTCAAATTCAATTGCCGAATCTTTTTCCGGTGCTTTCAATGTGCCAACTTATATAATCGGTATTGTTGTGGCAGTGCTTTCTTCTGCCGTATTTTTCGGCGACGTAAAAAGGATAGCTTCCGTTACGGAAAAGCTTGTACCTTTTATGGCGCTGTTATATATTGCAGGCGGTATAGTGGTGCTTATTGTACGCATCAAGTATTTGCCTGAAGCTTTCGCTTTGATTTTCCGCTATGCCTTCAGACCTGATGCAATTATCGGCGGCGGTATAGGTTACGCCATTAAAACAGCTTTAAGCCAGGGGGTGAAAAGGGGACTTTTTTCAAATGAGGCAGGTATGGGCTCAACACCTCATGCACACGCTGTTGCAAAGGTTGAAAAGCCTCACGACCAAGGTGTTGCGGCTATGATCGGTGTGTTTATTGACAGCTTTGTCATTCTTACAATGACAGGTCTTGTTATAGTCAGCACACTTTACACAAAAGGCGGAATACTTGAAAAAGGTTTAGTTGACGGTGTTTCAAAAACCAACGTGGCAGCTTTATCCTTTGCGACGGTTATCGGTCAAAATGGTGCGTCGGCATTTATTGCAATATGTTTGCTTCTTTTTGCTTTTTCCACAATTATAAGCTGGAATTACTTTGGTAAAATAAACTTTGAATACCTTTTCGGTACAAAAGGCAGACCCGTATATTTCTTACTTTCAATTGTTTTCGTTTTCCTTGGCAGTATTTTAAGCAGTGACTTAGCTTGGGAGTGTGCCGACCTTTTCAATCAGCTTATGGTTATACCGAATGTTTTGGCAATTATATGTCTTTCGTCTTTGGTTAAATTAAACGCTGAAAATAATAAATAAAATTATGTACAAAAACAAAGCTTAGTTTTTGTAGCATAGGTAAAAACCGCTTATTATTCATTGACTTTTTCCAAGAGTTAAGTATAATTATTATGTATGAATTTGTTTGTATACGAAATGTTAATTTTATGAATTAAATATGAACAGGAGAGGAAATATGGACTTTAAGAAAGTGCTTTCCGATAAAAGAATACCTATTCCTACACCGGAAAACATTATTGACAAAAACGGAAAGGCTGTTTTCGGCACTTTCCAAAGTGAATTTGAAAACTTAAACTTACTTGACATCAAAGGTCAGTCAAAGCTGCCGGACATATTAAACAAATTTCGTCTGACCATTTGGGAAGCCATTGAGGTTGATTTAAAGGAGGTCTCTCTGCTTACCGCCGTTTGCGATATGGGACTTATCCGTGTGTCACTGACTTGCATTTATGAAAAGAAAACCGGCAAGGTTACATATTGGGAAGCTTCTCCGTCAAAAAAGGACGCCAAAGTATGTAGCAATCTTTTAAAGGGAGCCACAACTTTTTCAACGGCAAAAAATGTAAAAATTAAGTGCATCAATCACTTTGAGCAGGGCAAGGCATATCTTAGGGGTCAAGCCTATGATATGAATAAGGGCTTTGTAAGCTATGACCTTGACCTTGAAAGAGCTTCGCTTCCCAGTGTTGTAAGTATTCCCTTTGGTGAAAATAAGCCGCTTTACACACAAAAGGACCTGTTTAAGGTAAAAGGATATATTGAACTTAACGGCAAGCGTTATGAGGCAGACGAAGACAGCGCCGCTATTATTGATGACCACAAGGGTTATTATCCGTACATTGCCCATTACGATTGGGTTACGGCTATGGGCACAAAGGTAATTGACGGCAAAAAGCAGTATTTCGGCTTTAACCTTACGAGAAATCAGTCCGTAAATCAAACGGAGTATAACGAAAACCTCATTTGGTTTGAGGGTAAAACCTCACGTATGACCCCCGTACGCTTTGAGCACATTGAGTATAACAAGTGGAAAATTCGTGATGTTTACTCAATGGTTGACATCACCTTTGACATTGATGACCGCTATATTATGAGAATGCCCTATTTGATAGTTGACGCAAATTATCACATCACATTCGGCAAGCTGAGCGGTTACATCTGTGACGAGGACGGTAACAAGTATATCCTTGACGGTATGACCGGCATAGGTGAGGACAAGACCATCCGCTTTTAATTCGGGCAACCCCCTTTAAGGGAAAAATATAAATTACGGAGGAAAACAAATGAAAACATTTAAAAGAACATTGAGCATCTTACTTTGTTTGGTTATGGTTTTTTCTTGCATCTCTTTTGCCGGTGCACAGACGCCTGTAAGCGACGGTGCAGACGGTCCCATTACCGAACAAGACCTTTTGAAAACAAAGGGTACTAAAATTGTAAACCAAAAGGGTGAAGAGGTTAAGCTCAAAGGTGTAAACCTTGGCGGCTGGCTTGTGCGTGAAGACTGGCTTTGTCCCGACCACGTGCCCGAAACTGATGAAAACGGCAATAAGCTTATTTATGACGGTGCTTATGTTTATGACACTCTTCAAGAGCGTTTCGGCATTGAGGCCGCTCAGGATTTGCTTGAAACATATTATGACAACTGGATTACAGAATGGGACCTTGACAACATAAAGAGCCTTGGCTTTAACTGTGTTCGTGTTCCTTTCTGGTACAGAAACTTCTACCACGATGACAAGGGTACAAAAATCCTTGACGAAAACGGCGAATGGGATTTCCATTACCTTGATTGGGTCGTAAGTGAGTGCAGCGAGCGCGGACTTTACGTTATCCTTGATATGCACGGTGCAGTAGGCTCACACAGTGACGCTCCCCATAGCGGTCACGGCTTTAAAGGCGCAAGATTTTATGACAACGAAGAATATCAAAGACTTACAAGAGAGCTTTGGACTGCAATAGCCGAACGTTTTAACGGCAATCCGGCAGTTGCTATGTACGACCTTCTCAATGAACCTCTTTGTGACGTTAAAACAACCGAAATTGACAGACGTGTCAGAAATGAATGGGCTTACGGTATGCTCTATGACACTGTAAGGGCTGTTGACACAGACCACATCATCACAATGGAAGCTATTTGGACAGCACTTGCACTTCCTCACGCATTTGCTAAGGGCTGGAAAAATGTGGTTTATCAGGTTCACTTCTATCAAAATAACGACTTTATTTTTACATTCTTCTGCTTACTTACAAAGCTTTACCATTTCGACGTGCCCCTTTTGATGGGTGAGTTTTATCCTCATCAGGCAACAACCTGGGAGAACTGCTTTAAGACTATGAACAACCTTGACATACACTGGATGCTTTGGACATACAAGGCAACAGGTCACGGTATGTGGAGCTCCGACTGGTGTCTTTACGGACATAAGGACGGCTTCTGGAGAGCAGATATAGCAAACGGAAGCTATGAGCAAATTGCAGAGGCTTGGGGCGAGAGAGTTCAAACTGAGCATAACTTTGATAATACAGGTCACTACGATAACGATGTTAAAGCATACCTGTAATATAAACAAATAAATTTTAGGAGATGTAAAATTGGTTAAGAAGGTAAAATCACTTTTGTCGGATTTAATGCTTTACTGGAAAATACCGCCTGCAGGGCGTTATATGACCTTTAAAGAAATTGCAGCCTATGCCGGCGGCGGTATCGGTGCATATCTCATTGTATGTATGAGTATCCCCTGCGTTTTGGGTGCTACAAACGTATTTTTGTCAGGTGTTATAGGTATCGGTCTTACCGATATGTATATTATGTATGTTATCGGTGTGCTTTCGGGTATACCCCTTACGGCACTTCGTGCTAATATTGTTGACAACACGCGTAACAAAGCGGGTAAATACCGTCCTTATATTTTAAGAATGGGTATTCCCTGTGCAGCTATATTCGTTGCAATGGTTTGGTTCCCCTACGATAAGCTCAGCTTAATAGTAGGCCAGGCAGAGGTTTTGCCCGGTAAGTCAGCAGATTATATTGCAAAATGTGCAATAGTACTTTTGTTCAATATCGCACTTCAGTTCTTCTATTATTTCTTCTATGACGCATACGAGAACCTTATTCACGTTCTTTCTCCCAACTCACAGGAGAGAACAGACGTCGCCTCAATTAAGAGTGTTATTTATTCATTCGGTCCCACCGTTTATAACATTATTATTCCTCTTATTGCAGCAATGTTCGGTACAAACCAAACCGACATTAAAGTTTACCGTTTTGCTTTCCCCGTTATCGGTGTAATCGGCACTCTCCTTTTATTTGTTGTTTATGCAAACACTCAGGAAAAAATTGTTCAGGCTAAAACTCACGTTGTACAAATCAAGTTTATCGACGCACTCAGAGCAGTTGCTAAAAATAAGTACTTCTGGATTATTTCACTTGCAGGTTGGCTCGGCTTCCTTGAAACAGCTTATGCAAATATTCTCTATTGGCTGTGTAACTACGGCGGTGCCTGTTCAAACGCAACATACACAATTGTTAATACCGTTTACGGTAATGCATCGCTTTGGGGTATGATTTTAGCTCCTATCTGTATAAGAAAATGGGGCAAGAAAAATGTTCAGATTGTAACAAACCTGTTCAACATTTTGTTCATTCTTATGATGTATCCCTTCTTTATGAATGATCCTGTAGATCCAAGCGGTAACTTAAGCGGTTACATCATCTGGGCAATTATGGCTTGCTTGTGGCTCAATGCTCTTGTAGGCTCATTCGGTCACATTCTCAACCCCTCAATTCAAGCGGATATCCGTGACTATCAGCAGTACATAACAGGCGAGCGTATTGACGGTATGTTTGCTGCAGTAGCTACAATCGGCAGTGTAATTACACTTATTACATCAAGCGTTCTTCCCGCACTTCAGGAAAAGTTCGGTATGAATGTTGCCACAGCTAAGGCTGTTACTTCAAATTCCGCTTTAATGAGCAGAGTTCTTCCCGGTACTAACAGCAGCATCGGCGAGCTTCTTGCCTCTCAGTATAACAACGGACAGAATAACTTTATCAACCCCTCATCTGCACTTTACGACGTTCAGGGTGTGCTCATTCCCTTGCTTAAAATCCTTATTCTTGTAGCAGCCGCAGGTGCAATTATCAATGTTATTCCTTACTTCTTCTATGACCTTACAGAGAAAAAGCAAAAGGGTATTGTGCGTATACTTAAAATCCGTGCCATGTTTGAGGACTACGGCAACGGTATTGTAAACCATCAGGGACTTGTTGAAGCTATCGACATCATAAGAGATGCAAGAGAGCTTGCAGGCAAGGATATAGTTGCGCCTACAAAGGCAGAGAAAAAAGCAGACAAGAAAGCTTACAAACAGAAGCTTATTGAAAATGAAGAAATTGAAATTTCCAACCTTGTTATTGCAGAGCTTGAAAAATTCTCCACACCTGTTTACAAGGCTAAGGTAAAAGCAAACCAGGCAGTTTATGCAGAAGGCTTGAGAGGTCTTTATGATATGAAGATGGAAGATATCAAAAAAGAGCTCAGAGAAGCTAAGCTTATGCCTACAACAACCAAGGAGGAAAAAGAGCTCAGAAAGTTTGCCATTGAAATTGCGTCTAAGAAAAAGACTGCAAGAAAGGTTATCACAAAGCATTATAAATCATTTGCCGACTTTACTCAGCCCGACTTTGCCGTACTGGACGCTTTATATGGCAGAGAAGACGAGATCGACGTAGAGCTTAAAGAGCTTTATATTAAGGAGTCCGAAGCTAAAAAGGCCAAGGAAAGCACAGTCGAAATCAAGGCAAAAATTTCTGCACTTACAAAGGAAAAGAAAGAAGTTCAGGATAAGTCAAAGGCTGAAATGGACAGGCATTCACTGTTTGCCATTGCCGCAAAGCCCTATCTTGATGCTGAAAAGCTTATAAAAGAGCAGGAAAACTTCAACCGTTTTGATGAGATTGCCGCTAAGTATGAGGAATCAAAGGCTTCAGCAGAGGCTGAAAGACAGGCTCAGCTTGACGAGCAAAAGCGTTTAGCCGAAGAAAAAGAGGCTAAGGCAGCTCAAATAAGAGCAGAAAGAGAAGCCGCAAAAGCTAAGAAAAAATAATAGCCGGGCATATGCGCAAAAATGTCACGGTGTAAAGTTATTTAGTATATAACTTTACACCGTTTAATCAAGTGATAGTTTAATTTTTTACAGTAGTAATTATACTTTCTACCCTGAGTAAATGCTTAAATCAGTGTAATAACAAGTCAGCTTTGTATTTTCTTTGAAATATGAAGCTGATTTTTTTAAAAAGGCAAAAGAAAAAACCACAGCTTTAAGCTGTGGTCTGTTGTGTCGGCATCGCCTTATCTTCCCGGGCCGCTTCCAGCCAAGTATTGTCAGCACTGATGAGCTTAACTTCTGTGTTCGGGATGGGAACAGGTGGACCCTCATCGCTAAAAACACCGACTAACGAGTACATTATTATGTCTCTCGTGTCATTCAACGTTGCATATTATATAGCATTTTTTACGGTTTGTCAATAGGTTTTTTCAAAAAAGTGAAAAATTTTTCTGAGAAAATTTTTTGAGGGTAGGGAATAGGGGGGAAGGAGTATAGAATTAGAAAACAAAGCCGATTTTATTGTCTTACCTTTAACCCTTATAAATCTATTACCAATTCAACGGGACAGTGGTCGGAGCCGAAAATCTCGCTGTGAATTGAGGCCCCTTTAATATTTTCTTTTATTTTGTCGGAGACAACAAAGTAGTCAATACGCCAGCCCACATTCTTTTCCCTTGCTTTAAAGCGGTAACTCCACCAGGAGTAAGCGTCCGTTTTGTCAGGGTAAAGGTAGCGGAAGCTGTCGGTAAAGCCGCTGTTCAGAAGTATGGTAAATTTTTCTCTTTCTTCGTCGGAAAAGCCGGGATTACCTCTGTTTGTTTTTGGATTTTTAAGGTCAATTTCTTTGTGAGCTACATTGAGGTCACCGCAAAAAATGACAGGTTTATTTTTGTCAAGTGATATAAGATATTCACGGAAACAGTCCTCCCAGTCCATACGGTAGTCGAGCCTTTTAAGACCGTCTTGTGCGTTGGGAGTGTAGCAGGTTACAAAGTAAAACTTTTCAAATTCAAGGGTGATAACTCTGCCCTCGGTGTCATGGCGGGGAATGTCAAGACCGTTGAAAACGGCAAGAGGCTTTTCTTTAGTGAAAATTGCCGTACCCGAATAGCCTTTTTTTTCGGCGTAATTCCAGTATTGATGGTAGCCCTCAAGGTTTAGTTCAATCTGACCTTGTTGAAGCTTAGTCTCTTGAAGGCAGAAAATATCCGCGTCAAGGTCATTGAAAGACTTAATAAAGTCCTTATTAACACAGGCACGGATGCCGTTTACATTCCAGGAAATCATTTTAAGCATAGCATTTACCTCGTTGAAATGGGCTGAATTTGATAAAGTATAACATATTTTGTAAACTTTTTCAATACATTTTTCCCCTTGTGTTGACACAAAGAATTTTTTATTTTATAATTTTATTAAATTGGGTTATTGTCTTTATATAGTATAATATTATATTCTTTAATATGGGACTTTATTGAAGTTTACTCGGCCTTGGCGGAAGCTTTTACCGTTAGGTCGGTTTGTGAATATTTTTCGGAAAGAGGTAATTTTATGAAGAAAAGGATATTGTCATTATTACTTTGCTTGTTGGTGGTGTTTACATCGGCACCGGCAATGCCTGTAAGTGACCTTTTTAAAATTGAGGCTGTTGCGGTAAGCGTAGAAAACCTTGAAGAGGCACTTTTAAAAGTACCCCCTGAGGAGGACTGGTCTGATTACATTGACACCTCTGTTATGGAAGGCTTTTACAATATGGCAAAAATGATACTTCAAAATCCCTCGGGATTTTCTCAGGAGTATATTGACAGTTGTGCCGAAAACCTTACAAAAGCAATAAATGACTTAAAGGTACATACCACATCTATAAGGCTCAATCAAACTGCGGCTATTGCTTTTGTAGGTCAGGTAATTGAGCTTAGAGCTATTCTCAACGACGGCGCCGCTAACGTAGGAGACAGTGTTACCTGGAGCTCAACAGAGCCCTCTTACGTTTCCGTAAACAATATAGGTCAGGTTTCCGTTAACCGATATATCTCAACTCCCGTTGAAATCAGAGCAACATCAAACGGACACAGTGCAACCTGCACCGTTACGGTTCATAATCCCGTTGCAGGCGTTACTCTTTCAAGAAATGACCTTGAGCTTTATCTGGGTCAGAGCTTTAAGCTTGCCTATACACTTATAGGTTTAGATTCTTCGGCAGACCCCACAGGGGATGTTGACCTTATATGGGACAGCGACAATGTTGACGTTGTTGATGTTTCCGAAGACGGACTTCTTACTGCAACAGGTGTCGGCGAGGCAACGGTAACTCTTTTAGCTGACATCGGTTATGGCTCTCCCTTTACTGCACAGTGTAAGGTTACGGTAAAAGATATAGTTTTCGTAGGCGGTTTTCAGCCTGTTACAGTTGTAACAAACGGTAAGCTTATTCTTACAGAGGGTCAGCAGCTTGACTTTTCTGTTATTGTACTTCCTACAAATGCAAGTATAAAGGACTTGAAGTGGTCCTCAGGTGCAAGTGATGTTGTTTCCGTTTCATCTCCCTCGGTTTCACAGTCGGGTGTTGCAAAAGCAACTCTCACGGCAAATAAAGAGGGCACGGCACAAATTACCTACGCGGCAACTGACGGCAGCGGAAAAAGCGGCAGCTTTACAGTTGAAGTCAGGCCTAAAATTACTTCACTTAAATTCAGCAGTACAGCAAAATCAATTACCCTTACTTCTGAGGGTGAAAAGCTTACTCCTATAATTCTTCCCTCAAACGCAGGTAATCAGGTGCTCACCTGGACCTCAAGCGACAAGAATATTTGTGAGGTTGACTATAACGGCGTCCTTTACCCCGTAAGTGAGGGTGACTGTATCATCCGTGCCGCAACAACTGACGGCTCAGGCCTTGTGGCAGAGTGTAAGATTATCGTAGGTGATGTTGCAAGCACAGTTTCACTCAATAAATCTACTCTCACATTAGAAAACGGTAGCAGTCAAACCCTTTATGCAACGGTAACAACAATTTCCGGAAGCAGTTACGGTGACGTTACGTGGTCATCAAACAATACCGACGTTGCAGTGGTTGACAGCGAGGGTAAGGTTACGGCAAAATATCCGGGCACTGCCGCTATTAAGGCTACAGCTGTTGACGGCACAGGCAAAAGTGCAGTTTGTATTGTTACGGTTACACAGAAAATTACGGCAATTACAATGCCTGAGAAAAAGACGCTTGCTCAAGGTGAAAGCATTTCCCTTAACCCTGTTTTCGAGCCATCTTATGCAACGGAAAAAGACCTTATCTGGTCAAGCTCGGCAAATACCGTAGCTTCCGTTGACGCTGACGGTGTTGTAACAGGTAAAAGTGTCGGTACGGCAATTATCACTTGCAGAAGCGGTAATGTTTCAGCTTCCTGTACGGTCAATGTTGTCATTAAGGCAACAGGTATAAATCTCAGCCTTACTTCAGACGAAATGTGGAAAGGCGAGGCGCTTCAGCTTGTAGCTTACGTAACGCCCGATTCTGCAACGGATAAGTCGGTAAAATGGGAGTCAACCAACACAGACGTTGCAACAGTTACACAAGACGGACTTGTAATTGCAGTTGCAGGCGGTACCTGTATTATTAAGGCGACTAACAGCTCGGGTATAACCGCATCCTGCCGCCTTACCGTTTATGAAGACGCAACAGGCATTTTGCTTACTCCCACAACAAAGAGTATGTATGTAGGTCAGTATGATACTCTCACTGCCACTGTTTTACCCGAAACTGCAAGTAACAGAGAAGTTACCTGGCAGTCTTCACAGCCTAATGTTGTATATGTTGACCAATACGGCAGCTTGCAGGCTTTGAAAACAGGCTCGGCAGTAATCACTGCCACAACCGTTAACGGCGGATACAGTGCAAAGTGTACTGTAACGGTTTACGGAAAAATTGATGTTACGGGTCTTTCTCTCAACCGTTCGTCAATAACCGTAAAGGTTGACGAAATTGCTCAGCTTCTTGCAACAATCAGCCCTGCAAATGCAAGTGAAAAGGGCGTACAGTGGAAAAGCAGTGACACAAGGGTTTTCATCTGCGACCAAAAGGGCAGAATTAAAGGCGTCAGTGCAGGTAAAGCAATTCTCAGTGCCACATCTGTTGATAATCCCAATTGTAAATTTGACTGCCTTGTAGAGGTTGTTCAGCCTGTTACGGGTATTAGAATTACCACAACCGAGGTTAAAATAGCCGTAGGCAAATCAAGGGCGCTTCAATATAACATTTTCCCTGAAAATGCAACTAATCAGGAGGTTAAATGGAAAAGCTCCAACACTGATGTAGCAGATGTTTCCTCCTCAGGTGTTGTTACGGCAAAAAAGGCAGGTATCACCTCAATCAGCGTAACAACTGTTGACGGTGAGTTTACCTCAACTTGTAACTTTACAGTTTATGTGCCTGTTACAGGTGTTGAAATGAGCGTTGACAGCATTATGATTCCAAAGGGTGAAACAAGGCTTATGCAAGCCATAGTTTCACCGTCAAATGCAACTAATAAAGCTGTTACCTGGGCTTCGAGCAACACCGCTGTTGCCACTATTAACGAAGCAGGACAAATCACCGCCAAGGCAAAGGGTACGGCAAAAATTACCGCTACCACGGCAGACGGTGCTTACAAGGCAACCTGTACTGTTGAGGTGCTTCAGCTTGTAACGGCGGTAAGCCTCGATATTGCATCTATCAGTCTTGAAGTGGGCAAGCAAAAAACACTCACTGCAAAGGTTACACCCTCTACTGCAAGTTATCCCTCAGTTAAGTGGAAAAGCTCTAACACAAATGTTGTAACCGTAACGTCAAGCGGTGTAATAAAGGGCGTTTCGGCAGGCAGTGCGGTCATTACCGCAACCTCCGTTGACGGTAACGCAAGCGCCCAGTGTAAGGTTGAAATTATACAGCCTGTAACAGGTATCAGCCTTAACCGCACAACAGGCTTTGTAAGAATAGGTCAGCTTGGTGTGCTCAAGGCAACGGTTACACCGGCAAATGCAACAAATCAGCGTGTCACCTGGACTTCAAGCGATAAAACCAAGGCAACTGTTGACTCTGACGGTGTTGTAACAGGTATTTCCGCAGGTTATGTTGATATTACGGCAACAACAGTAAGCGGCGGCTTTAAGGCTACTTGCCGTGTGCGGGTTATAAAAAGTGTTACGGGTGTTAAGGTTGATAAAGCAATACTAAGCTTAAATGTTGGAAAATCCACAACAATTACTCCTATTTGTGAGCCTGCCGACGCGTCGGTTAAAACGGTTACCTGGACCTCCAGCAACTATGACGTTGCAACCGTTGACAGTACCGGTAAGGTGACGGCAAAAAGTGCAGGCTATGCAGTAATCACCTGTAAAACAACTGACGGAAACTTCACTGCAAAAAGTGAGGTTACGGTAATTCAGCCGGTAACAGGTGTTACACTTAATAAGACTTTCTCTTACCTCAACCTCAATGCCACAATGACCCTTGTTCCCACAATTGCTCCGTCTAACGCATCAATCAAGTCGGTTACGTGGACTTCAAGTGACCCCAAGGTTGCCTCTGTCAACTCAAGCGGCGTGGTAACAGGTATTAAAACAGGTATGGTAACAATTACCTGTAAAACAACTAACGGCGGTTATACGGCTGCTTGTACCGTTGCAGTTGTAAGGCGAGTTACGGGCATAAGCCTTGACAAGAGTGAAGCTATACTTTACTTAGGAAAAGCTCTCACACTTAAAAGCACTGTTTATCCCTCTGACGCTTCCGTTAAAACCGTTACTTACTCATCACTTGACGAAAAAGTTGCAAAGGTAAGCAGCACAGGCGTTGTTTCACCTGTAAGTATAGGTGAGGTTTATATTGTTGCCACAACCAAAGACGGCAACCACAAGGCCTACTGTAAGGTTTATGTTAAAAAGGCTCCCGAGTCAATTAAGCTTGGAGCTTACACATATACAATGTATACAGGCAAAACGGCAACACTTAAATATGCCGTTTACCCTGCCGACGCAACAAACAGAACGGCTACCTTTACCTCGAGCAATCCCGACGTTGCAACAATTAACTCAAAAGGACTTATTACCGCCATTTCAAGGGGTACTACCGTCCTTACCGCTACAACGGAAAACGGCATTAAGGCTCAGTGTACCCTCACTGTAAAGCAATCGGTAACAGGTGTGGAGATTACTCCTGTTGTTACAGAGGTTTACACAGGTAAAACCGTTACCCTTAATGCAAAGGTTCTTCCCGAGGATGCAAACGTGCAAACAGTTACCTGGTCTTCTTCCGATAAGACTGTTGCGACTGTTTCTTCAAAGGGTGTGGTAACAGGTCTTAAAGCCGGTACGGCAATAATCAGTGCAGTAAGCACTGACGGCTCATACAAGGCAGAGTCCACGGTTACAGTCAAGCAGTATGCCTCCTCTGTCAGCTTTGAGCAAAGTGAGCTTTATATAAACAAGGGCAGCTCTTATGAGCTTAAGGCTACTGTTCTTCCTTTTGATACAACCGATAAATCACTTACCTTTGAAAGCTCTGCACCGGATATTGTATCTGTCAACAGTGAGGGCAAAATCACCGCACATCTGGGCGGTCAGGCAGTTATTACCGCAAAGGTAAATGTGACTGACGGACGGGAAATTGTTGCAAGGTGCTACGTAAATGTTGTTGAGCCTGTAACAGGTGTTTCCCTCAATATAAATGAAAAAACGATTTTTGTAGGTGAAAGCCTTACACTTGTTGCAACGGTTTCACCCTCTGACGCATATAATAAGGCGATAAGGTGGTCCTCCTCCGACGGCGCGGTGGCAGAGGTTTCCTCACAGGGTGTTGTAACTGCTCTTAAAAGCGGTACGGCAACAATTTATGCAACTTCTGTTGACGGCAACATCACTGCCGAATGTAAGCTTACTCTTTTGCAAAGGGCAACAGAGGTCAGCGTAAGTGAAACAAACATCAAATTCAACCGCGGTACAACCTATCAGCTTACTGCTGAAATCCTCCCTGAGGACTGCTATAACAAGGCATACACTTGGAAAAGTGAAAATGAGGAAATTGCAACAGTCGATGAAACGGGTCTTGTAACAGGTGTTGCCCCCGGTGTGACAAAGCTTATTTGCACAAGTGACGAAAGCGGTGTAAGCACCGAGGTAACAGTTACGGTTCATGAGCCGGCAACAAGTCTTAGCTTAAATGAAAGTGAGATTTTGCTTTATACACCCTTTACCTATCAGCTTGAGGCAACAATAGGACCCGAAAATGCAAGCGATAAAACTGTTATATGGAGCAGCTCCGACGAAGAAGTCGTTTCAGTTGATGAAAACGGTCTTGTAACAGCACTCAAGGCAGGCGAAGCCACCGTTACGGCTGTCAGTGCCGATAACAGTGAGCTTGAAGCAAGCTGTGATTTTGAGGTGCGTACAGGTGTTGAGCAAATCATCACCGAAAAGGACGAATATTCTTTCCACGAGGATACGGACTTTACTATACCTTATACTTTAAATCCCACAGAGCCTTATAACAGTGAAGTAACCTTTGAAAGCAGTAATGAAACGGTGTTCACTGTTGACGGTAACGGCAAGCTTCACGGAGTATGCTTAGGCGTTGCAGATTTGACAATCACTTCGGTGCAAAATCCCCTTGCGGTGAAGGTGGTGAAAATCAATGTTACAAGGGCAGTAGTCAGCATCAGCCTTGACTTTACCGAAAAAACAGTTTTTGCCGAGGAAAGCTTTACACTTATTCCCACAGTACTTCCCGAAGACGCAAGTGACAGGTCGGTAAAATTCCAAAGCAGTGACGAAAGCGTTGCAACAGTTGATGAAAACGGCGTTGTTTATGCAGTAGGAGGCGGTGAAGCTGTTATTACAGCCACAACTACCGACGGCGAAAAAACAGCCACGTGTAACCTCACTGTTATAAGAAACGCACAACAAGTTGTAATCCCCGAAGACTCCTACACTGTAAATAACGGTGATGAGCTTACACTGGAAGTCACTGTTTTGCCCGAAGATACAAGTGATAAAACCGTGATTTTCATTAGTTCCGACGAAGAAGTTGCCTCAGTTGATGAAAACGGCAAGGTTACACCTCATAAGGCAGGTACTTGTGAAATTACCGCAAAAAGCACCATTGAGGGTGTTGAGAAAACTGTTACGGTTACAGTAATTCAGCTTTGCGAGGAAATTGCTTTCTATTGCCGTATTCCCGACTTGTGGATAGGTGAAAAGGTGAGAGCAATTGCTACAATTCTTCCTTATGACACAACGGACAAGTCCTTTAGCTGGTCATCAAGTGATGAAAGTGTTGCCACTGTTGACAAGTACGGTGTAATCAGGGCAGTTTCAGGCGGTAAGGTACAGATTATAGCCACAAGCCACGACGAGGGCGGTGTTAAGGGTATAATCAACTTACGCGTTATGGAAGAAATCAGCGGTATAGACTTCCTTGAGGGCGAAAGAACAGTTGAGACAGGCAAAACAATAAGCCTTGAAGCTAAAGTTTTCCCCGAAGCCGCTTATGACACTTCCGTAATATACAAAAGTGAAAATGAAGAAGTTGCCACTGTAAATGAAGACGGCACAGTAACAGGTGTTAAGGGCGGAACAGCTAAAATTACGGCTGCCACTGTTGACGGAAAGTTCATTGCCGAATGCTTTGTTACGGTAATAGTTCCCACTGAGGGTATAAAGCTTTACAGAACAGACTTCGACCTTAAAGTTGGCGAAAGGGCAAAGGTGCAGTATGATGTTATGCCTGAAGACGCTACGGATAAGTCAGTTCAGTGGTCATCTGACAACGAGGAGATTTGTACTGTAAGTAATGAGGGCGTTATCACAGCTCTTAAAGAGGGTGAAGCCAAACTTAGAATTGAAACCCTCGACGGCAGGTTCTTCGGTGAATGTACCGTAAAGGTAATTGCTGAAGCCATAGAAGAATAAAAAAGTCAGGGTCAAGCAGTAACTGTCTGACCCTGATTATGCGTTATACTATATATTAAATTGAAAGAAGATGAGCGAAATGGAAAAGTACCTTATTGTAGGTGCAGGCAGAAGCGGTGTGTGTTCCGGTCAGCTTTTAACAGGTATAGGTAAGGATTTTGTCATTTATGACGGGAATGAAGACCTTGACAAAAAGGCTGTTGTTGAAAGAATCGGTACAGATAAGCAAGTACCCTTTATTTTAGGTCAGGTGAAAGACAGCGACCTTGAGGGTATTGACATCTGTGTTGTTTCACCGGGTGTTTCCCTTGAAACAGATATAATGAAAAAGGTAATAGAAAAAAATATTCCCGTATGGAGTGAAATTGAGCTTGCCTACCGCTATGATAAGGGACAGGTAATCGGTATTACCGGCACCAACGGCAAAACCACAACAACCTCACTTGTTTATAATATTGTAAAGTCATATAATAAGGACACCTTGCTTGTGGGCAACATTGAAATTCCCTATACGGGTCTGGCGCTTGAAAGCAAGCAGGGGGGTGCTACCGTTGCGGAAATCAGCTCATTTCAGCTTGAGACAATGATAACCTTTAAGCCAAAGGTCAGCGCTATTTTAAATATCACTCCCGACCACCTTGACAGGCATAAGACCATGGAAAATTATGCCGACGTCAAAAAGTCCATCACAAAAAATCAGGACGAAAATGATTTTTGCGTGTTAAATTACGAGGACGAGATTTTGCGTGAATTTGGCAGAAGCCTTAAATGTAAGGTAGTTTTCTTTTCCTCACAAAGAAAGCTCAGTGACGGACTTTATTATGAAGACGGCGGAATTTACATTGCACAAAAGGGTGAAAGCAAGCTTTTCATAAATGTCAGCGAAACCAACCTTGTAGGTCTTCATAATTTTGAAAATATTATGGCTGCCGTAGGTATGACAATGAGCTTCGGTGTGCCCCTTGATGTGATAAAAGAGGCGGTTAAAAGCTTTACTGCCGTTGAGCACAGAATTGAGTTTGTTAAAGAGGTCAACGGTGTTAAATATTATAACGATTCAAAGGGTACTAACACCGACGCCGCAATTAAGGCGATTGATGCAATGCCGTCAAAAACAGTGCTTATTGCCGGCGGATATGATAAAAAGAGTGAGTATACCGATTGGGTAAGCCGTTTCCCCGAAAAGGTAAGAAAGCTTGTGCTTATAGGTCAAACTGCAAAAAATATTGCCGCGGCTTGTGATGAAATCGGCTTTAAGGATTATGTTTTTGCTGAAAGCTTACAAGAGGCAGTTGATATTTGTTATAAAGAGGCACAGGAGGGGGACTGTTGTCTTCTTTCACCTGCTTGCGCAAGCTGGGGTATGTTTAAAAATTATCAGCAGCGCGGCGATATGTTTAAGGAAATGGTTGGCAAAATTGCCGCTAAGTAGCAGTTTTGCAGTTTTATTCGCCTGTGGCAAGTTTATTGTTTTACACACGGTTATTTGTATACCAAAAAAGGTCAGCCCACAAAAGCTGACCTTAATTTATTTAAGAAAACTGCGAAGCGACGAAGTCGCTGAGCAATATAACTGTGCGAAGCACAATACCACTCGCCTCAGGCGAATAAAACTGAGAAGACTAACATTGTGCTTTGGCACAATGTTAGTCCTCTTTACCTACAAGCCAATTTATTGAAACTCCGAGAACTTCGGAAATTGCAACAAGCTCATAGTCATTTACACTGCGAAGCTGGCCTTCAAGCTTTGAAAGACCGGAAGCAGTAAGCTCAACACCTTTAATCTGAAGTTGAGTGAGCAAGTCTATTTGTTTAATACCTAATTCTTTTCTTTTGGCTTCGACTTTTGTGCCGACAATGTTCTTGTCGCCCAGAGGCTTCTTGCGGATTCTCATTCTGATTCACTACCTTTATTTTTAAAAAAATACGTGAATGTCCCTATTCACTAAGTAAAATTTTATCACAAGAAAAAAAGTTTGTCAATATTTTGATAGGTAATATTCGTTAAAAATAACAAAAAAATTTGTATATTTTTAGTTGTTTTTTCCAATATAGAAAAAGTGAGAGGATTTGAAAATTTTTGCAATAAACTCTTTAAAAATTCTTAACGGTGGAGTATAATAGTAGAAAAATTAAAAAGGCGGTCGAAATAATGGGAAATACTCTTGAATCAAGAAATCTTACAATGCTTGTTGATTTTTATGAAATGTCTATGGCAAACGGCTATTTTACAAACGGCTTTAAAGATAAAATTGCATATTTTGATATGTTTTTCCGCAAGGTGCCCGATAACGGCGGTTTTGCAATTATGGCAGGTCTCAGGCAGCTTATAGACTATCTCAGTAATTTAAAATTCACTCAAAAGGATTTGGAATTTTTTCGTAAAAAGGGCTTTAATGAGGACTTTATTGAATATTTGAGGGACTTTAAATTTTCCTGTGATGTGTGGGCAATTCCCGAGGGCACGCCTATTTTCCCCGGTGAGCCTATTGTTACGGTAAAGGGTCCTGTTATTGAAGCTCAGCTTATTGAAACTATGGTTCTGCTTACAATAAATCATCAGTCCCTTATTGCAACTAAGGCAAACCGTCTTAAAAGGGCAGCCGGCGACCGTGTTATTATGGAGTTCGGTTCACGCAGAGCACAGGGCTATGACGGAGCTGTTTATGGCGCAAGAGCCGCTTATTTAGGCGGTTGCGATGCTACTGCCTGTGCAATTGACGAAAGGGATTTCGGTATTCCTGCAGTGGGCACAATGGCGCATAGCTGGATTCAGCTTTTCGGTGACGAGCTTGAGGCTTTCCGCGCCTATGCAAGGCAGTATCCCGATAATTGCACTTTACTTGTTGACACATATAATGTGCTTAAATCAGGTATTCCCAACGCAATAAAGGCATTTAATGAGGAGGTTCTCCCTAGGGGTTACCGCCCTAAGGGTATACGTATTGACTCGGGCGACATCACCTATCTTTCAAAAAAAGCAAGGAAGATGCTTGATGAAGCAGGCTTCCCCGATTGTAAAATTGTGGCAAGTAACTCCCTTGATGAATATATCATTCGTGATATGCTTATGCAAGGCGCACAGGTTGACTCTTTCGGTGTTGGTGAAAGGCTTATTACTGCCGCCTCCGCACCTGTATTCGGAGGCGTTTACAAGATAGTTGCCGTTGAAGAAAACGGAGTACCCGTGCCGAGAATTAAGCTTAGCGAAAATGTGGCTAAGATTACAACTCCCTGCGCCAAAAAGCTTTACCGCCTTTTTGATAAAACTTCCGGTAAGGCCCTTGCAGACGTAATAACGCTCATTGACGAAGACCTTGAAAACTGCGAAACCTATGAGCTTTTTGATCCTGACTATACTTGGAAACGTAAGACAGTGACAGACTTTGAGGCAAAACCGCTTCTTGTTAAAATTTTTGACAAGGGTGAAGTCTGCTATCAAAGTCCCGATATAAAGGACATCAAAGCTTACTGTAACGAGCAGGTTGACACGTTATGGGACGAAGTGAAGCGTTTTGAAAATCCTCACACCTATTACGTTGACCTTTCAGACAGACTTTGGAACGAAAAGAAGCGACTTCTTAACGAGTATTCGAGAAAGAGCTGAAAAATTGAGAACTATTGATTATATAATAGATGACTGCTTTGACGGCAAAAAGCTCATCAGCTTTTTAAGGGGTCACGTCAAGCTATCCGTAAGGCTTTTAAGGTCGCTCAAACGTATTGACGGAGCCATTAAAATAAACGGCGAAAATGCAAGGACAATTGACATTTTAAAGGCGGGCGACAAGGTCACCCTCACTATGCCCGAGGATGAAAACGTCAGCTTGCCCATTGACTACCCCCTTGATATAGTCTATGAGGATGAAGACGTGCTTGTAATAAACAAGCCTGCCTTTTTACCTATGCACGAAAGCCATAATCATCAAGGCGATACCTTGGCAAACGCGGTGGCAGGCTACCTTTTAAAAAAGGGCAAGAGCCTTTCTTTTCGTGCTGTGGGCAGACTTGACAAGGGTACAAGCGGACTTGTTATGTGCGCTCTGAACAGCCACGCGGCATCAAGGCTGAGCGGTAATTTTAAAAAGACCTATTATGCCATTGCCACAGGTGTTTTTACTCAAAGCGGTACAATTGACAAGCCTATTTACCGCCCCGATCCCATTAAAACTTATCGTACCGTTGATGAAAAAGGTGACAGAGCCGTTACTCACTACACTCCCTTAAAGGTAAAAGACGGTTGTACACTTTTAAAAATAAACCTTGAAACAGGACGCACTCATCAGATAAGGGTACATTTTGCCTCTTTAGGCACACCCCTTTTAGGGGACAAAATGTACGGTGAGCCACACGAAAAAATTGACCGTCAGGCACTTCACTGCGGTGAGCTTGTGTTTACGCATCCGGTAACGGGGGAGGAGATAAGTCTCACTTGTGATTTGCCCGAGGAGTTTTTAAAGGTCATGGGCAGTTAAAAATTGAATTTCAGGTCAGCTTTGTGCTTAATTGAAGCATGGAGCTGATTTTATTTATGAAAATTTAATAAAGCAAAAAAACACCCCTACCGGATTGAACTGCCCCAAATTGTGCGGACAGTACAAAAGTCCCCTCATATGGTGTAGA
>JBJEOK010000063.1:0-5815 GCA_051880695.1 Acutalibacteraceae bacterium | reverse complement strand
TTATTTTTAATAATTTTTCACTTTTTCTTGTCCACTTTATTGACATTGGTCCAACTGCCATTTGCATTTCTGCATTTGCGTGTAAATTTCTTCAATTTCTTCGGGTGTGAAATCGGTAAAAAGCGCATACAGCTCATCTGTTTCATAATCGTTTTCCTGACCACGCATAAAGAGAATACGCTCAATATCGGACTTTCTGTTTTGCGCTTCGGACACATTTCTGTGAGAACGGATTCTGCGTAAGCAATGCTCATAATCCTTCATCAACGCAGAAACACGGGAAAGCTTCTTTTTATCAAGCCCTGATTGCCATTCGGGATTGACGGCAAAGGTAAAAATCTCATTGTTGCTTGCAGGCTTTTGTTTTGTTTTCGGTGTGTTTCTTTTCAGCTCATAAGCATAATACGGCAGCATTTCAAGGTTTGAGCTGACACATGACCAATCTGTATTTTTGAAAAACTCTTTGAATTGTTGATCGTATGTCTTTTCATACCACGCTCTTCGTTCATTCTGCTTTTCGATAAGGGACTTGTATTTGAGAAACAGACTCTTCGGTGCTCTGTTTGTTACAAGATATTCCGAAAGATCGGGCTTTACACCGCTTTTGGCAGAGTCAATTTCCAAGCCTGTGAGTATAGCAAGAGTTTCTGTTTCTTTTCTGTACTGCGCTTTTTTACCTTTTGTATTTTCATCATAAGCTAAAATACTTCTGTTAAGTGCGGCATTTGATATTTGACCCACTCGAGAGGAAAAAGTGTTTTTGACAGTTTCATATCGTGCCTCCCAATCCTTGGCATCGGAAATGATCGGTTCTTCCGTCGGTATGAATAAAAGAGGTAAAGGATTATCTTCACCGCCACCATAGTACGGCTCTGTTTCCTTTGTGTAAAGATACGAAATAACAATACTGTCGGCTATTGTCTTTACCATATCGCCGTCAAAATCAGCACCGCCGAGTCTCATAGGGATATCGGAATAATCCGACACCATAATGACATCGGTTAAATGGCTGAAATATTTGTTTCTGTAATATCCCACTTTCTTTAAGGGTCGAACCTGAACACTTTCATTTTTAGATATGTGAGGATTGCGAAGAAGTGAATATTTGTAGTCTGTGCCGTAGTTATTACCGGGAGCATAAACAAAATTGCCGGACAATTCTTCGGCAATAATATCGGATACTTTTTTACTATCACTTGCCAAAAACACAAATAGCGACATAAGGTCAGGGGACAAATATCTGTTATCACCCTGAACAAAAAGCTGACCGACTGCATACTTTCTTAAAATGTTATCTGCAATATCATCAATTTCCTTTGAGAAGAACGGTTCATCAATAAGCAGAGGATTTTTATCAATCAGCCTTGCTTTGATTTTTAAGTCCTCGTCACTATCATCTAAATGTTTCGTATAGTAATTTATTCTGTTTTTTCTGTTGTTACAGTAATCGTAATATGCCTGTTCTGTTGCTTTTGTAAGCCACTCTCGTGTGTCTCGTGACGGACTGTCTTTCCAACCCAAAGGTAAATCCTTCGGTCTGAATTTTTCTTCGGGTATGGCAACCGTATTCAAAAACTGAAAGTTAAGTTCCGTTAAACTTTCTGCTTCAGCCTTACCGACATTTGAAATGTATAACGAGTGTCTGTACTTTTTACAGCGGTAAAGATAATCAGAAAAACTTAAATTGTTTTCTTTAAGCCAACCTTTGCCTTTGAACATTGTGTCGGTAAGAATAAGGTTAATCTTATCAACGGGATGATCTACACCCCACATATCTTTCATGGAATATATACCGACACTTTTCAAAAAAGATTTGAAATCAACCTCGTGTACCATTCCTTTTATGTAGGGCAAACGAATCTGAAAAGAAGAATGAATATGCTTCCCGCAGAATTGCTTGTCAATTTCTTTTGCGAATGAGGGAGAGATAAAGCCCTCTCCGTCAAAGGAATCATAAGAATACTCAATGTCTTTTTCAGCTCGGTTGTATTTTTTTACTGCCTTGTTTTTATCCTTTGAGGTAACGGTTACGGCGTGAGTTTTCATTCTTCTTTCGCCGGTTTTGATGATAACAATGCTGTCTTTATCAAAAAGTTTTTTGCTTTCAATTCTTGTACCGCCCGAAAACATAAGTCCGTTGTATGCGTAAAGCTTACTGAGCTGACACAGACCGATGTTCATATCAAGCTGTATTCTTGCTTTGACTTTTTCATAAACATCACTTCTTATGAAAGATAACCGGGCATTTCTGCTCATGCTTGCAGAGCGTTCAAAGGCAACAAAATTTTTCATGCCCGTACCTAAATCAAGATTTATTCCCTCAGGCATAAACATTGATTTTGCTTTCAACTGTCTTAAACGAATGCGTTCACTCTTTGCGTCTCTGTCAAAAATTCCGCTGAAGTCAATGTAAACCATCACATCGGAGAGGTCAGAAATTTTTGTATCGACTTTCGGTTGAGTAAATTTATCCGAAGTCAAAACACTCATAATCTGATAAAACATAGCACAGTCCTGTTGTAAAGTATTTTCTTTATTCATAAGGCACTTTGCAGTCGCGCTGTTATTCAAATTAAAGATATATGTTTCATCTTCCTGCTTTTCGGCATAAGAGATAATTCCTCTTGCGGAGAGAAGCGGTATTTCATAAGTAATCTGTACCATAGTTTCACCACCGAACAACTTAATACAAAATAAAAAATACTACAGCCACCCTGTAATGTCAACCGATTTGTACCCGAAAAAACGGGTGCTTTTTTCATTTGAAAAAGCGGTGTTACTTTAGCGAGCATTGGATTTTGGTACCGCAAAATCCGTTCGGGTGCCTTTACCACGAAACAAAAGAAGAAAAGGAGGTGAAACATTCCATGAAAGAAAACAAAAAGGACAGACTTGTAAAAGCATATCTCGGTGAAAAGGAATTTGAAAAGCTAAATTACCTTTGCCGGAAAACAGGCTTTTCAAAGTCAAAGTTGATTCGTATGCTGATTAATTTAAAGGTTCTGAAAAAAGCCCCGACCGTTGATTATTCAACTTTAATCAGAGAAATTCGAGCCGCAGGTAACAGTTTAAATCAGCTTGCGACAGTTGCAAACTCAAAAGGCTGGGGTAACGAAAAAGAAATACGACAAGCAATTTTATCTCTTCGAGAAACGGAGAAAAAAGTATCTGCACAGTTTTCTTCAGACGAGGAAGAACAATATGGCAGTAACTAAAATATGGTCGGTTAAAGGAACACTCAGGAGTGTTGTTGATTACGCAATGAACCCTGATAAAACTCTCAATGATTATTACAACAACGCCGAATTACAATCATTAAAAGATGTCATTGATTACGCCGTTGAAAGTGAAAAAACGGAAATGCAATTCTTTGTCAGCGGTATCAATTGCAACCCTGAGTTTGCCCGTGATCAGATGACGGAAACAAAAAAGATATTCGGAAAGCAGGACGGAATCATTGCATTTCACGGTTATCAGAGCTTTAAACCGGGAGAAGTTACACCTGAGCTTGCTCACAAAATCGGGAAAGAGCTTGCTCAAAAATTATGGGGTGACAGACACGAAGTCATTGTAGCAACTCACCTTGACCGAGGTCATATTCATAATCATTTTGTTGTGAACAGCGTTTCAATGGTTTACGGTAAAAAGTTCAATGCATGCAAACAAAGCTATGCTGAAATGAGAAGAGTATCCGATGAACTTTGTCTAAAATATGGATTATCTATTATTGAAAAGCCGAGTAAAGCTCCGAGAAGAATGACATATCTTGCAGAGAAGAACGGAGAAAATCATCAGTATGATTTATTGAAGTTTCACATTGATGATTGTTTATCACGCAGTTCAAACATCAGAATTTTCATTTGGCAAATGGAAAAGAAGGGGTATACTTTTGATTTCAACCGTCCCGAGCCGACAGTTTATCACAAAAGATTTAACCGTTCCGTATGGCTCTGCGACCTTGGCGACGGTTATACAATCAACGATATTGAAGAAGTAATACTAACTAAAAGACATTACACAAGAAAAGTCGCTCACGATTCAATTACTTTCAAAACCTTATTCTTTGACGGCAACCCATACAATTACAAAAGCGGTATCAGCAGCTCTTACACTTGTTTGTGTAAAGGGCTGCTTATGTTTAAGGAGCATCCGCACTGCAACGAGGTTGAAAATTATCTTGAACAGGAGCTTTTGAAATTCGACCAGCTTTGTGAAGAACAGAACTTGTTGCTTGATAATAATGTTGAAAGTTACGAAGACCTTGAGGCATTAATTTCAAGCACTGAAAAGCAATTAAAAGAAATGGACGAAGCAAGAAATGTATTCAGAAATAAACTGAAGTGTGCCGTCCGTTCAGGTGATGAAAGCTTACAGAAAGAAATCCGTGAGGATGTTGCAACTCTTACTGCCGCTATGAGAGTTGCACGGAAGAACATCAAAATTCTAAACAGAGTTAAATTCAGGGCTGAGGATGTAGTAAACAGAATGGATAGCATCAACGAGCATTCAAAAATGTATGAGCGTTATGCCCGTGATGACTACAGAACAAAAACAAATACAAACAAAATTCAGGAAAGGAGCCGTTGATATGGCTAGTAAAAAATTAAAAGCACCGGTATGCATTACGGTTGATAAAATCCGTCCCTTTGAGGGACATCCGTACAAGGTATTGGACAATGAGGAAATGAATGCACTTATTGAAAGCATACAGGAGCAGGGTATTCTTTCTCCGATTCATTTAAGGCCGATTGAAAACACAGATGAATATGAGGTGATAAGCGGACACAGACGCTTACACGCAGCAGTTAAGGCAGGGATGAAAGAAGTCCCTGCTTTTATTTTTGCCGTCACTCGTGACGAAGCGGCTATTATGCTTGTGGACAGCAATCTGCATAGGGAGCATATTCTGCCGTCGGAGAAGGCATTTGCACTGAAATTGAAAATGGATGCTATGAGCCGTCAAGGGCAGAGAACTGATTTGACTTCCACCCAAGTTGGGCGGAAGTTGGAAACAGCCGAAATCATTGGCGAACAGATTAATGAAAGCAAAAATCAGGTCCGCAGATATATCCGCTTAACTAATCTCATTCCCGAGCTACTCGATATGATGGACGAGGGTAAAATTGCTTTCTCCGTTGGTGTTGAGCTTTCATTTCTTGATGACCAAACACAGTATGACCTGCTTCGTGTAATTGAGGAACAGGAGTGTACACCGTCATATTCTCAGGCTTGGCACATGCACAAAGATTTCATTGCGGGCACACTCACAGTCGAAAGCATTGAAAACACACTTACGGCTGAGAAACCTAATCAGAAAGAAATGCTTAAACTTCCGCTTGAACAAGTGCAGAAATTCTTGCCTAATGCCGATAAGAAGCAGCTTGAGGATTATGTTATGAAAGCCTGCGAACATTATCGTAAATATCTAATCCGTCAGCGTGACAGGAATTCAAGATAAGGGAGGTTGCCTATGGCTGATGATGTAAAAATTTGAATATATCGAAAACAAGGTTAATCCCGATAACCTTGGCGGCGTTCTCATTTCGGAGGATGCCGCCGAATCTCTAATCAGATGTGTTCTTCCCGATATTGTATCTTTCTTTCAAAGTGAAACAGGCAGGAAAGAGTTTAATGAATGGAACAAGGATTGGGATCAATTAAAGGAAATCAAATAGAAAACAGCGGGTGCGACGTAGAAGTCGCATCCGCACATTTAACAAAACTAAGTGTATGAATTAAAATATTTACAGAAATTAAAGGAGGTAAAATTCATATGATAGGAGTTATCTACGCAAGATACTCATCGGACAGTCAG
>JBJEOK010000062.1:0-6278 GCA_051880695.1 Acutalibacteraceae bacterium | reverse complement strand
TAATTAAAGAGTGCTAAAGGTAACAGCTCTGCACCTTCACTCGTTCCAATTCTCTGTCTACGTTTAAAATAAGGTTCTACGGTTAGCCTCTGCAGTGTGAAGGATAGGTTGTGCTTCTACGTCAGTGGGTGGCTAAACATAAGTCCGCATTATCGCGAACATTCTGCGAATGTTCGCTCGCGGCGGCGGCAAAGGCTTCGCCGCTTCGCAGTTATATTGCCTGTCGGCAGTTATATTTGCCTTACGGCAAGTTATATTGCTTCGCGGCTCCGCCGCTACGCAGTTATATTCGCCTGCGGCGAGTTAATTCATGTGGATAAAGTTGTGCTTCTACATCAGTGGGATATATAGGTCAGGTAGTTACATAAGATACAGCTTTTTTTACGTGGCGGTAAATTGATAGGTTGGCGATAAAGACGGATAGGCTCTGCTTTACCGCAAAAGTTCAACTTCACTAACTCCGTCTATCGCGAACATTCTGCGAATGTTCGCTCGCGGCGGCGGCAAAGGCTTCGCGCCAAACTAAAGCTTGGCTGTCTTGCCGCCGCCCTCGGCTACGCCTTCGCCGGTTTCACCGGCTCGGCTCCGCCTCCCACTTGCCCATAGTCTCAACATTAAAATAAATAAAACAAAAAACAGCCTGACACTTTCAATTAAGCATCAGGCTAACCAAAAAATTATATCAAATATACCTAATTTCAGCGGTATAAAGTTATCAATTATATAACTCTATACCGTGATAATCGTGCCGAGGTACTCGGCCAGCGGTGTAAAGCTATCAATTAAATAACTCTTTCCCGTGATATTCGTGTCGAGGTACTCGACCGGATTAGTAATTTTCTTTTCTTACCTCGAAATAGCTCTGGGGATGAGCGCAAACGGGACAAACCTCGGGAGCCTTTTTACCCATTACAAGATGACCGCAGTTACGGCACTCCCACATAGTCTCCTCGCTCTTTTCAAAAACTTTCTGCATTTCAACATTTGAAAGAAGTGCACGGTATCTTTCTTCGTGGCTCTTTTCAATATCAGCAACCATTCTGAACTTTTCGGCAAGCTCTGTAAAGCCTTCTTCTTCAGCTTCCTTTGCAAAAGTAGCATACATATCGGTCCACTCGTAGTTTTCACCGGCTGCTGCTGCGGCAAGGTTAGCGGCAGTGTCACCTAATTCACCTAAGGCCTTGAACCACATTTTTGCGTGTTCTTTTTCGTTATTGGCTGTTGCTTCAAATATTGCGGAAATCTGCTGATAGCCTTCCTTTTTTGCAACGGAAGCGAAATAAGTATACTTGTTTCTTGCCTGTGATTCACCTGCAAAAGCGGTCATAAGGTTTTGTTCTGTTTTTGTACCTTTTAAGTTCATAATTCTGGTCTCCTTTAAAGTGTTTTTTATAAAATTTATAGCTTGAATTATACCACGCAAAAATATTTTTGTCAAACAATTTACTTTTTATAATTGTCAAACAATTTACTTTTTATAATACTATTGAATATAAAGTTAAAATGTGATATTATACTTTGGTATGTGTAAAAAATAGAAAGGACATTTTTTAAATGATATCTACAAATAATGTTACCTTGCAGTATGGCGGCAGAGAGCTTTTTAAAAGTGTTTCACTCAATTTTACAAAGGGCAACTGCTACGGACTTATCGGTGCTAACGGAGCCGGTAAAAGTACCTTTTTGAAAATTCTTTCAGGTGAAATTGAGCCTAATAAGGGCTATGTGTCAATTACTCCCGGTGAAAGACTTTCTGTTTTAAAACAGGACCACTATGCCTATGACGAGTATGATGTAATTCGTACAGTGCTTATGGGAAATCCTAAGCTTATTGAAATTATGGACGCAAAAGAGGAGCTTTATTCCAAAGAAGAGTTTACCGAAGAAGACGGCATAAGAATAAGCGAGCTTGAGGAAGAATTTGCCGAAATGGACGGCTGGAGTGCCGAAAGTGATGCGGAAATTCTTTTAAACGCCTTAGGTATTCATAATGAGTTTCATTATAGCCTGATGAAAGAGCTGAGTGGTGACCAAAAGGTTAAGGTACTGCTTGCACAGGCTCTTTTCGGCAATCCGGACATTCTTCTTCTGGACGAGCCTACTAACCACCTTGATGTTGCGGCAATTAACTGGCTTGAAGAATTTTTGTTGAATTTTGAAAATACCGTTATCGTTGTCAGCCATGACAGACATTTCCTCAACAAGGTTTGTACCCATATTGCAGACTGCGACTTCGGTAAAATTACAATGTATGTGGGCAACTACGATTTTTGGTATGAGTATACTCAAATGGCACAGCGTCAGCTTCGTGAGCAGAATAAGAAAACGGAAGCTAAAATGAAAGAGCTTCAGGAGTTTATTGCACGTTTTTCGGCTAACGCTTCTAAGTCAAAGCAGGCAACAAGCCGTAAGAAGCTTCTGGATAATCTCGTACTTGAAGATATGCCCGTTTCTTCAAGGCGTTTCCCCTTTGTTGAGTTTAAGCCCGACAGAGACATCGGCAATGATTTGCTTGTTGTTGAGGGTCTTAGCAAAACCGTAGGTGACAGAAAGGTTTTAGACAACGTTTCATTTACTGTAAGGCCTAACGAAAAGGTCGCTTTCGTCGGTACGGACGCTGTTGCAAAAACTACTCTGTTTAAAATTCTTATGGGCGAGGAGGAAGCAGACGAGGGCACATTTAAGTGGGGCGTTACAACTTCACAGGCATATTTTCCTGCCGATAACTCTGCCTTTTTTGACGGCGTTGAGGACAGCCTCATTGACTGGGTGAGAAAATACTCCGACTTACAGTTTGAAAGTGATGTCAGAGGCTGGCTTGGCAGACTTATGTTTTCCGGTGAAGAAGCTACTAAAAAAGCAAAGGTGCTTTCCGGCGGCGAAAGAGTACGCTGTATGCTTTGCAAAATGATGCTTTCAGGTGCAAACGTACTTATTCTTGACGAGCCGACTAATCACCTTGACCTTGAGTCAATCACCGCACTTAATAATGCACTTATTAAGTTTAAGGGAGCGATTTTTTTCACCTCACACGACCATCAGTTTGTGCAGTCAATTGCCGACAGAATTATTGAGCTTCGTCCCGGTGAAATTTACGACCGTAAGGAAACCTATGACGAATTTCTTGAAAACAATAATCTGCTTATTACACAGTAGGGTGAAAAGTATAATCCGAACCCATCCTTAAAGCAATACTTTTTCGTGCTTTTCGGCGTTTCGGTCTTGCAAGGCGTCAGCCTTGCTTCACCCTCAGCCACCAAAAATCATCAAAAAATTATTTGCTTTAAGGTCGAAGATTTTTTATCAGGAAGATTTTTGACCTTTCAAGGCACAAAACGCAGTTAATCCTTTTGGATTAACGAGTATTTTAACGAAGAAAGGGCGTAAATATTCCGATAAAAAACTGAGTTCGGATAATACTTTTCACCCTAAGCTAAAACTTTTCACGTAAGTTTTCGATAACTTTTTTCTCAATTCTTGAGATGTAAGACCGAGATATATTAAGCCTTGCCGCAATTTCTCTTTGCGGCAGGGCTTTTTTTCCGTATAAGCCGTAGCGGTTTATGATTATCTCTTTTTCACGCGGGTCGGTGATTTCTTCAATAAGCTCATAAAGCCGGGCAGTTTTCTTTTTTAAGTCAAGGTCATCGCTTACGGTATCCTCGCAGAAAATAACGTCTGTAAGGGTCAGCTCATTACCTTTGTTGTCGCTGTCAATAGGCTCGTTTATAGAGACTAAGTTGCGGTCCTTTTTTCGCTGACGAAAATACATAAGTATTTCATTTTCGATACATCTTGCCGAATAGGTTACAAGCCTTACTCCTTTACTTTCATCAAAGGAGTCAATGGCTTTTATAAGGCCTATTGTACCTATGGAAATGAGGTCCTCTTGCTCGCCGAAATCGGCATAGTACTTTTTTATGATATGTGAAACAAGCCGTAGGTTGTGTTCAATAAGCTCATTACGTGCCGACAAATCCCCGTCTTTTTTTCTTTTTAAAAGCTCTTTTTCTTCTTTTGCGGAAAGAGGCTTAGGGAATGAATTGATATTTTTAAGGTGAAGCGCAAAAAAAATCAGGTTTTGAAAAACAAGTCTTATCAGCTCATTCAAAGGTGGTCACTCCTTAAAATTCTATACTAATTTCTATTACAAAAAGCCACCTTTTTTGCCTGTCCGACAAAATTTTACAACATAATTTTCTTTCTTTTTAATGTGACAAAAAGCCACATAATATTTTTAACGAAATAATTGTAAAATTTTGTAGCTATATTACAAAATTGCTTGTTTTTAATGACTTTTTGTAAAAATATATTGATTTTTCGCCTTAAAAATGTTATTATAAACGTGACAAAAGGTCACATTTAATCGGCAAAAAATTTGCCCGGTTTTTTTGTTTTTTTAATTAAAATTATAAAAAAATACTTTTTGCGGGATATTTATTTTCTTTCGACAAACTTCTTTCCTTTTCATTAGTTTACAGTGATAAAATCCCGAACATAAGAACGAATTTTTTAAAAAGGAGCTCCTTGGTATGAACGATAAAAAAAGGATATTATTTACTGACGACTTAAGTGAATTTTCAAAACACTGTGCCTCGTATTTATCCTCAATCGGATTTGAAGTTAAAAGTATCAATAAGGACGGAAGCAAAGTTATTGACGCCATTAAACATACAAAGCCCGACATTGTTTTAATGGATTACTTTATGCCCAAGCTTGACGCTTTGGGTGTGCTTTCAAAAATAAAGGAACTTAAACTTGAAAAACAGCCGGTTATTGCAATTATTTCTTCAGTAAACAATCCCATTATTGAACAGGAGCTTCTTTCAAACGGCGCCAGCTACTTTTTCATAAAACCGATTGAACTGAGCTTACTTGCAGAGCGTCTTGCTCAGCTTTGCAAATGGAATGAGGAAGAAACCCGAATTAAGCTCATAAGCAGTCGAGAGGCAGACCTGGAAAAGACCATTTCTCAAATTATGAGGGAAATCGGTGTGCCGGCACATATCAAAGGCTATGAGTACCTCAGGCAAGCCATATCCTTAACTGTTGAGGATCCATCTTTTATGCACGCTGTCACTAAGCTGCTTTATCCCACCATTGCTAAAAACAACAAAACCACGTCATCAAGAGTTGAAAGAGCAATTCGCCATGCCATTGAAGTTGCGTGGGACAGAGGTGATGTGGATGTACTTGCGTCTTATTTCGGTTACACGATACAAAACTCACGCGGCAAGCCGACTAATTCAGAGTTTATTGCAATGATTAGTGACAAGCTCAGGCTTGAGATGAAAGCAGGGTAAACAGGTGTATTGCGAAGCCTTGCTTCGCAGTTATATTCGCCTAATGGCGAGTTATATTGCTCAGCGATTTGTCGCTGAGCAGTTTTATTGTGCTTCGCACAGTTATATTCGCCTGCCGGCGAGTTATATTGCTCCGCGGCTTTGCCACTTCGCAGTTATATTGTGCTGGCGCACAGTTATATTCGCCTAACGGCGAGTTATATTGCTCCGCGGCTTTGCCGCTACACAGTTATATTCGGCTGAAGCCGAGTTTGTTAGTGTAGGTTAGGCTATGCTTTTTAATAAAATATACGCTGAATTAAGGTGGGTGCGAAAATTTCCGATAAGCGGAAATTTTCTTTGATCGGGGGTTGTGCTTCTACGTCAGGGGGTGGCTTTGGATAAGTCCCTATATAAGTGAGGTTGTGCTTCTACGAAAGTGACTGCCACCGTTTCCCCTTTGGTGCGTACGCTGAATACGGCTACGCGGCGCTTTTTGATAGCTCCTCTAAAGGCAAGGGTGGACGTTCTACGTCAGCAATATATAACCGCCGATTTTCCCTTAGCTTCAACGCTTGTTCAACTAATGACAGCGATATAATCAGCAGTGTAACGATATATTCAGCGGTGTAAAGTTAAATTTTAAATCACTCTTATCCGTGATTTCGTGCCGAGGTACTCGGCCCGTCTCCGGCTGGTCAGAGAGAGGCTTTCTCTACGCTTCGGGTTTATACCCTTACTTCGGTTATGCTCTGCCGACTGAAGCTTTACTGTCTTTTTTAGGTTGCTTCCCCCGGACGCTTACTTGACGTTATTTTAAGCGGTGTAAAGTTATCCATTATATAACTTTATCACGTGACAATCGCGTCGAGGTACTCGACCCGCTAGGGCACTTACTTTTTGTCCCGAGCGACAAAAAGTAAGCAAAAAGCGCTCTTTGTCGGTGTCCAACCGCAGGAGCGAACATTTGCCGACCGTACTATAAGCAAGGAAACA
>JBJEOK010000061.1:0-30835 GCA_051880695.1 Acutalibacteraceae bacterium | reverse complement strand
GACCGGCTGCTTTGAACATATCAATATATTCTAAAGTAACAGGGAGCCAGAATGTAAGAAAATGCACTTGAGCGTCGTCAGCACTGTCCTTAAATTGCCAGAAAGATTTTGCATTACCCCAATTTGAGGGAGTACCGTTATAATACTGTACAGCCTTTACTTCATCAACAGTAAGACTTTCGGGAGCTTCAACTTTAAGACCTACCCACCATGCGTCCATATATCTGCCGATTGATTCATTTTTAGGGCTGAAATCAAGGGTAATTGTTTCCTCAATTGAAGCGGTGACATTGTTGCCGTCAGCTTCGCTTATAAGTCCTTGAGTAATTCCGCTTACTTTACCTAAAACAGCTTCATTTTCCGTTTGGGCAAAAGCCGGTGTAATAAAGCTGAACAAAATAAGCAGACTCATAAAAAAACTTAAAATTCGCTTGCCATATTTTCTGTTATTCATCTTTTTTTCCTCCTTTTGGAAAAGAATATAATTTCACGCATAAAATATAACACGTTTTTAGTTAAGGTGCAATACTTTTTTTCTTTCTTTTATTTTTTGTTTAAATTTGTTGCATAATTTAATTGTAAATGGTATGATTTAAAGGAACATTTTATAGGAGGTCGACCTATGCTTATTGCAGGACTTCAAAAACTGACTTTACTCGATTACCCCGAAAAAACAGCCTGTACTGTTTTCACTTACGGGTGCAATTTCCTTTGCCCTTTTTGTCACAACGCCACCCTCGTAACCGAAAAAGCGGCAAACCTTTTAACTCAAGAGGAAATCCTCTCCTTTTTAGAAAAACGTCAGGGACTTCTTGACGCGGTATGTATAACCGGCGGCGAACCTACCTTACACAAGGATTTACCCGAATTTATAAAGAAAATCCGTGACTTAGGCTACCTTGTAAAGCTTGACACAAACGGCAGCAGACCCGAAATATTAAAGGACCTTTTAGAAAAGAAGCTGATTGACTATGTGGCTATGGATATAAAAAATGCCCTCTCCCGCTACGGTGAAACCGTGGGGCTCAAGGACTTTGATATAAAACCCATATTAAATAGTATAGAAATTTTAAAGAAAAGCGGTGTGACTTTCGAGTTTCGCACTACCGTCACAAAAGAGCTTCACAGTGAAAAAGACATCCGTGAAATTTTAAGCCTTATCGGGAAAGAAGCTCCCTATTATTTACAGCAGTTCAAAGCCGGTGAAAGCCTTATTGCCGACGGAAATTCCCCCTGGGAAGAAAGCGACATCAAAAGCCTTGTGCAAAACTTACAAGGTGAGGGCTATAATTTGGGGCTTCGCGGTGTATAATACAACATACACCATATTTTGTGCCTGATTTTTAAAAATAATACAATAAATTGTGTTTTTCCTCTTGCATTTTACAATATTTAGTGCTATAATCAATCTCGCACCGCAAAAAAGGTGCCATTGAACAGTTAATAATTATTGTAAACATACAGGAGGAAATTTTTATGTACACAGTTTTAAAAAGAACGGGCAAAGTTATCGACTTTGACCTTAACAAAATCACAAAGGCAATCACTCTCGCCTTTGAAGCGGAGCAAAAGGATTTTAACCCCGACATGATTGATTTTCTCGCCCTTAAAGTAACTGCTGACTTTGAACCGAAAATCAAGGATCACAAAATTGCCGTTGAGGACATTCAGGACAGCGTTGAGCACGTGCTTGTTCAGGCAGGCTATGCCGATGTTGCAAAGGCATACATTCTCTACCGCCGTCAGCACGAAAAGCTTCGTGACATCAACAACACACTTCTTGACTACAAAGAAATTGTTGACAACTACGTCAACGTTTCCGACTGGCGTGTTAAGGAAAACTCCACCGTTACATACTCAGTAGGCGGACTTATCCTCAACAACTCCGGAGCTATCACCGCTAACTATTGGCTCAGTGAGGTTTATGATGACGAAATTGCCAACGCTCACAGAAATGCCGATATTCACCTCCACGACCTTTCAATGCTCACAGGCTACTGCGCAGGCTGGTCATTAAAGCAGCTTATTCAAGAGGGCTTAGGCGGTGTTACAGGCAAAATCACCTCCGCACCGGCAAAGCACCTTGCAACACTTTGCAATCAAATGGTTAACTTCCTCGGCATTATGCAAAACGAGTGGGCAGGCGCACAGGCTTTCTCCTCATTTGACACCTACCTTGCTCCCTTTGTAAAGGCTGACAACCTCAGCTACGACCAAGTTAAAAAATGTATCGAATCCTTTATTTACGGCGTCAACACTCCCTCACGCTGGGGTACACAGGCTCCTTTCTCAAACATCACCCTTGACTGGACGGTTCCCAATGACCTTGCCGAATTAAACGCTATTGTAGGCGGCAAGGAAATGGACTTCAAATATAAGGACTGTAAAGCCGAAATGGATATGGTTAACCGTGCTTTCATTGAAACTATGATTGAGGGCGACGCCAACGGCAGAGGCTTCCAGTATCCCATTCCCACCTACTCAATCACACGCGACTTTGACTGGTCGGAAACAGAAAACAACAAGCTTCTTTTTGAAATGACCTCAAAGTACGGCACACCCTATTTCTCAAACTACATTAACTCCGATATGGAGCCCAGTGACGTCCGTTCAATGTGCTGCAGACTTCGTCTTGACCTTCGTGAGCTTCGCAAAAAGTCAGGCGGTTTCTTCGGAAGCGGTGAAAGCACAGGCTCTGTGGGTGTTGTAACTATCAACCTTCCCCGCATTGCTTACCTTGCAAAGGACGAAAAGGACTTCTACGAGCGCCTTGACAGACTTATGGATATTTCCGCACGTTCACTTGCAATCAAGCGCAAGGTTATCACAAATCTTCTCAATGCAGGTCTTTATCCTTACACAAAGCGTTACCTCGGCTCATTCGATAATCACTTCTCAACAATCGGTCTTGTAGGTATGAATGAAGCTGCTCTCAACGCAAACTGGTTAGGTGTTGACCTCAACGATGAAAGAGCCCGCAATTTTGCAAAAGACGTGCTCAACCACATGCGCAACAGACTTTCCGACTATCAGGAAAAATACGGCGACCTCTATAACCTTGAGGCAACTCCTGCCGAGTCTACCTCATACCGCCTTGCAAAGCACGATATTAAGCATTACCCCGACATCATAACAGCAGGCGATGTAAGCAAGGGCGAAACACCCTACTACACCAACTCATCACATCTTCCCGTAGGTTCAACCGACGACATTTTTGAAGCCCTTGACAAACAGGATGAGCTTCACACACTTTACACGTCGGGTACTGTTTTCCACGCATTCCTCGGTGAAAAGCTGCCCACCTGGAAATCAGCTGCTAACCTCATCAGGAAGATTGCCGAAAACTACAAGCTCCCCTATTACACCCTCTCTCCCACATACTCGGTATGTAAGAGCCACGGCTACATTTCAGGCGAGGTTTACACCTGTCCTCACTGCGGTGAAAATACAGAGGTTTACAGCCGTATCACAGGCTATTACAGACCCGTTCAGAACTGGAATGACGGTAAGAGCCAGGAGTTCGAGCACAGAGTTGAATATGCTCCCGGCAAGTTTGACAAAGAAATCGCTTCAAAAAAGCTTGACGCCGAAAAAACCTGTTCAGCCGAAGCATCGGCAGACGCTGACAAAATCATGCTTTTTGCAACAGCCACCTGTCCCAACTGTAAAATGGCGGCGATGTTCCTTGACAAGGCAGGCATAAAATACGAAAAGCTTATGGCTGATGAAAATGCCGACCTTGCCGCAAAGTTTGACATAAAGCAAGCTCCCACCCTCGTAGTTGTAAGCGGCGGAAAAGCTGAAAAAATTGTCAACCTTTCAAATATCAGAGCCTTTACGGAGAGACAGTAATGATTTATGACAGCATAATAATCGGTGCAGGTCCTGCGGGACTTACGGCGGCGATTTATTTAAGACGTGCGGACAAAAACGTACTTGTACTTGAAAAAGAAACCTTTGGCGGACAGATTACTCATTCGCCAAAGGTGGAAAACTACCCCGGATTTATTTCAATGAGCGGCACGGAATTTGCCGATAAGCTTGTGGAGCAAGCTATGGTACAGGGTGCGGAAATTGACCTTGACGAAGCCGTAGGTATTGAAAAAAGCGATAACGCCTTTACTGTTAAGGGGCAACGTGGAAGCTATCAGGCAAAAACAGTAATTCTCGCAACTGGCAGTGAACACAGAAAGTTAGGTCTTGCTAAAGAGGACAGCTTTACAGGTGAGGGCATTTCCTACTGTGCCGTTTGTGACGGCGCCTTTTACAAGGGCAAGGATGTTGCCCTCATAGGCGGCGGAAACTCTGCCCTGCAGGAAGCAATACTTCTTTCAAAGACAAGTAAAACCGTTACCGTAGTACAAAATCTTGCCTTTTTAACAGGTGAAAAAAAGCTTCAGCAACAAATTGAAGAAGCTGAAAATATCAAGGTCATTTACTCCTCGGTTGTAAGTGAAATTTTAGGCGAAGCCTCTTTCGAGGGCATAAAAATCACAAACACCCAAACCAACGAAGAACAGATTTTAAAGGTTGACGCAGTTTTTGTTGCAATAGGTCAAAAGCCCTCAAACGACAGCTTTAAAAATGCCGTCACTTTAAATGAACAGGGTTACATAACTGCCGATGAAAGCTGTATTCCCCAAGGTCAAGAGGGTATTTTCGTCTGCGGTGACTGCAGAACAAAGTCAGTACGTCAGATTGCAACGGCAATTTCCGACGGTGCAACAGCGGCTGTTAACGTATGTAAATTCTTAGGTTAAATTTCAGAAAAGCATTACAAGCTTCGGTTTGCAGTGCTTTTTTATTTTGCTTTTCCCCTGTTTTATATTGATTTTTAAGTGTAAAATTGATATAATAAAACGATAGTATAATAATATATTTAAGAGGTAAAAAATTATGATTAAAATTTCTCCGTCAATTCTCTCCTGCGACTACTCAAAAATGGGTGAAGAGTTTGAAAATATGAAAAAATGCGGTGCCGATTGGCTTCACATTGACGTTATGGACGGTCACTTTGTACCTAACATAACCTTAGGCGCTCCCCTTGTAAAATGCCTTAGAAAATGCAGTGACCTTGTTTTTGACTGTCACCTTATGATAAGCGACCCCCAAAAGTACGTGCCCGATTTCATCAAGGCAGGCGCCGACCTCATCTGCTTTCACGTTGAATGTGACAGCAACATTGATGAGACAATTGACCTTATAAAGCAAAGCGGTAAAATTGCCGCCCTTGCCGTAAAACCGGCTACACCTATCGAAGCCGTTTATCCCTACCTTGAAAAGCTTGGAATGGTCCTTGTTATGACAGTTGAGCCGGGCTTTGGCGGTCAATCCTTTATGGCGGATATGATGGACAAAATAGTTGCCCTGAGAAAAGAATGTGAAAAAAGAGGTCTCGAAATGGACATTCAGGTTGACGGCGGTATTTCACTTGACACTGTTGAAACTGCCGCAAAAGCAGGTGCAAACGTACTTGTTGCAGGCTCGGCAATTTTCGGCTCAAAGGACCCCAAAGAAACAATTACCCTTTTAAAAGAAAAGGCAGCAAAATACTTCTAAAAGAAGGTAAGTTATGAACATAAAAAAGCTTTTTGAAAAACAAAAGAATGTTTACCGCACCGACAAGCCCCGTGTAAGAAAAAGCTACTACACTTTTTCACATCAGTACCCTGCCGGAAATATTCCCATTGAAAGAAAAACTCACCTCAAGCTCAAATCAAAAGCTGCAAAAGTCAACCTGTTTTTACTTATACTGCTGGGGGTTTTTCTCTCATCTTTTTTCCTTGTACGTCTGGGGCTTGATATTTCTTACAAAGCACCTACTGTTTCCGGCAACAGCCTTAACACGTCACCTACTGCCGTAAGCTCAGGAGATGTGAGCGAGGCGGAATCGGTTTTCTCTGCCGGTAACTTTAAAGCACTTTATATGCCCGGTGAGCATCTCGGTGACAAAAGCTATATAAAGTCTTTTATCAAAAAAATAGTACGTAAGGACTGTAACAGCGTTGTAATTGACTTTAAAACTGCCGACGGTAAGCTCAATTACAGCTCCTTTAACAGCTATGCCATTATGGGCCGCTGTGCCGTTTTTGACAACAACACCGTAAGAGAGGCTATGGCTCTTTTCAAAAAAGAGAATATCACCGTTGTTGCAAGACTTTACTGCTTTCTTGACGGCACAATACCTATTTCGGCACCTGAGCTTTCGGTAAAATATATGGATACAGAGGTAAACTGGATTGACTCTACCTCCGGCGAAAATAAAATGTGGCTTAACCCCTGTAACAAACAAAGCCTCTATTATCTTCTTGACATTATTAAGGAGCTTAATTCCTTTGGTGTAGACGGCTTTTTACTTGAAAAATGTCACTACCCCGATGCAGGCAACGTGGAGGGTGCAACCTATCCCGGTGAAAAGGCCTTTAAAAGCAGAAACAACGCTGTCAGGCTTTTCCTTGACAGAGTGAAAAAAGAGCTTCCCTCTGACAGCTTTGTAATTTTAGCTCAAAGTGCAACAGACTCCTTTAATAAAAACGAGGATATTTACTACGGCAGTATTTCAAATTTTGCAATTGACGGCATAGCCGCCCATACAATTGACAGACCGCCCGACGTTTTCCTTGACAAAAAGACAGACTTTTCCGCTATGGTAAATTACCTTACGGCAATAAAAAACAACTATGAGCAAACCTCTTTTATTCCCATAATAAGCTTTGAGGAATATTCAAGAAAATATATGAAAACTTTAAAAGGCACAGGCTTTGAAAGCTACATCATCTTTGACGAAACAGGCGAATATTAAGCCTTGAAAGGAAATAATATGACTACAAAAACCGCATTTATCGCCATTGTCGGTAAACCTAACGTGGGCAAATCTTCAATTCTTAACAAGCTCTTAGGTCAAAAAATTGCAATTGTTTCAAACAAGCCCCAAACCACCCGTACAAGAATTATGGGTGTGCTCACTAAAGGCGAAACTCAGCTTATTTTCACCGACACCCCCGGCTTTCACAGACCTAAAAACAAACTGGGTGAAAAAATGGTAAAAGCCGTAGGTGACAGCATTTCAGGTGTTGACGCTTGTCTTCTTGTAGTTGAAAGCGAGGGAGAACTTACGGAAAGTGAGCTTGAGCTTATCGAGAAAATCAAAAAGTGCCGCATCCCCGCAATTCTTGCAATTAACAAAATCGACCTTTTACAGGATAAGGCGGTGCTTATCAACAGAATAGCCGAGCTTTCAGCCTTGTATGATTTCAAGGCTGTTGTGCCCCTTTCGGCAGTTAAAAATTACGGTGTTGACCTGCTTTTAGAGGAGCTTACGGCTTTAGCCTTCCCCTCAGAGCACTTTTTCCCCGATGACACTTTAACCGACCAGCCCGAAAGGGTCCTTGTGTCTGAAATCATACGGGAAAAAATGCTGAGACTTCTTGACAAGGAAATTCCCCACGGTGTTGCCGTTTCCGTTGAAAAAATGCGTGAAAGAAGCGACCGTGACCTCATTGATATCGAGGCAGTAATCTACTGCGAAAAGGAAAGCCACAAGGGTATCATCATCGGAAAAAAGGGTGCGACTCTCAAAAGAATTTCCACCTATGCCCGTCAGGATATGGAAAAATTCTTTGGTTGCCAAATCAACCTGCAGTGTTGGGTCAAAGTTAAGGAAGACTGGCGTAACCGCGAGGGACTTATCCATAACTTCGGACTTGATTAAAATCTGCACAAAAATTTGCAGCTGATTTTATATAATATTTACCTGTTTACTAAGACCTTTTTCGAGGAAGTATATTACTGTAAAGAGTGATAATCTTTATAGTAAAACGAAAGAGGTGCTTTTATGAACAAAAAGGAATTGTGGGACAGATTTATTCAAACAGGTAAAATTTCAGACTACCTCAATTATCAAAAAGCGTCAAAAATTCTTGAAACAAGTGATAACCCCGACTTTGAAGCGGCAGATGAATTTTACGTTGACTGCCCTAACGGAGAGGACTATAAATATGACAATGAAGACGGACGGTATAGTGATTCGTGAACAAAACACAGGCGACCAGGACCGACTTATCACTATTCTCACAAGAGAAAAAGGCGTTATCAAAGCCTTTGCCAACGGAGTGCGTAACCCTAAAAGTAAAAATGTCAGCACTACGGGACTTTTTTCCTACTGCGATTTTTCCATTGAAAAGACTAAAAGAGACGTCTATATCGTCAAAGAAGCAACGGCGAAAAATATGTTCTTTTCTTTAAGGCAGGACGTTGTAGTGCTCTCCCTTGCCCAATACTTTTTACAGCTCGCAAGCGAGCTTTCCCCGCAAGAAGAACCGGCAAGGGAATTTTTGTCCCTTATCTTAAATGCACTTCATCTGCTGTCACAAAATCAAAAAAATCCCCTGCTTATTAAGGCGGTGCTTGAACTGAGACTGCTTTCACTTGCAGGCTTTATGCCGAATATTGTCGCCTGTAATGAGTGCGGCACTTTTGAAAGTGAGGAAATGTACTTTGACAGCCTTACGGGTGAAATCTTCTGCCAAAGCTGTGCACCGCCCTCAAAGAAGCTTTGCAAAGTAAAACTCGGAGTAATAAGGGCAGTAAGACACATCTGTCTTCAGGAAAACAGCAAAATTTTTTCCTTTAATTTACCTGACAGTCAGCTTTTGTCTTTGAGTGAGCTTTCCGAAAGCTATTTAAAAAACGTTACGGGACACAAATACAAAACATTGGAATTTTATAAATCTATGACATAAATTATCTATCGGTGATTGATATGAATAAACATTACAAAGCCTTAGAGCTTGACAAAATACTTACCCGTCTTTCAGCTTTCACAAGCTGTGAGGACGCAAAATATGAAGCCGAAAACTTAAAGCCCGAGCCTGATATTGACCTTGCAAAGGTACTTTTAAAGCAGACCGACGACGCTTATATGCTTATGGCAAAATTCGGCGCGCCCTCTTTCGGCGGACTTAAAAATGTTAACAACTGCCTCAGCCGTGCAAATGCCGGCAGTGTGCTTAATATGAGTGAGCTTCTGTCTGTTGCAGAGGTGCTTCGTGTTATACGCTCGCTAAGTGAATGGAAAAGCCGCAACAGCGGTGTTGTCACCTCCATTGACACATATTTTTACTCCTTACAGCCCAACAAATACTTAGAGGACAAAATAACCTCCTCAATAATCAGTGAAGAGGAAATGAGCGACAATGCCTCCCCCGCCCTTTATGATATCAGGCGTAAAATCCGTATTGCCTCCTCAAAGGTTCGTGACAAGCTTGACCAGATGACACATTCAAGTCACTTTCAAAAGTTTTTGCGTGAGTCTATTGTCACAATACGTAACGGGCGCTATGTTGTACCCGTCAAAATTGAGCACAGAAATGAAATCAGCGGCCTTGTACACGACACCTCCTCGTCGGGCGCAACTGTTTTTATTGAGCCTGCGGCAATTGTTGAAGCCAACAACGAAATCAAAGTGCTTCAAAGTAAGGAGCGCGAAGAAATTGAGCGTATTTTATATGAGCTTTCCGTTGAGGCAGGATCATTTTACGAGGGCATTAAAGCTTCCTACGAATGTGCCGTGGAGCTTAACCTGATTTTCGCCAAAGCAAAGCTGGCCTATGAAATGAAAGCCACTATGCCCATTTTAAACAACCAAGGCATAATCAATCTCAAAAGTGCCCGTCACCCCCTTATTGACCCGAAAAAGGTTGTTGCTACGGACATTTGTTTAGGCAAGGATTTTGACACCCTTGTTATAACAGGCCCCAACACAGGCGGTAAAACCGTTTCAATTAAAACGGTGGGACTTCTCACACTTATGGCTATGTGCGGTCTTATGCTCCCCTGCCGTGACCAAAGTGAAATATCTGTTTTTGACAATATTCTGGCTGACATAGGTGATGAACAGAGCATTGAGCAGAGCCTTTCTACTTTCTCGTCTCACATAGTAAACATAATTGATATTATGGAAAAGGCAGACGATAAAAGCCTTATTCTCATTGACGAATTAGGTGCAGGCACCGACCCCGTTGAGGGTGCCGCCCTTGCAATTTCCATACTTGAAAAGCTGCGTGAAAAAGGGGCAAAAATTGCCGCAACAACTCACTATGCGGAATTAAAAGCATACGCCCTTGAAACACCGCGAATACAAAATGCAAGCTGTGAATTTGACGTTGAATCCTTAAAGCCTACCTACCGCCTTTTAATAGGCACACCCGGTAGGTCAAACGCCTTTGCAATTTCATTGAGACTCGGTATGGATGAAGACGTAATTGACAGGGCAAAAAAACTTGTTTCTGAGGAGAGTGCTCAATTTGAAACCGTACTTTCAAAGCTTGATAAAAGCCGTCAGGAATATGAAAAAGAAAAAGCCCTTGCCGGAGAGCTTAAAGCTCAGGCCGAAAAGGAAAAAGCAGAGGCACAAAAATATAAGGACAGCATTGAAAAATTAAAAAAAGAGGAGCTTGAAAAGGCACAAGGTCAGGCAATGCGTATTGTTGAACAGGCTAAACGCTCTGCCGCCGCCTTAACTGCCGAGCTTGAAAAGCTGAAAAAAGAAAGTGCCGCAACTACCGACAAGGCCGAGCTTTTACGAAAAGCAAAACAGCTTATGAAAAAAGGCTTTGCCGATTTTGACGACATAACAAACCCCGTTGTTGCCGCCGTAATTGAAGATGAAAACTATGTGTTACCGCGTCCGTTAAAGTTAGGTGACGAGGTGCTTGTAGCCGATATAGGAAAAACCGCAACAGTCACCTGTCTCAAAGACAAAAAGGGCAATGTTGAGGTTATGGCAGGCATTATGAAAATGCGTACCCCCGAAAGCAATTTGCGTCTTATTGAAAAAAGCAAAAAACCGCAAGCCAAAAACCGCAGTGCGCCTAACAAAACAGAGCGTGTATTTTCTCCCGCCACCTCCGGCGATAACCGCTGTGACCTGAGAGGTATGAACGTTGAGGAGGGAATTATTGAGCTTGACAGATACATTGACCGCGCACTAAGACTTTCCTTAGGTGAAATTACAGTTATTCACGGAAAGGGTACGGGCGCACTGAGAAAAGGCATACAGGAACACTTGAGAAAGCACCGCTACGTAAAATCCTTCCGCTTAGGAGTTTACGGCGAGGGCGAAAACGGAGTTACTGTTGTAACACTTAAATAAAATGTGTTGACTTATTATAATCAGTTAATGTATAATAAAAACCGATGTTAAATTAGGAGGCATTATAATGGGTTTTTTATCGGATATTGAAATTGCACAAAGCTGTAAAATGAAGCACATCCTTGAAATTGCCAAAACTGCCGGGATTGACGAAAAATACATCTGTCAATACGGCAATTACAAGGCAAAAGTTGACCTTTCTCTTTTAAATGACAACAAAGATAAAAAAGACGCAAAGCTTGTTCTTGTAACGGCAATTACCCCCACTCCTGCCGGCGAGGGTAAAACAACCACAACCATAGGTCTTGCCGACGGTATGAAGCGTTTGGGCAAAAAAGTTACCGTTGCTTTGCGTGAGCCCTCATTAGGTCCTGTTTTCGGTATAAAGGGCGGTGCCGCAGGCGGCGGTTATGCTCAGGTTGTGCCTATGGAAGACATAAACTTACATTTTACAGGCGACTTTCACGCAATTACAAGTGCAAACAATCTCCTTGCCGCAATGCTCGACAACCACATTCAGCAAGGTAATGCCTTAGGTATTGATACAAGGCGCATCACGTGGAAGCGTTGCCTTGATATGAACGACAGACAGCTCCGTTTTGTTACCGACGGCTTAGGCGGTAAAATCAACGGAACTCCCCGTGAAGACGGCTTTGACATCACCGTTGCAAGTGAGGTTATGGCAATTCTCTGTCTCGCCTCTTCAATCACTGACCTGAAAGAGCGTCTTTCAAAAATAATCGTCGGTTACAGCTTCAGCGGTGAGCCTGTTACTTGCGGTCAGCTTAAAGCTGCCGGTGCAATGACTGCACTTTTAAAGGATGCTATGAACCCGAACCTTGTACAAACTCTTGAGGGTACTCCCGCCTTTGTTCACGGCGGGCCCTTTGCAAATATTGCCCACGGCTGCAACTCCGTTGTTGCAACAAAAACAGCTTTAAAAATGGGCGACTACACAATTACCGAAGCAGGCTTCGGCGCTGACTTAGGCGCCGAAAAATTCCTTGACATCAAATGCCGTATGGCAGGGCTTACTCCCTCTGCTGTTGTTATGGTCGCTACAATACGTGCCCTTAAAATGCACGGAGGACTTAGCAAAAACCAACTCGGTGAAGAAAATCTTGAAGCTCTTGAAAGAGGTATTCCAAATCTCCTGCGTCACGTTTCAAACATCAAAAACGTCTATAAGCTTCCCTGCGTGGTTGCAATTAACCGTTTCCCCACCGACACCGATAAGGAAGTTGAATTTATCACTGAAAAATGCCGTGAATTAGGTGTAAATGTACGTCTTTCAACTGTATGGGCTGACGGCGGCAAGGGCGGTGAAGAGCTTGCAAAGGAAGTTATCCGTCTTTGTCAGGAAGAAGACAACAGTAACTTCTCATTCGCTTATGATATAAACCAAACAATTGAGCAAAAGGTTAAAGCAGTTGTTACAAAGGTTTACGGCGGCAAAGATGTCACCTTTACTCCTGCCGCTTTAAAGCAAATCAAAACCCTTTGCGATATGGGTCTTGATAAAATGCCCGTATGTATTGCAAAAACACAATACAGCTTTTCTGATGACCCGACTAAGCTCGGTGCACCTGAAGACTTTACCGTAACGGTAAGAAACGTTAAAATTTCAGCAGGTGCCGGCTTTATAGTTGTACTTACCGGCGATATTATGACAATGCCCGGACTTCCCAAAGTCCCCGCCGCAGAAAGAATTGACGTTGACGAAAACGGCAAAATAACAGGTCTGTTCTGATAGAAGCACTTTTTAATATAGCACCAAAAAGCCGAGATTCGCTTTTTTGCAAGTCTCGGCTTTTAATTAAACACTTTTTCAAAATCTGTTTTATTTCACAAAAACGCTCGTCTTTTCTCAATAAAGCTTGAAAGTGTGTACATGATATGTTATAATTTATTTAACAAAAAATTAACAAAGGAGATTAGTTTATGAAAAAATTAGTTTCAATTTTACTCGCAGTTGTAATGATATTATCGTCTATGACTGCTTTTGCTTTCGCAGCGGAGAGCGACAAGGATATTCCCATTGTCTGTGTTCACGGCTACGGAAGCAATGTTTATTTGCCGGACGGCACAGTTGTTTATCCTCCTGAAAGCAACTATGATATTTTGGAATATGTCAAGGAGGTTACTCCCGGTGTTCTCGAGGAGCTCGCAATAAGCTTACTTACCGATAATTGGGACGGCTACTGTGACGCTCTTTATGAAGCTATTGCAAAACTTTATGAGGGATTTCCCCTTGACGGAAACGGAGAAAGCTCCAACGGCTCATTTGTTAACACTTCACGAAATGAAGCCCTCCTCAAAAATCCGAAAAAATCTGACTATCATGTTTGCAATTTCACATTCGGATATGACTGGAGAAAAAGTCCTCTTGAAATTGCTGACGAGTTGAACGCTTTTATCAATACCCTGCTTGACAAAACAGGACACAGCAAAGTAGGTCTTGTCGGCCGTTGTCTCGGTTCATCAGTGGTTTCTGCTTATATTGCAAAATACGGCACAAGTAAAGTAGATTCTCTTGTCTATTATGTTCCTACAGCAAACGGCGGTGTTGAAACCGTAAATGCACTTTTCACCGGTGATATTCAGCTTGATCCTACTTCAGTTGACCGTTTTGTTAACTATTACATAAACAGAAAAGGCTTAGTCGGTGATGAGGTTATGGACGACTTTATTATTGCTCTTTTCTCATTGCTCACCTATTGTCAGGTTCTTCCTACATTTGAAGATGCTCTTGAAACGGTTTATGCTAAGGTTAAGGCAAATGTTGTACCCAGACTTCTTCTGGCTTGCTACGGCGGACTTCCCTCTTTCTGGTCCATGCTCAACAGTGAGTGCTACGAGGATGCAAAAGCCTTTGTATTCAACGGCAGAGAAGATGAATATGCCGGATTTATAAAGAAAATTGACGAGTACAATTACTCTGTTAAGGAAAAACTTCCCGACTTGCTCAAAGACTTTGAAAACGAAGGCGGCAGAGTTGCAGTAATTGCCAAATACGGCTTAAATATGCCCCCGCTTTCAAAAAGAGCAGACGTCCAAGGCGACGCAATGGTTGCAACAACTAATCTTTCTTTTGGTGCCACTTGCAGCGATATAGACAAAAAGCTTCCGCAAAGCTATATAGACAAGGGCGTAGCCTCGGGAACCGATAAATACATTTCTGCCGACAAAAAGGTTGATGCTTCCACCTGTCTTTTCCCTGATACAACATGGTTTATTAAGAATATTCCTCATGCCGACTTTCCTGACTACATCTCCGATTTGATTTACACTTTCATACAAAGTGGTGAAAAAGTCACTGTTTGGGACTTTGAAAATTGGCCGCAGTATATGAATTATAATATGCAGACCGGTGAAATTTCAGCAGTAACTGACAATGAAAACGAAGATTCCCGCTGGACTAACAATATCGTGCAAGCGCTCATCAGATTTCTTACATCGCTGTTGAAAGTATTAACAAAACTGATTTCAAATTCTAAATAAAACGGCTCATTATCAATGGTTGGGGTAAAAATAAATTGGTTTTTGTTCAAGCAGTTGCTGTTTATGCAACTGCTTGTTCTTTATCAGTCGTTCTATGTCAAGGGTCGGGACTCCCGATAATCCGATTATTGAGTCATTAAACGGTTGGATTAAAGAAGAAATGCAAAAATAATATAAACTACACAATAGATTATATTCCCTTGTTTATCGAAAACTGTGTTCATTATTTTAACAATGAACAATTATCTTACAAGCTTAATTACAAAACCCCTGTTCAATTCAAAATTGAACAGGGGTTTGGATAATTGGTGATTTTTACTGTCTGCTTTTACTTGACAAGTTCATTGAACCGGTAGTTATAATTTGCCACCTGAAAATTTTACATTAAGCCCTTGACAAGCAATTCAAGAGACTTGTCATACTTATAATCCGCGGGAATTTCAAAAAGACTGTCGCTTACATTTGTTGTAACCTTTTTATAGAATGTGGTATAAGTACCGTATTCTTTTGTTATTAAGTCTTCCCTTACAAGTGTATTTCCGTTAAAATAATACTTTGTAACACTGCCGTCTTTTTCTTTATAAGTTTCGGTAACATAATACTTTCCGCCGATTTTTTCAACACTTGCAGTAATCTTTGAATAGTCCATAAGCTCTCCGCCCGTAAGCTGGTCGGGAGTTACGTCACCGAACAAATCTTTAGGTGCTTCAATATATGACTTAAAGCTGTCAAAAACCATGTACCATTTACCGTCTGACTTTTTGTAAAGCATGGTCACAGTAACATCGTCAATATATGTTTGCATAATCATATTGCCGTTTTTAACTGCCATTGTTGTTACGCCCATATCTTCGCTTTGTGTTTGAACATAGTAACAGTCACTCTTTAATGCAGCGTCATATCTTTCTATTTTAAAGTTCTTCGAGGTTGTAAATGTGTACTCTTTATACTCGCCCCAAACTGCACCGGAAGCTGTTTTCATGTAAGGTCTTACGGCGAAAGTATATGACTTATTTGCAGGAAGCTTTTTAAAGATAGCTTCAAGCTTTGTGGTGTTATCTACGGCAATCTTCCACGAAGCCGTAGGTGAGGTTTTATAGTAAACTCTGTAACCGTTTGCACCGCTTACACTGTTCCATGAAATACCCAGAAGTGAGGCATCAACTACAAAGCATTTTACTGTTGTAGCAGGAAGTGCTGTGGCAGTTGAAATCTCTTTGTAATTTGCCCAAAGAAGAAGATTCTTTGTTTGAAGATAAGGTCTTACGGCAAAAGTATACTTTGTTGCCTTAGTGAGATTTTTAACAGTTGCTGTAAGCTTTGTGGTTTGACCGAGGTTTTTCCAACCTGAGCCTACTTTTTGATATACTCTGTAACCTGTTGCACCGTTTACTGCGGGCCAGGAAAGTGTAATTGAAGTTGTAGTCGATGAAGCCTTTACACTTGCAGGTGCTGAGGGAATTGTTGCAGCCTCATAGGTTGTATAGTCACTCCACACGGCACCGCCTGTAACCTTGATATAAGGTCTTACGGCAAAGGTGTAACGTGCGCCCGGTTTAAGTCCCTTAAAGGTGTAAGTTGTTGCGGTTGTTGTGCTTACAATAGTTTTCCACGGGTCTGTATCTTTAACCTTATAAAAAATGCGGTAGCCTGATGCTCCTGCACACTTTGTCCAGGAAATTTTAATGGCACTGCTTGTCTGTTCAGATGTAATCTTTGAGGGAACAACTGTTTTTGTTGCAGTATAAATTATTGTATAATCACTTGCCCAGGAAACCTTGCCGTTAATGTATTTGTAAGCTCTTATAGCAAAGTTATACTTGGTTGCCGTTTTAAGATTGTTAAATGTGTATGTAAGACCTGTTGTTGCGGCATACCGCTTCCAGCCTTTAGAGTTTTGATAATAAACGCCGTAACCGTCGGCACCGTCAACAGCTGTCCAACTAAGCTTAATGGAAGTTTTGCTTTGTGTTGCAGTCAGTTTTGAAGGCTTTGATAAAACAATATTATTGCCCTCAACAAAGGTAAAACCGTTTGCTTTAGCATAGTCTTCTGCTGCCGTAGATTTTTTACCGTAGAGGGTAAAATCGCTGAGCTTAACGTAATCTTTGGCATTTTCATCCCAGGCATAGCCTAAAGCAAAGTCACCTATTTGAGTTACGGCGGCCGGTACGGTTAAGCTTTTAAGGCTGTTGCAGCCGGCAAAAGCCGTCTTGCTGATTTTAGTCAGGCTTTCGGGAAGTCTTACATCAGAAAGAGCTTTGCAATCCGAAAATGCAAACTCACCGATTTCGGTAACACCTTCGGGAAGCTTTACACTTTTAACAGTTCCGTTGCCAGAAAAGGCAGAATCGCCGATAACCGTTACCTTTTTATCACCCAGCTCAGAGGGGACAGCAACTGCTGTTTCAGCTCCCGTATAAGCGGTTACAGCTACCGAGCCGTCTTCTAAAATAGCAGCTTCGAAGCCGTTTTCTTCTAAGTCAGCAGCCTGTGCCGACACTACACCGGGCAGCATAAGCTCACCCGTTAAACCGAGGCCTGCTACGATAACTAAGGTAAAAGCAAGACAGGTTAACAAAACAGATAAATGTTTTTTCATAAAAAATACCTCCTGAAAAATATTTTTCATATAGAATATAACATAAAATATACTTTATTGTCAAGACTTAAAAAAACATATCAAACAACAAAAAAGTCAGCCGTTAAGCTGACTGTAAATTATGGCAACCGTATTTTTCAACTGTCATCCGAGTGCCTTTATCGGGTCAACATTCATATCATTTTTCAGCACCTCAAAGTGCAAATGAGGCTCATCCTGTTCCTCACAGGGCACAGTATCTACATTTCCTACCGCATCACCCTTTGAAAGAATCTGCTCAATCCCCACGGCACTTTCCTGGTCAAGACCGCAATACCTTGCAATAAACTCACCGCAGTCAACCTCAACGGTGTAGCCGTAAGTCGGGTCATTATAGACTTTTACCACCTTACCGTCGCCTACCGAAAGAACCTCACCGCCGGCTTTAACCTTTATGTCAACGCCGCAGTGAGTTCGCCAATCCTCCATTGTGGCACTGAAAAGAGGTATTTCAGGTGAATAGGGTCTGACAATATCACCGTCGCAGGGCATAATATAGCTTTTACTCTGCTCAGCTTCAGAGGTTGATGTTACCTTTAATGTAGTTTCTTTTTCGCTGATTCTCTGTGTAGGTTTTTCTGTGGCAGCGGCAGAAGCTTCCACCTTTGACGTACTTTCTCTCGGGTCACTTTCACCGGTTTGGTTTTGTCTTACAAGCTCAGTTGTGGGAAAAGTTGTAATTGTTCCCTTTAAAATGCTCATTGACTTTGAATAAACCATTCCTATGGCAATTGCCGTAAGTACCAAAGTAACTGCCGCCAAAACATAGATTTTATTTTCCTTTAAAAAATTTTTTATAGCTTCTGTTTTTTTCAAGGTTAATACCCTCTTTCATAAAAAAATACTTACAAATGAAGTATTGTCCTTAGAAAAAAGTATTATTCAGGAAAAATTTTGATAAAAAACAAAATTTTTTCAAAAAAATTCGAACAAATGTTTGCAATTTTTGTTTTTATGTGTTATTATATCTGTACAAACGAATGTTCCCCTTTTACTACTTAAAGAAAAGAGGTTAATTATGGAAAAATTAAGCGAAAACCAGGCAAACATACTTGAATATTTAAAAGACCGCCTCAGCACAGGTATTGTCCCCTCGGTAAGAGAAATTTGTCAGGCTGTAGGTTTAAGCTCAACCTCATCTGTACAGACAAACCTTGACGCCCTTGAAAAGAAAGGCTACATCACCCGTGACCCTATGCACAAGCGTTCCATACGTATTGTAGGTCAGTCTGAAAATTTGCGTCACGTTCCCCTTTTAGGTGTTGTTACCGCAGGTGTGCCCATTCTGGCAGTTGAACAGATTGAAAGCTATGTGCCCTATAACGGCTACTGCCCTCCCGATAAAGAGATGTTCGCCCTCAAGGTCAGAGGTGAAAGTATGCTCGGTGCCGGTATTTTTGACGGCGATATACTTTTTGCAGAGAAAACTCCCACCGCAAAAAACGGTGACATTGTTGTAGCACTCATTGAAGATGAAGCTACGGTTAAGACTTTTTATAAGGAAAACGGACATTTCCGTCTTCAGCCGGAAAACGATGCCTATGAACCGATTATTGTAAACGAGCTTATTATTTTAGGTAAGGTTGTAGGTCTTACAAGGTATTTTTAATATAGAATATTTGTTCCCATTAAATTAAAGTCAACTTAGTGCTTAGCATTAGGTTGACTTTTTATTGTGAAAATTTTAGATGTAATAAATTTATCCTATAACTGATTTTCATATCCCTTAGTCTTCATAACCCTATATTTTGAAAGTACTTCCTTTAAAATTTTTCAAAAATTCTTGATTTTTTTCAAAAAACCTCTTGACAGTTGAACGCTCATTCAACTATAATATAAACAGTTGAACAGTCATTCAATTGAAAGGAGCGATATCATGCCTGAAAACCAATATATTTGTGACTGCAACATAATTCATCATCAGGCAGTCGAAAAAGCAAAAAAGTCTATGCCTGAGGAAACAGAGCTTTTTTACCTTGCAGACTTTTTGAAAATTTTAAGTGACAGCACACGCTGTAAAATTGTTTTTGCACTGTTTAGCGGCGAAATGTGTGTGTGTGACTTAGCAAACGTGCTTTCTATGAGCAAGTCCTCAATATCACATCAGCTATCAAAAATGAAACAAGGCGGTGTTGTAAAAAGCCGTCGTGAGGGCAAAGAGGTTTACTACTGCCTTGATGACGAGCACGTCTGTGAAATTGTAAAAAACAGCCTTGTGCATATACGTCATAGAAGAGGTGAAGAAAAATGAAAACGAAAAGAAATATTTTAATTGCCTTTATTTTAAATTTTGGCTTTTCTGTTTTTGAATTTATAGGCGGTGCTTTTACGGGCAGTGTGGCTATTGTTTCCGACGCCGTTCACGATATGGGTGATGCGGCAAGTATAGGACTTTCCTTTTTACTTGAAAAAAAGAGCAGTAAACAGCCTGATGAGGTCTACACTTACGGTTACTTGCGTTACAGTGTTTTAGGCGGTGTGATTACCACTGTTATTTTGCTTTTAGGCTCGGTAATAGTTATATATAATGCTGTCTTGCGTATAATTCATCCTGTGGAAATCAATTATAACGGAATGATTGGTTTTGCCGTTATCGGTGTAACAGTAAACCTTGCCGCCGCATTTTTTACCCGTGAGGGAGATTCAATTAACCAAAAAGCAGTAAATTTGCACATGCTTGAGGACGTGCTTGGCTGGATAATTGTACTTGTGGGTGCAATTGTAATGAGATTTACGGATATACGCATCATTGACCCGCTTATGTCAATTCCCGTTGCTGTGTTTATTTTTATCAACGCGTTGAAAAATTTAAAAGAAGTGCTTGACCTTTTTCTTGAAAGGACACCTCGAGGAATTTCTGCAAAGGAAATAGAAGCACATCTGGGTGAAATTGACGGAGTTCTGGGAGTGCATCACATCCATTTGTGGAGCATGGACGGGCAGAACAATTACGCAACAATGCACGTTGTTTGTCAGGGTGACAGCCACGAAATTAAGCATAAGGTAAGAGATGAGCTAAAGCAACACGGTATAGGTCACGTCACCATTGAAATTGAAAGTGAAGACGAGCATTGCCATGAGAAAAATTGTCAGGTCAATAAAAATGATGACGGACATCATCACCATCACGGACATCACCATCATTAAAGCAACAAGAATCTGAAAAAAGTGCAGACCGCACAAAGCAAGATAGACAGAGGGTTTCTTTGGATTTAAAAGTCCGAAGAAACCCTTTAAAACATAAAACAGTATAAAAAATCGGAGCTGTAAAAAACAAAAAGTTCTTTTCAGCTCCTTTTTCAATCAATCAATTTCTACTGAAATTTTTGTATCATTTCTGTTTGCAGTTGCACGCATTACAGTTCTGATAGCCTTTGCAATTCTGCCCTGCTTACCAATAACTCTACCCATATCATCCTGAGCAACGTGGAGGTGATAAACAATTACACCTTCATCGTTAATGTCGTCAACGTCAACAGTCACCTTATCGGGTTCGTCAACCAAACCGGAGGCAATTGATATAAGTAAATCTTTCAAAGCGCTTACCTCCGAAAATTATTTAAGGATATCGCACTTTTTAAGAAGAACCTTAACTCTGTCAGTAGGCTGAGCACCGTTAGCAATCCACTTTTGTGCCTTTTCTGCATCAATTTTGATTTCTGCAGGCTCTCTCATAGGATTATAGGTACCGATTTCCTCGATGAAACGTCCGTCACGGGGATATCTTGAATCTGCTACTACTACACGATAGAAAGGAGCCTTTTTTGCGCCCATACGGCGAAGTCTGATTTTTACTGCCATTTTAATGACCTCCAAATTTAAAATATTTTTTATTTAAACACGCTGTGTTGTTTATTAACGTGCTTTTTACTTTTAGAAATTGAAACCGCCGGGCATACCGCTCATCATACCGGGCATATTTCTCATTCGTTTTTGCATTTTCTTTGTTGATTTTCCGTTCATCTGCTTGAACATTTTTTGCATCTGACGGTACTGACTTAAAAGTCTGTTAACGTCCTCAACCTGCATACCGCAGCCTGCGGCAATACGGCGTTTTCTTGAGGGGTTAATGATGTCGGGCTTTGCCCTCTCCTGAGGTGTCATTGAAAGAATAATTGCCTGAACGCGGTCAAACTGCCTTTCATCGACATCTACATCTTCAATTTTTCTGCCGATGCCGGGAATCATTTTAAGAAGATCCTTAATCGAACCCATTTTTCTGACCTGTTGAAGCTGGTCAAGAAGGTCGTTAAGGTCAAACTTATTTTTCTTGAGCTTTTGTTCAAGCTCCTTTGCTTTCTTTTCGTCAAGCTCCATTTCGGCTTTTTCGATAAGTGAAAGCATATCACCCATACCAAGAATACGCGATGCCATTCTGTCGGGGTGGAAAACATCAAGGTCGCCTAATTTTTCGCCTGTACCCACAAATTTAATGGGCTTGCCGGTAACAGCCCTTGCAGAAAGTGCCGCACCGCCTCTGGTGTCACCGTCAAGCTTTGTCAAAAGCAAGCCGTCAATACCAAGTGCTTCGTTGAAAGAGGTTGCCACGTTAACTGCGTCCTGACCTGTCATAGAGTCAACAACAAGCATAATTTCGTGGGGGTGAACCTCTGACTTAATATTTTTAAGCTCCGTCATCAGCTCCTCATCAACGTGAAGACGTCCTGCGGTATCAAGAAATACGTAGTCATGTCCGTGGTCCTTTGCAAAAGCAACAGCCTGCTTTGCAATTTCAACGGGGTTGATTTGACCCAGTTGAAAAACAGGAACTCCTGCCTTTTCACCAACAACCTCAAGCTGTTTAATAGCGGCGGGTCTGTAAACGTCACAAGCTACAAGCAAGGGTCTGTGACCTTGATTTTTAAGCATAAGTGCAAGCTTTGCACTGTGGGTAGTTTTACCTGAACCCTGAAGACCGCACATCATAACGATTGTAGGCGGATGGTTGGCGGTATTAAGCCTTGATTTTGTACCGCCCATAAGATTTGTAAGCTCCTCGTTAACGATTTTAATAACCATCTGCGAGGGAGTAAGGCTTTCCATAACCTTTGAGCCGATTGCCCTTTCGGTAACAGTGGAAGTAAAATCCTTTGCAACCTTATAGTTTACGTCAGCTTCAAGCAAGGCAAGGCGAACCTCTCTCATAGCTTCCTTTACGTCGCTTTCAGTAAGGGCACCCTTACTTCTGAGCTTTTGAAAGGCGGCTTCAAGTCTGTCCGAAAGACCTTCAAATGCCAAAGTAATCAATCCTTTACCTGTTATTTTTATTCACTGAGCATCTGTGTCAATGCAGAAATTCTTGCAACAGCTGAGTTAATTTCCCTTGACAGAAGCGTTCTTTTGTTAACCTCGTCAATAAGAGAAGTGAGCTCGTTAATTTCCTCAAGGCCGCTTTTAATTGCCTTGAATCTTTCGTGCAGACCCAGATGACTTTCAAAGTCATAAAGCTGAGCTTCCGCACGTTTAATGGCATCTCTTACACCCTGACGGGTAATGCCCTCATTTTTTGCAATTTCCGCAAGGGAAAGGTCGTCGTTATAGTAGTAGTTGATAAAGTCCTGCTGTTTTTGCGTGAGCATTTCGCCGTAAATATCAAAAAGCATTATTATATCAAGCTCTTTAGCCATAACATTCCCTCCCTTAAAACGCCTGTAAAGTTAAATATCTTTACACAGCTTGGATATTATATAATAAACCTCTGTAAAAGTCAATACCTTTACAGAGGTTTTTGTTAAAATTATTTCTTGTATTTACAGAAAGCTTATAACATTACATCACTCTTGACTGTCAATATTTTCCTCAGGAGTAATCTCAACCCTGACCTTTCCTATTCTTCTTTCCTCAACATTGAGAATTGTAAATTTAAGGTTTTCAAGCTCAACCACATTCATTTCGCCGTCTTTGGGAAGAAAACCGAGTCTGCTTATAATAAAACCGCCTAAGGTATCGTATTCACCCTCAGGGATTTTATCACCCACAAGCTCGTTAACTTCTTCAATATAGGCTGTGCCGTCAATGGTGAAGATGTTTTCGCTTTCTTCTATAATTTCTTCTTCCTCGTCGTCATATTCGTCACGGATATTACCTACTATTTCCTCAACAAGGTCTTCAACCGTAACAATACCTGCCGTACCGCCGTATTCGTCAACAACAACTGCCATCTGAACTCTCTCAGCAGTCATTTCGCTGAAAAGGTCACCGCAGTTTTTACTTGACGGAACATAATAGGCAGGGCGCATAACATCTGCCGGATTAACATTTTCCGGCAAAGCGTCGGAGACATACTTGAGCAAATCCTTAATGTAAATGACACCGATAATATTATCCTGGTCCTCATGATAAACGGGAATACGGGAATAGCCGTGTTCAATTGAAAGCTCAACAACCTCTTTCAGGCTGTCTGTATCCTCAACGGCAACCATATCCGTTCTGTGAGTCATAATACCGGTAACATCAATATCGTCAAATTCAAAGATGTTGTTTATCATTTCCTTTTGCAGATTTTCAATTACGCCCTTTTCTTCACCTACGTCAACCATCATTCTGATTTCTTCTTCGGTGACAACCTCCTCATTGGCATTGGGGTCAAAGCCTAAAAGACGTACTACCCCGTTAGTTGAAAGGGACAGTACCTTTACAAAAGGCGAGGCAATTTTTTTAACAACAAGCAGTATTCCCACAACCTTATAAGCAATTTTTTCAGGCCTTTGCATTGCCATACGCTTTGGTGCAAGCTCACCTAAAACAAGTGAAAAGTATGACATTATAAGTGTGATAACAACAACCGAGGCTCCGCTGATTATCCCTTGATATGAAGCAAGTGCCGGACTTGTCCTTAAAACGGCATCGGTGAGCATTTGTGCAAAGGTTGTTGAAGCACTTGCCGAAGTAAGAAAGCCTGCTAAGGTAACACCGATTTGAATTGTGGAAAGGAAATTACTGGGGTTTTCCGTAAGCTTTTTAATTTGCTTTGCTTTTTTGTTGCCTTCTTCTGCCTGCTTTTCAATCACATTATCGTTAAGGGAAATAATTGCAATTTCACTCATTGCAAAAAAAGCATTTATCAAAATAAGCAGGAACAATAAAATAATACTGAAAATTAGACTGCCGGGGTCATCCATTTTGGATTGAGCTCCTTTCAAAATTAAAATATTTTTGTATCAAGTGATACTTTGATTTTATATTATACAACATTTATCAGCTTTCGTCAATGGGTATCCGCCCTGTTAAATTACTGCTCCTGATTATCTTTCAGCTTTTCAAGGTTACTGAAAAGAAGTGACGCGATAAAGCCTAAAACCAAAAGAACAAAGCTTACATAAGTTTTCGGGTTATTGCCTACAACACAGCTTTCGTTAAGTACACTGGGTATAACGGTTATAAAAAGACCGAATATAATTGAAAAAGTAAGGGTGTAATGCTTTTTCAAAAGTCTGTTAATGATAAACGATACCAAAAGCACACCTGCCACAAGACCTACACCGGCGGGAATGAGAATGTGAAGCGATGAGGTTATGTTTGCAATAGATGTAATCCATATATTATAAAGACCTAAGGCGGAAAGTATTGCCGCACTGTCAACACCGGGGACAATATAAGATGTTGCAACGGCTATACCTAAAACAATCGACTGTAAAAAGTTGGGATTTTCAATGTCGGGGAACAAATCCTTGTTAAAGAAGAAAAGGAAAATACCCACACCTGCGGCAATTACCATAGGTAAAATATAAAATTTTCTAAAGCCCTCTTTTTTTACTTCCTTTAAAAGCAGGGGCACCGTACCGAGAATAAGACCCAAAAAAGCAAATCTTGTCTGCATTTCAAAGTTTGCCATAAGAAAATCCACAAGCTTACTGAAAAGTATTGCACCGAGGCCTATACCTAAAAACAGAGGCACTATAAACTTGATATTTTCAATGAGCACCTTTAAATTTTGGGAATTTTTCAAATTTTTAAGTGACTTTATGTTTTTTATAAAATCTTTCACAAGGCCAAGCGCCGCCTTAATGGAAGTGTTTATAACCTCGATGGTTTTTTGGTAAAGTTTAAAAATAACAAGCAGAACGCTTCCGCTTAATCCCGGAGCAATTGCACCGAGACCTACCATAATTCCTTTTAAAAATGTTAACATCTTTTCGTCTCCTGACATATAAAAATTAAATTTTTAATATTATATCATATAAAAACAAGAAAAGATACAAAAAGCTACAAATTTAATTTTTTAATTATTGAAAGCCTTATCAGGTTTTGCTTTTTCAAACAGAAGCTTTTACAATATAAAAAATGCCTTGCGGCACTACAAAGAGTTTCGCAAGGCTTTAAACTGTTTTTTAGCAACCGCAGTTGTTCTGACATCCGCAGCCGCAGCCGTTTGTGTTAAATAAACCGCTATCACCGCCGCAGCAAGTAAATAAGATAAGAAGAATGATAATAAGTGAGCAGCAGTTACCGCCGAAAAGACCATTATTGCAAGCCATTAACGTTACCTCCTTTCGTCTACATTCACAGTATACGAAAATTCAAGCTTTGTGTTACTGTTTAAACAAAAGTTTTCTGCATAGAATAATCAAAGCGGAAAATTAAATCCAAGCTCAGCTTAAACGAAGGAGACATAAATGAAAAAGCATATTTTTGACAGCAAAAACCTTTTTTCACCCGACTTTTTTGAAGAAATTTCCTCACCCCTTGAACCTTTTGAGATTAAAAGTCTTTGCCACGAGGATCATTTGACCTTTAAAGGTCAAAAAAAGTCAAAAAATTTAAAAAATAAAGAAAACGAAAGAAATTTAAAGAAAAACGAAGATTTCACCGATTGAAAAGGCATTTTTGACCTTTTTTGACCTTTGTGTTTTGCCTTTTTAGTGCTATAATATAGTCAAAGGTCAAAGATAGTCAAAATCAAACATAGGAAGTGATAGAATGAATTTATCAAACACCATAGCGCAAATGATAAGTGATATGCTTGAAGAAAAAAGTGAGGTTGAATTTCAGCGCAATATGTTAGCTCAAACCTTAGGCTGTGTGCCGAGCCAAATAAATTACGTGCTTTCCTCACGGTTTACACCTGAAAGAGGTTTCATAGTTGAAAGCCGCAGAGGAGGCGGAGGCTGCATAAGAATTACAAGAGTTGCTTTTGACGAAGAAACACTTTTAAGTCAGATTCTTTCTTCAATAGGTGACAAAATTGATGAAAGCACCGTAAAAAGCCACCTTGTAAACCTGATATATCACAACCTTGTTTCAGAGCATGATGCTCAGCTTATCCTTGCCGCTTTAAATGACGGAATATTGAGAGCGCTTCCCTACGAATACAGAGATAGCCTCAGAGCCGCCATATTCAAGCAAATGTTATTAAGTACAATAGAGTAAATTAAGGAGGTAACCACTATGTTATGCCAAAATTGCAACAAAAACGAAGCCACTACACACATCAAACGTGTCGTAAACGGCGAAGCTACTGAAAGTCACTACTGCCACAGCTGTGCACAAAGCTTAGGTGTAGGCAACTTCTTCGATGACTTTTCACTTAACTTGCCGGGAATTTTCTCATCATTTTTCGGTGAAAGTACTTTCGCCTTAGGTGAAAGACAAAAGCAGAGGTGCGAAACCTGCGGCTGCAGTTTTGATGATATTGTCAAAACGGGAAAAGTCGGCTGCTCAGCTTGCTATGAAAAATTCTATAAAAAGCTTCTCCCCTCTGTTCAGCGTATTCACGGAAAAAGCACTCACCAAGGCAAGGTTCCCGCACACACCGCACCTGAAGTTACGGCAAAAGAAAAGACCGCAGAAGAAAAAATCCTTGACCTTCAAGCAGAAATGCAAAAAGCCATTGAAGAACAAAATTTTGAAAAAGCCGCAATTTTACGCGACGAAATTAAAGCATTAAAGGGGGACAAATAAAATGAGCTGGTACAATACTTTAGGTGAGCACGGCGATATCGTTTTATCAACAAGAGTTCGTCTTGCAAGAAATCTCACTTCTTTCCCCTTCCCCTGCCGCCTTGACACGGAGGCTAAGAAAAATCTTTGTGCCTGTGTAAAGGACGCCTTTTCAGATTATACTGATATTAAGCTTAACTTTACCGATATGGAAACTCTCACAGCAAACGAGGCTGTTTCCCTTGCAGAAAAGCACCTTATAAGTCCCGATTTTGCCTACGATACAACAGGCAGAGCTTTACTTATGAGTGACGACGAGGAAATAAGCATAATGCTTTGTGAGGAAGATCACATTAGAATTCAGGCTGTTTTACCCGGTCTGAACTGTGAGGAAGCTTTCAAAAAGGCTGACAGTATTGACAGCTTCATCGAATCAAAGTTTCCCTACGCATTTAATGAAAAGTTAGGTTATCTTACACAGTGCCCCACAAATTTAGGCACAGGTATGAGAGCCTCCGTGCTTTTACACTTGCCTGCCCTGACATTAAAGGGTGCTATGAGGAGACTTTCCACCACCGTATCAAAGTTAGGTCTTACCCTCAGAGGTGCATATAACGACGAAGCCTCTGCAAACATCTATCAGCTGAGTAATCAAGTTACCTTAGGCATCAGCGAAAAAGCGGCACTTCAAAACCTTACCTCAATTGCACTGCAAATTATTGAGGAAGAAAAGGCCGCAAGAAAGAGTGCCGCAAAGGACAGCGAGCTCATTGACAAAATATACCGCTCAAAGGGTATTTTACAAAGCGCCTACAAGCTTACCTCAAGGGAGCTTTCTTCACTTGCCTCTCTTGTGCTTTTAGGTAACAGCCAAGGCATAGTAAATGTGCCTGCCGAAAAGCTTACGGCTGCACTTATTCTGCTTCAGCCTGCCACAATTAAACTTTTAAAAGGCGAAAACTTATCCGCTGACGAAAGGGATATTTTCAGAGCCGAAAAAATCAGAGAAATACTTTCATAAAATTACAAGACTTCTATAAGAAGTACAATCATAACTCTGTTTTTTATAAAGTGTTTCTATCCTTATAAAAGAGGTGATATAAATGTATAAATTTACCGGTTTTACGGAAAAAGCCAACAGAGTTTTAAACCGCGCAATTGAAATTGCAGAAAACTTAGGCCACACATATATAGGCAGTGAGCATCTTCTTGCCGCCATAGTAAAAGAGGACAGCGTTTCCTCGGTAAGCAGCCTTACAAGGCGCGGTGTCACACAGCAAAGTGTTGTTGCCGCCATTAAAAAGGCAGTGGGTATAGGCATTCCCACAGTTTTAATGCCAAATGATTTCACGCCCAGAGCAAAGGGTATAATTGAGCTTTCGGTAAGCCTTGCCGCCGGAGAAAACTCCGGTTATGTGGGCACAGAGCACCTTTTAAAAGCACTTTTAAGTCAAGAGGAGTCCTCTGCAAAAGAGATACTTCGTGCGGCAGGATTGTCTGCCCCACTTATTCTTGACGAAATAAGCTCAGGAAGCAACAATGATTTAGGCACTTCTTCATCGTCAAGAAAAGGTAAAAATCAAAACTCCTCCACACCGTCCCTTGATAAATACGGCAAAGACTTAACGGAAAAAGCCAAAAAAGGTGAAATCGACCCCGTAATCGGCCGTGAAAAAGAAATTGAACGTGTTATACAGATTTTGTCAAGGCGTACTAAAAACAACCCTTGCCTTATCGGTGAGCCGGGTGTGGGCAAAACAGCTATTGCAGAGGGTCTTGCCCTCAAGGTAGCACAGGATAACGTGCCGGAGATTTTAAAAGACAAGCGTATAGTTGCCCTTGACCTTACAGGTATGGTTGCCGGAACAAAATACCGCGGTGACTTTGAAGAGAGAATCAAAGCCTGCGTTGAGGAAGTTATTAAATCAAAAGACGTTATCCTTTTCATTGATGAGGTTCACAACCTCATAGGCACCGGCTCGGCAGAGGGTGCAGTTGACGCGGCAAATATTTTAAAGCCCAACCTTGCAAGAGGCGAGCTTCAGCTTATCGGCGCAACCACATTGAACGAATACAGAAAATACATCGAAAAGGACAGTGCCCTTGAAAGACGTTTTCAGCCTGTAAAAGTAGGCGAGCCTACGGAAGATGAGGCAATTGAAATTTTAAAAGGTCTCAGAGACAAGTACGAGGCACACCACAAGGTAAAAATAACAGACGACGCTATTATTGCCGCAGTTAAGCTTTCCTCACGTTATATAAGCGACCGTTTTCTTCCCGATAAAGCAATTGACCTTATTGACGAGGCCGCTTCGAAGGTAAGGCTTAAAAGCTACACCGCCCCTCCGGAGGTTAAGGCTCTTGAAGAAAAGCTGAAAGACGTGCTTAAAGAGAAGTCTGCCGCTATTGACAGTCAGGACTTTGAAAAAGCCGCCGCTTTAAGAGACAGCGAAAAAGAGCTTATGAGTGAAATCACCGCAGCAAAAACCCGTTGGAAAGAGGAGCGTACCCTCGACAAAGGCACTGTGACCCCGACGGAAATTTCCGAAACCGTTTCAAGCTGGACAGGTATTCCCACCTCGGAAATAACGAAAGAGGAAAGTACACGGCTTCTTGAAATGGAGCGCATACTTCACGAAAGAATCGTCGGACAGGAAAAAGCCGTCTCTGCCGTTGCAAGGGCCATAAGACGAGGCAGAAGCGGACTTAAAGACCCGAAAAGACCTATGGGCTCCTTTATTTTCTCCGGTCCTACGGGCGTAGGTAAAACAGAGCTTTGCAAGGCCTTAGGTCAGGCGGTTTTCGGCAGTGAAAATGCAGTTATCCGCTTTGATATGAGTGAGTTTATGGAAAAGCACAACGCTTCAAGGCTTGTAGGCTCTCCGCCGGGCTATGTGGGCTATGAGGAGGGCGGTCAGCTTACGGAAAAGGTAAGACGCAACCCTTACAGTGTAATTCTGTTTGACGAAATTGAAAAGGCTCACCCGGACGTTTTCAATATGCTTTTGCAGATTTTGGATGATGGCATACTCACCGACAGCCAAGGCAGACGTGTTGACTTTAAAAATACCATTATAATTATGACCTCAAACTTAGGCGCCAAGCTTATTGCCGGTGAAAACAAATCCATAGGTTTTGCAAAGGAAAGCGATAAAGAAAGCAGTGATAAAATTGAAGCGGCAGTTATGGGCGAATTAAAGAAAACCTTTAAGCCGGAATTTATCAACCGTGTTGATGAAATAATCGTTTTCTCTCAGCTTACGGACAAGGAAATTGAAGAAATTGCCGCTAAGCTTCTTACCACACTTCAACTAAGGCTCAAAGCTATGGATACTGAACTTACTTTCTCTGATGACGTTACAAAGATGCTTTCAAAAGAGGGCTTCGACCCCGTTTACGGTGCAAGACCCCTTAAAAGAGCAATACAGAAGAAAATTGAAGATCCCCTTTCGGAAAAGCTCCTTGAGGGTAAAATTGAAAAAGGCAAAAGCTATCTTTGTACTCTCGGTCAAAACGGTGAGGTTGAATTCAGAGAAAGTTAATATAAGGGGAAGTGTAAAAAGCACTTCCCCTAATTTGTTTTTTATGTTATAATAAGCCATCAACCTAGGGTGAAAAGTATAATCCGAACCCAGCCTTAAAGCAATACTTTTTCGTGCTTT
>JBJEOK010000060.1:0-6341 GCA_051880695.1 Acutalibacteraceae bacterium | reverse complement strand
TTCTCTATCTGCATTTAAAATAAGGTTCTACGGTTAGCCTCTGCAGTGTGACGGTTAGGTTGTGCTTCTACGTCAGTGGGATATGCAAGTCAGGTTGCACATAAGTGAGTGCTTTTTTAATGTTCGGTAAATTGATAGGTCGGCGGCGTAGGGCGAAAATTTCCGTCACCCCCTTTTTATGAGGGGATGTCGTAAATTTTCGCAAGGGCGGATAGGCTTTACTTCACCGAAAAAGCTCAACTTCGTTAACTCCGTCTATCGCGAACATTCTGCGAATGTTCGCTCGCGGCGGCGGCAAAGGCTTCGCGCCAAGCTAAAGCTTGGCTGTCTTGCCGCCGCATTGCTCTGCGGCTTCGCCGCTTCGCAGTTATATTGCCTGTCGGCAGTTATATTTGCCTTACGGCAAGTTATATTGCTTCGCGGCTCCGCCGCTACGCAGTTATATTCGCCTGCGGCGAGTTAATTCATGTGGATAAAGTTGTGCTTCTACATCAGTGGGATATATAGGTCAGGTAGTTACATAAGATACAGCTTTTTTTACGTGGCGGTAAATTGATAGGTTGGCGATAAAGACGGATAGGCTCTGCTTTACCGCAAAAGTTCAACTTCACTAACTCCGTCTATCGCGAACATTCTGCGAATGTTCGCTCAGCGGCTCGGCTCCGCCTCCCACTTACCCACAGCCTCAACCTTAAGATAAACAAAACAAAAAATCAGCCTGACACTTTCTATTAAGTATCAGGCTAACCAAAAATTATATTAGACACACCTATTTTCAGCGGTGTAAAGTTTATTTCCACATAACTCTATCCCGTGATAATCCCGTCGAGGTACTCGACCCCGTGAAAATCTAGTCGATGTAATCGACAGCGGTGTAAAGTTTATTTCTACATAACTCTATCCCGTAATATTCGAGCCGATGTAATCGGCTAGACATCAATAAGTTACGGTATAATCCTTTTCAAATGTAAGACCGACAGTTGCGTCAACTGTTGTAACAAGCATGCTTACCTTACATTCAATGGTAAGAGGAGTTACGTAGCTTGCCCATGTAAGATGACCGCTTGCTTTATCAATTTTACATTTAATAACGCAGTCATAGTAATTGATGATAAACTCTTTTAAAATTGCGGAAGCGGCTTTGATAGAAGTGACTTCCTCTGCTTCAATAACGTCACAAGCGGCACCTACGCCTGAGCCTGCGGTGGGATTTTGCGTGTCGTTGAGCTTGAGAGTGATTTCATATTCACTGCCAAGGTCATTGCAGGTGGCCTCTTTTACGTCTGCGGCGGTAAGCTTACTGCTGTAGCTTTGACCGGGTACCGGATAATTTGCAACGATGTCCTCTTTTGCGGTATATTCAATGGGAGTGTTGTCATCTTTCATAAATTCTTCCACAAGGCTGTTTGCAGTGCCCTGTAAAGCTGAGGGTACTACTGTCTTTTCAGGCTGAGGAGAACGCTTTTCAAAGTTTTTCACAACCTTTACGGCGTCTGTTTTAACACCGTCGGCGGCCTTGTTGAAAAGTGCGACTATTTCCTCGGTAGTTGTAGGAGCACCTGAGGAAGCTTGTGAGCCGCTTGCGGCATTTGAGCTTGTTTGTGTCTCTAAAGCAGTCTGAACTGCGACTGTTGTTTGGGGAACAGTTGTCTGTGCGGCAGTTGTTTGCACAGCGGCATTTACCTGTACGGTTTCATTTGAAGCACCGTCACTGACATTTACATTGTCACTTGTAAAAGCGCCCATAAAAAAGCCGGTTGTAAAAAGAAGTACTGCCGCAAGGATAATACTTGTTGTTTTTGTGTAAACCGTGCTTTTAAAATCAAAAAAGTCTTTGAATTGTTCCATTTATTACGATTCCTTTCAAACATTAAAATAAATGCAGTTGAATTATACAATAAATCATATATTTTTTCAAGTATGTAATCATATATAATTTTTTCTTATCTTGCAACAATTTGAGACTGTATATCATCATATATATAAAAGAATACTTCGAAAGGGGGATTTATGTGAAAAAAGTACTTACCGTTTTGCTGTCGCTTATTTTTTCCGTGGCATTTTTCTCTTGCTCAAAAAGTGAAAACCGTGCAGACACTTCGCTGAAATCAGGTGAAATTATGATAAGCGGTACCGTTGAAAGCGTTATCGGAAGCAGTCTGCTTATCACCGATAAAGACGCGGGAAAATATGTCTTTGACTATTCCGACGAAGTGGAAGTTGTTATTGACGGCTATTATGTTGTAGATATGACTGCCGATTCCTTTAAGGGCAAAGAGGTAGCTGTTATTTGCAGTGAGGAGATTTTAGAGACTTTTCCTATGCAGTTAACAGGTGAACGAATAATAATAATAAAATAAACCTTAAATTTTGCGAAACGGTGACCTTGTTCTCCGTTTCCTTTTTTTACATAAAAAGTTTATTATAAAAAATCTCTCTTAGTATAGAAAAACCGTAAGGCTTGTGATATAATAACTTAATTAGTTATTTTTTCTGAAAGGAAATCACATATAAATGAAAAAAAAGCTTAATAAAATACCGCCTCTTTCAAAGGGGACACAATATACTTGGTGGGCTTGCAGACTGGCGCTTTTTCTCTGGGGCGTGTGGGGACTTATGACCGGCTACACCTCCGAAATTGTGCAGGCCGCCTTTGCCATAATTTTCACCCATCTCTGGGATATGTTCCAGCTTTTCGGCGGAAAGTCCTTTATTACAAAGGTGCCCTCCTTTTTGCAGACGATGTTAAACGTGTTTATCTGCCTTGCCTGTGTTGTAGGCACAACCCTTAACACACGCACCGATTTCAGGGGAATTGACATTCCCGAGCACATTTTCGCAGGCTACCTTGCAACTACGGGAGCCTTTGTCCTTTGCGGTATAATGCAGGGCGAAAAAAGACCTGTCAAGGTATCGGTGCAGGCACTTTTCTCCTTTGGCTTCGGTGTATCACTTTTAGTGGGCTGGGAGTTTTACGAGTTTACTATGGACAGGCTTTACGGCTTTGTTATGCAGCACGGTCAGGTAAGCTATGCCTATGGCTTGACGGATACTATGGTTGACCTTATGCTCGGCTCGGGCGGATGCCTGGCAGCTATGTTTGTTGAGTCTTTCCGTCAGGCGGGACTTTTCGGCAAGGGCAAGGAGGAAAAACGCAGAATTTACCTCGAAGGCAGAGCAGAAGTAAAAAGAGAAAAAGCTCTCAGGAAAATGAAAGAAGATGTATAACAGGGGGAGATTAAATTGAAATTAAGCGAAGTTTTAAAAAATATAGATTATAAAAGTGAAAATTTTATTGACGCTGACCTTACAGATATTGTTTACGATTCAAGAAAAGCCGGCGAAAGCATAGCCTTTGTTTGCCTTAAAGGTGCCTTTGCCGACGGGCACAAATATGCCCTCAGCGCTTACGAAAAGGGCAGCAGAGTTTTTGTTTGCAGTGACAGTGTTTCTTTGCCCGGAGACGCAGTTGTAATTACGGTGAGTGACACAAGAGCCGCCTTAGCTCAAATGAGCTGTAATTTTTTCAAAAATCCCTCAAAGGATATTACGGTAATAGGTATAACCGGCACAAAAGGTAAAACCACTGTTGCCCACATTGTTAAAAATGTCCTTGAAAAAGGCGGAATTATGACGGGTATTATAGGTACGGTAGGTGCATCTTTCGGTGACACGGTTCTGCCTACGGTCAACACAACACCGGAAAGCTATGAGCTTCAAAAAATGCTTCGTCAAATGGCTGACGGCGGCTGTAAGGCGGCGGCTATTGAGGTTTCTTCCTTAGGTCTCAAGGCTCACAGGGTAGACGGCATTACCTTTGCCGTAGGCGTTTTCACAAACCTCTCGCCTGACCATATCGGCACAAACGAGCACGAGTCATTTGAAGAATATGCCTACTGGAAAACTCAGCTTTTCCCCCGCTGTAAGGTGAGCATAATAAATGCCGATGACCCCTTTGCTCCCGTTATAAAAGAAAACTGCAACGGCAAGGTTTATACCTACGGCACTAAAGAAAGCTGTGACTTCGCACTTACAAAATGCGACAAAATAAAGTTCGGCAATGTTTTAGGCATGAGCTTTACATTCAAAAATGAGGGCGAAGAAAAAAGCTTCAATATTTCCTTACCCGGTGACGTAAACGCATCAAATGCCCTTGTTGCGGCGGCAGTGTCTGAAATCTTCCGCATTGATGACGGGAGCCTTAAAAAAGGCCTTGAAACTGTATTTGTAAAAGGCAGAGGTGAAATGTTACAAGGCACCGAAGACTTTACGGTAATAATCGACTATGCCCATAACGGCTTAAGCCTTAAAAGTATTATTGACACCGCAAAAGCTTATGAGCATAACAGAGTTGTAACACTTTTCGGCTCGGTAGGCGGCAGAACAGAGTGCAGACGTCAGGAATTAGGCTCTGTTGCAGGGGCGCTCAGCGACTTTTCAATTATCACAAGCGATGACCCTAACTTTGAAGACCCCCTTAAAATCTGCGAAGAAATTGCTCAAAGCTGTAAAAAGCAAGGCGGTGACTATATAATCATTCCCGACAGAGCTAAGGCCATAGAATATGCCGTTTTAAACGCACAAAAAGGTGATATAATCATCCTTGCCGGCAAGGGCCACGAAAACACGATGAAAGTTAACGGTGAAAATCTTCCCTTTAACGAAAAGGACGAGGTTTATAAAGCCATGAAAAAAAGAAAAAGCCTTTATGCGGAAAAGATAAACCATCAAGGTAAGTACCTTTTCGTTTACTTTGTAGGTAACGGTGAGGGCGAAGAGACCCTGCACTTTGCCGTAAGTGAAAACGGCTATGATTTTAAGCCTCTCAACAATAATAAGCCCGTTATAACCCAGACTAAAGGTAAAAAATGCGTGCGCGACCCCTATATTTTCCGCGGAAAAAACGGCGAAGCTTATATCATAGGCACAGATATGAAATGCGAGGAGGGTTGGGAGTCAAACCACGCGCTCATCACCTGGAAAAGCACCGACCTGATAAACTGGACAGACGAGACGCTTATTGACATTAAAGACCTCGGTGAAAAATACAAGAATACCACAAGGGCGTGGGCGCCGCAGGCAATTTGGGACGAAAAAGAAAATGCCTATATGATTTACTGGGCACATTCTACTAAAGAGTACAATACCGCCGGTATGTATTATGCCCACAGCGCCGATATGAAAACCATCACCGAGCCAAAGCCCCTTTACATAAGAGAGGGCATACAGACCATTGACGGTGACATAATTTACAGTGAAAAGGAAAACCTCTTTTTCCTTTTCTTCAAACACGATGAAGACCAGACCATAGCCTATGTTACAAGTAAAAGCTTAACAGGTCCTTACGAGGATAAGCCCACTGTTGTTTCCCTTGCGCCAAGCGGTGTTGAGGGCAGTCAGATTTACCGTCTCACCGGCACTGACACTTATCTTTTAGTTATGGACGAATACGGCAAGGGGCGTTTCTTTATGCAGCAGACTGATAATCTGAGAGATTACAAGGCTGTTAAAAGAAGCGACTATGAAATGGACTTTTCCCCGAGACACGGCTCAATTATGGCGATAAGCGATGAGGAATACAGGGCACTGGTAAGTCATTTATGGTCTGAAGACGCATAAATGAATAAAGTTATCTTGCGATAAATGAAGTGTTTGCACAATGGAGTACTGCGTAATGAAGTTGCACTTCGTGCAAACGGAGTCGAGCCGAGTCGAGTACCTCGACAGGAATGTCACGGGTGAAAGTTATTTAGAGGGCAACTTTACACCGCTGGCCGAGTACCTCGGCACGAATATCACGGGAAAGAGTTATATAGAAATAAACTTTACACCGCTGGTCGAGTACCTCGGCAGGAATATCACGGGATAGAGTTATATATAGGATAACTCTACATCGCTTAAGATAAGTCGTGGGTAACGGCAGACAAACAAAAGTTTTTTGCTTACTTTTTTACAAAAAAGTAAGTCAGGCTGATTTTTTATTTTGGCTGTATCTTTCTTTTGTAATTTAACTGTGCGAAGCACAATATAACTTGCCGTCAGGCAAATATAACTGCCGATAGGCAATAAAACTGCGTAGCAACGAAGTTGCGAAACAATATAACTGTGCGAAGCACAATTGTGTAGGCGTAGCCGAGGGCGGCGGCAAGACAGCCAAGCTTTAGCTTGGCGCGAAGCCTTTGCCGCCGCCGCGAGCGAACATTCGCAGAATGTTCGCGATAGTGCGGACTTATGCTTAGCCACCCCCTGACGTAGAAGCACAACCTTTTCTCCAAACTGCAGAGGCTAACCGTAGAACCTCATTTTAAACGTAGACAGAGAATTGGAACGAGTGAAGGTGC
>JBJEOK010000059.1:0-31029 GCA_051880695.1 Acutalibacteraceae bacterium | reverse complement strand
GACCCTCTGCTTGTAAGGCAGATGCTCTCCCAGCTGAGCTATGCTCCCACATTCTGTCATCACTCTTGCGACGACTTGTATACTATACACCAGAATTTTCAGTTTGTCAACACTTTTTCTTAATTTTTTTCAACTTTTTTCAGTTTTTCTTTCTTTCCCTTTGGGAAGTAAAATCTTTGATTTTTACACATACATACATTATTGATTTTTATACGTACACATATTATAATGAAAATAAAAAATTTTTAAAGTTTTTTTGAAAAAAATGAATGGAATTTCCCCTCTCAATCGTATTAAAAATGAAATCACAAAAAACGTGGTTTTAAAATACTTTTTTTCGGAGGACAAAACCATGAAAAAACTTTTATTCGTACTCGTAGCGATTCTTCTTATCGTGAGTATTGCTATGACAGCAAGCGCACGCAACGGCAGCGGCTATGTTGACAACGACAACGATGGCGTTTGCGACAACTACACAGACTGCGGTAACGGCAAGTGTCAAGGCAACGGCAACGGCTATGTTGACAATGACAACAACGGTGTTTGCGACAATTACGCAGACTGCGGTAACGGCAAGGGTCAAGGCAACGGTGCCGGCTATGCAGACAATGACAATAATGGCGTTTGCGATAACTACGCATACCGCGATAACGGTAAGTGTCAAGGCAACGGTGCCGGATATGTTGACAGCGACAACAACGGCGTTTGCGACAACTACACAGACTGCGGTAACCGTAAAAGTCAAGTACACTGCAACAAAAACAGATAATCTTTTAAAGAAGGGGCAGAAAAATGCGAAGTGAAATTGAAGTAAGTCAAGCGATTGACAAGTATGCAGATACTGTAAAACGTATATGTATGATACAACTGAAAAACTTTGCAGATGCAGAGGATGTATTTCAAACAGTGTTTTTGAAATATGCCCTCTCTGCCCCTGTTTTTGAAAGTGAGCAACACGAAAAAGCTTGGATAATCCGTGTGACAATGAACGCTTGCAAGGACTTGTTGAAGCACTTCTTCCGCTCACGAACAGTACCGCTTGATGAAGTAATCGAACAAGCGGCTCCTCAAAGTGAAGACAATCGCTATGTTCTTGAGGCCGTAATGAGCTTGCCGCAAAAATATCGGGAAGTGATTTATTTACACTTTTACGAAGAATATACAGCCCCTCAAATAGGTGAAATCCTCGAAAAAAACACTAACACAATTTACACACTCATTACAAGAGCGAAGTCCATTTTAAAAAAGAAGTTAGGTGGTGAGTTTTATGGAAAATAAAATAAAAAATGCTTTTGACGATGTTAAAGCAGACGATATTTTAAAAGCTAAAACAAAAAACGCTGTATTGAAAATGGTGAGCGAAGAAACAGCAACAAACACACGCAAGGTTGTTTCTTTAAAGCCTCTGTTTACGGCAGCCGCCTGTTTTGTATTTTCCCTGATAAGTGTAATTGCTTTTTACCTTTACTTCACCCCGACAGCTACAATCAGCATAGATTTAAACCCCTCACTTGAGCTTGAAATTAACCGCTTTGATAAGGTACTTTCCTGCAAAGGCATCAATTTTGACGGTGAAAAGCTTTTAGAAGACTTGCATCTTAAACACCTGAACTACAAAGATGCCGTTGAAGCCGTAATTGAAAATGAAAAGGTCAACGCCCTGCTCAATGACGGCGAATTTATGACAGTGCTCGTGGTTAGTGATGACGATGAAAAAAGTGATGAGATGCTTTCCGTACTTCGTCACTGCACAAAAGATAATGCCAACACCCAATGTTATAAAACAACTTGCGATGATGTTTCACAGGCTCATGAACACGGCCTTTCCTACGGAAAATACAGAGCCTTTCTAATCATAAAAGAGCTTGACCCCGACTTTACCGAGCAAGAGGCACAAAATATGACAATGCGTCAGCTTAAAGACCTTATCACTTCCCTTTCCGACGGCGAAATTGATATTGATGCTGCAATCCCGTCAAATAGCAACTGTGACGGAAGCGGTAACAACGAATCGCATCATCAAAAAGGCGAACATTCAAAAGGTGACGGAAGTGCTGAAAGAAACTGCAACAGCACCCAAAACGGTAAAAACTGAACAGCTATTGGCTATAACTGAAATAAACCCTGAATATGCACCGCTAAAATGCAAAATCGGCGGTGCATTACCTTTTATTTTAACTAAAAAATACTGTTTACAAAAAATTAACATTTTCTCAAAGTTGCTATAACGATATTCTGTCTTAATTGCATCACAATATTTAATTTGTTACACTATGTTAGAAAGTTTTATTCAAATACCCTTGACTTTAATCAGGCTATTTGATATACTGAACTAGTGTATAATTAACAGTTTTTTAACTAAGAAAAAACTGACTACTGAACTATATAAAATAGGAAAGAAGTGCGAAAAAATGAAGAAAGAATTTCCCTATAAGCTGTATGACCTTATTCCCTCACAGGAAACTATGTACCTTATGGTTAAGTATAGCTTCAGCAAACAGCTCACCCAAATTCCCACCTCATTTTCAATTAGTGAGGACCTCGACTTCGATTTGCTTACAAAGGCACTCAACATTGAATTTGAACGAAACGACAGCTTGCGTATCCGTTTTAAAAAGGTTGACAAAAAGCTTCAACAGTACTTTTTACCCTCTTTTAAAATGAATAAGGTTCCCTGCAAATACTTCCGCAGTATTGAACAGCAAAAGGAGTTTTTAGGTGCCGATGCACAAGTTCCCGTTTACTTTTTAAAAGACGAGTGTTTCAGAATTATTTTCTTTAAAACTCTCGGTGTCGGAAGCGGTGTTTACTTTAATGTAAGCCACCTCAATATGGACGCTTTAGGTGCTGTTGTATTTTATCTCGACCTTATGGGCATTTATATGGCTCTTAAAAAGGGTAAAGAGCTTCCTGCTCCCCTTTATTCCTACGAAGAATACATTCAGCAGGAGCTTGAAGTTGTAAAAACCAAAAAGAAATTCGACAAGCACGAAAAATGGTACAGAAAATACTTTGAAAAAGGCGGCGAGCCTTTCTATGCCGGTGTTCACGGACCTGCTTTCCTTGAAAAAATGCGTGTTAAAAAGAAGAATCCCAATCTTCGCGTTCCTGCCGCATACAATCCCCTGCTTGATAAATGTAATATGATTCAAGGTCACATCGGTACTGAGGATGCGGCGAAAATTTTCGCTTTCTGTAAAAACAACAACATTGCTCCCGAAAGTCTCTTTATGATGGGTCTTCGTACTCATTGCAGTGCCATCAATTACAGAACAAACGACGTATTTATGATGGCAACCTGCTCAAAGCGTGCTACTGTAAAAGAAAAGAGAATGAGCGGTTGTTTGGTTCAGCCCGTTCAGGTGCGCACAATAATAAACGAAGACCAGACCTTTATGGACGGCCTTAAAGAATATACCCGTGTCAGAACTCAGCTTTATCGCCATCTTGACTATCCTTACATAACAGCCCGTGACCTTTCAAGGGAAATGTACAACTACAGCCTTATTCAAGGTCCTGCCTGTATGATGTTCTCCTGGATTCCCGTTCCGACTGAGTTTGACTTCGATGTCAAGTTTGATTTCCAAACCTATGACTTGGGCAGATACTTCACACCGCTTTACACAATTTGTTCACCCGACCCCAAGGATAAGGGTATTAACCTTAACTATATGTACAGAGTTAAGCTCTCTAAAAAAGAGCAAATTGAAGCTCTCCACAAAAATGCTGTCAAGGTTATTCTTACGGGTATTGAAAACCCCGACATTACCGTAAAAGAGCTTCTTGATATGTGTGAAGCATAAAAAATTATATTAGAGTAAACAGCGGCTTACAGCCGTAAAAATATTAGAATCAGGAGTTAAAAAAATGCACGTAGAATTAAGTAAAAAAGAAATTCGCGAGCTTAAAAAGCTCAGAGCAAAAATCCACCGTTACGGACCACTCAGCACTGTAAAGGACATCTTTACAAGAAGTGAGGAGTTTGGTGACAGAGTTCAGTTTGTTGAAAAGGTCAAGAAACAGGACGCTGTTTACACCGTAAGAGATTTCCACGACAAAGTTAAGCAATTAGGTACAGCCCTTTTTGAAATGGGTCTTGCCGGCAAGCACATTTCAATTGTAAGTGAAAACAGTTACAACTGGGTTGTTGCTTTCTTTGCAATTGTTTGCAGCGGCGGTGTTGCAGTACCTATTGACAAAGAGCTTCCCGACAAGGACATCAGTATGCTCATTTCAAAAGGTGACGCAGAAGCTGTTTTTGTAAGCAGAACCTACTTTGACGCTGCTGAAGCTCACATTGCCAACGATGACCGTTGCAAGCTCATTATTGCTATGAACGGAAACAAAGAGGGCGAAAAGTATGCTCACATTGACAAGCTTTGTGAAATGGGTAAAGAGCTTCTTAAAAAAGGCGACACCCGTTTTATGGATGCAAAAGTTGAAAAAGACGACCTTTGTGCTATTGTTTTCACTTCCGGTACAACAGGTACAAACAAGGGTGTTATGCTCACTCATTACAACTTTGCTTCAAATGTTGAGGGTGTTCTCGACTTCCTCGGACCTGAGCTTTCAACTATGTCAATTCTCCCCATGAACCACGTTTATGAGCTCTCATGCAGTATTCTTACAGCTACTTATATGAACGGTATCATTTACATAAATGACAGCCTTAAAAACATTCTTCCCAACATTAACGACTTCAGACCTTCAGCTATGGCAGTTGTTCCCCTTGTTCTTGAGGCAATTTACAACGGCATTTGGTCAAAGGCTGAAGCCTCCGGCAAGGCTGATATTATGAGAAAAATGATAAAAATCAGCAACAAGCTGCTTGATACCATAGGTCTTGACATTCGTCCCATTGTATTTAAGCAAATTGCCGACAACTTCGGCGGTATGTTCCCCACAATGAGCTGCGGCGGTGCTCCTGCAAGAGCTGACCATATCAAGAGCCTTTCCGAAATAGGCTTCACCATCATTTCAGGCTACGGTATGACAGAAGCTTCACCCACTGTTACACTTCATAAAGACGGACGTCATAAGCCTCTTTCAGCAGGTAAGGCTTTCCCCAGGGCACAGTTTAAAATCGACAACCCCGACGAAGAAGGCATCGGTGAGATTTTACTCAAGGGCGACAACGTAACAAAGGGTTACTACAAAGACGAGGAAGCTACAAAGGCATCCTTTACAGAAGACGGCTGGTTCAAAACCGGTGACTACGGCAGACTTGATGAAGACGGCGAGCTTTATATCACCGGACGTAAAAAGTTCCTCATCATTCTCCCCAACGGTGAAAACATCTTCCCTGAAACTGTTGAAAGCAATATTATGGAAAACCTCCCCTATGCTAAGGAAGTTGTTGCTTTTGAAGAACACAAGCAAATCAACGGTAAGGATGTTGTTATAATGGCCGCTGCCGTTTATACCGACAAAGCCGACCACGGCGATATGACCGAAGAAGAAATCATTGCTAAGGTAAAAGCTGACGTTTCCGCTTCAAACAAAGGACAGCCTGCTTACCGCAAGGTTCAAAGTGTTTACGTTTCATTCAATGAGTTTGAAAAGAACTCCACAAGAAAGGTTATCAGACAAAAAGTCATTGATACATACACAAATAATAAATTAACACAAGCCTAAAATAAAGGAGGGTATCACAATATGCTTGAAAGATTAAGAGCTGTTATCTGCCGTTTTGTTGACCTTGACCCCGAAACTCTTACCGAGGCAACAAACATAAGAGGCGAATTGGGACTCAACTCACTTGAGCTTATCAACATTGCAGTTGCAATTGAAGACGAGTTTGATGTTGAAATTCCCGACCGTGAGGTTGCTAACATTGAAACACTCGGCGATATTATTACCGTACTTGAAAAGTACATGGACTGATAGTGATTGATATTTTAAAACACCCTCTGCTTTAGGCGGAGGGTGTTTTTCAGTTATATAACAAATAACAAACCTGCAAATAATAACGGCAGTGAAAACCGCGTTTTCACTGCCAATTGTTATTTAATTTGTAACCTCAAATGAGTTATTATACTTTGAACCTGAAACAGTCTGTAAAAATCCCTCGGGCACCACAAATGAAATTGAGGCGCTTGAAAGATCGATTTCATATTCTGTCAAATCAAGCTCAATAGCTTGGTTTCCGTCTGCGTCTCTATTACTTTTAATTTTAATAGGTACTGACTTGCTCATTGCAACTCCGTCAACCACAACTTTTATAGATTGCTGATTTGACCTGATTGTACCGCCCCAACCATCGCTGTCAATTCCTACATAAAAAACTCCGCTGCTGTCAACCCACGTGCCTGTTGTTACAACGTCAACAGGTATCGGGTCTGCTTTCACCGTTGTGGTAGGTTTAGTAGTAGTCGTAGTCTTTTTTGTAGTCGTAGTCTTTGTAGTAACATTATTTTGTGAATCATTATTTATCGGCTGAGTAGTTGTTGTTGTAATTTTTTGCCAGGTAGTACTTTGTGCAGGCTGGGTATTTACATTTGGAAGCGCAGTTGAAGTGGATGGGATTGTAATTCCGTTATAGGGATTAGTAACCGTAACACCGTTTGAATCTGTAACAACTACCCCCGAAGAAGATGTTGCACCTATCTCAAACCTTGTAGTTGATTCCCAGGGTGCTTGCTTATCAGGACTTGTTGTCATCACATAAGTTACACCCGAAAAATTACTGATGTTTTGTGAAGAACCGGCTGTACTGTTATCAGTTACACCGTTTTGTGTGGAGGAATTTGAATTATAACTGTAACTCGGACTTACAATTGTATTTTCATTAACGTCAGGCTTGTCATTATTAAAGAAAAAAAGACAAAGAGCCGCTATGCTGATAACACCGCAGACAGAAAGAATAAGACCCCTATGCTTTTCTATGAATGCTATATAAAATTTTAATTTATCCAATTCCAAGCTGTTTCCTCCTTTTCTGATAATTACCGTATATGATTATACAATAAATCACCTTATAAGTCAAACGAATTTTTATTTATTTACAAAAGCTACATAATTATTTTTAATATATTTTGCTCCTTGAAGTTTAATTTGACTTAAAATGTCATTTTGTAAAATAAAGCTATCCATTTCCTCTATTTTACTTTCATTATATGAAACTTCCACGTCATTTTTGTCGAACATTTTACGAATAGGCTCAAATTTTTCCGCAAAATCCTCCATACCGATAAGAGATAAGGCATTGCAAATATCCATACGCAAAATGTCGCCGTTTTCTTTCATAAAAACTGCTGCACTGCCGTCAGAAACAAAAACATCAAGCAAGTATATGTAACGCTTTTCTTTGCTTAAAAGAGAAAATTCTTTTTCCATGTTTTCTGATTTTTGCAGCGGCAAATGAATGGAAAGTGCCGTACCCTCAAGCGTTTGGCTGTCGTCGCTTTCAAGTATAGCCTTTTCTGTAAGGGGTACAAACCTTTCTTTAAGCGCTAAAAGCCGTTTTATCTCCGCCTCCTGAGTTTTATATGACTTTCTATACCTTCCGTAAGCCTTTGATGCGAAGCGAAAAACAATTGCCATGATAGCAAGGCAGACCGCACATAAAAGCACCAAATGCCAATACTGACTAAACCACTGTTTCATTATTCGTCCTCCTGCAAGGCTTTATAAATATCGCCCTTTTTAAGTCCTGTTTCCTTTGCCGCCTGTTTTGACGCCATACTGACGCTCATACCTTGCGAGAGATAAGCTTTACCGAGACTTATTGCATCATCAAGGGTGATTTCCTCTTTTTCCTGCTTTGCACCCTCAATAACAATAACAAATTCACCCTTAGGACTTTCTGCCTCATACTTTTCAATAGCCTGAGATAAATTAAGGCGGAGGACTTCCTCGTGAATTTTGGTAATTTCCCTGACCAGAGCAATTCTTCTGTCACCTAAAGCTTTATAGAAGTCCTTTAAAGTAGCCAAAAGCTTATGCGGAGCCTCATAAAAAACAAGGGTACGCTTTTCATTTTTAATTTCTTCAAGATGCTCACGGCGGCTTACCTTATTCATACTGAGAAAGCCCTCAAAGGTAAAACGGCTTACAGGCAGTCCCGAAAGTGCAATTGCCGCAACAAAAGCCGAGGGTCCGGGGACAACATTTACCGTCACTCCCATTTCGTGGCAAAGAGCCACTAAATCCTCACCCGGGTCTGACACCGCAGGCATACCTGCATCGGTAACAAGAGCACAGCTTTCCCCCGAAAGTATACGCCGGACGATTATTTCGCCCTTTTCACGTCTGTTATGCTCAAAGTAGCTTATAAGCGGCTTTTTTATTTCAAAGTGATTTAATAATTTAAGTGTAACACGTGTATCCTCGGCAGCGATAAAATCCACTTGCTCAAGGGTTTTCAATGCCCTTGGAGAAATGTCTCCGAGGTTACCTATGGGTGTGCCTACAACATAAAGCTTTCCCTGCAAAACAAACGCTCCTTTCACTGATGTCCGTCCATATAATCGCCAAACATTTTACGAAACTCCTCTGTCGGGTTACCGTTTTCATCTTTCATAATAAGGTTGTTTGTAACCGTAACACCGCTTTTACTGCCACGCTTACCCTCAACCAGAACAAGCCAGGGTGCTCTGCCCTCTTTTTCACATACAAAGCGTATTTTCTTGACTTCAATGCCGCCAAGACGCATTTCAACAATAATGTCACAGAGCCTTTCAGGACGGTGACACATACAAAAACGCCCGCCGTATTTTAAAAGATATGCTGCCGCCGTAACGGCATCTTTTACGGTACACGTAACCTCGTGACGGGCAATTCTCTCAGCTTCACTTATGCTTTCAATGCCTGTGCCTACGGGCTTATAGGGAGGATTCATTGTAACAAGGTCAAACTTACCGCTTTCGAGGGTACCTTTTAAGGAGCGTAAATCGCAGTTCAGCACATTTATCCTGCCCTCAAGGCCGTTTAATTCAATTGACTTTTCCAGCTGACTGCAAGCCTTACTTTGAATATCAATGGCGGTAATGCTGTTAGTTTCACCCTTGCACCACACAAGGGGAATTATTCCGCAGCCTGTACCCATATCGCAAGCGACGTCTTTTCGCTTTATCGAGGCAAAGCCGGCAAGTAAAATAGCATCAGTACCAAAGGTATGACTTTTTGAAACAACTATTTCCATACCGTTGCCCAGCGGCTCTCTTTTTTCATCAATCATAAGCATAGTTCACTTTCAACAGTGTGATATAATCTTCAAAAATTTTAACCGATATTAAGGGCTGTAAAAAACTGTCAGGTTTTTTACAGCCCCTTTTACTTAATTATACGCTCCAAACGAGGTTGTTAATTTCCTCTTCTTTTTGCTTATCAATAATTTCAACGTCACTGTAACACTTCATACCTGTACCTGAGGGAAGAAGCTTACCTATAATTACGTTTTCTTTAAGACCCATAAGAGGATCAACCTTACCCTTAATTGCAGCGTCAGTGAGCACTCTTGTAGTTTCCTGGAATGAAGCGGCTGAAAGGAAAGAGTCTGTTGCAAGTGAGGCCTTAGTGATACCCATAAGCACGGGTGAACAGGTAGCTTCCATAAGCTCCTCGCCTGTTTCTTCGGCTTTCTTTCTGATGTCATCATTTGCCTTTTTGAATTCTTTCTTATCAACTACGCTATTGGGAAGAAGACTTGTATCACCTGCATCTTCAACCTTAACCTTTCTCATCATCTGGCGCGCGATAACTTCGATATGCTTATCGTTGATATCAACACCCTGAGTACGGTAAGTGAGCTGTACCTGACTGATAAGGTAGTCGTGTACTGCATTTACGCCGAGAACTTCAAGAACATCTCTGGGATCAATTGAACCTTCGGTAAGGGTTTCACCCTTTTTAACGAACTGACCCTCGGAAACTCTTGCTCTTGCACCGAAAGTAAGGAAATATTCTTTTCTTTCACCGCTGTCAGCATTTGTAACAACAATGTGAGGATTCTTCTTGATAGTTTCAAATGAAACAATACCGTCAATTTCAGCAAGCATTGCAAGTGTTTTGGGCTTTCTTGCTTCAAAGAGCTCTTCAACACGGGGAAGACCCTGTGTAATGTCGGCACCGGAAGCAACACCACCGGTATGGAATGTTCTCATGGTAAGCTGTGTACCCGGCTCACCGATTGACTGAGCAGCTATAATACCAACTGCTTCACCGACTGTAACTGCCTGGTTGGAAGCAAGGTTTGCGCCGTAACACTTAATACAAGCACCGTGGTCGGATTCACAAGTGAGAAGTGAACGAATCTTTATACGTCTGATAAGACCTGCCTCTGCAGGGTCAACACCCTCAGCGATTGCCTTGTTCATTTTAGCTGTAAGGTAAGCGTCAATCTTTTCTGCATCAGCTTCGGTAAGAAGATGATCGTTTGACATAATAAGCTCACCGTTTTCGTCAACAAGGTTATCAAGGAGGTAACGTCCTTTAAGTCTTTCTGCGAAAGATTCAAGAACACGGTTGCCGTCCATAATATCGTAAACCTCAAGACCGTCGTGACAGCCACAGTCTTCTTCACGAATGATAACGTCCTGTGAAACGTCAACAAGACGTCTTGTAAGGTAACCTGAGTCGGCAGTACGAAGTGCTGTATCGGCAAGACCCTTACGGGCACCACGGGAGGAGATGAAGTATTCCTGAACATTAAGGCCCTCACGGTAGTTAGCACGAATGGGGACCTCGATTGTTTTACCTGCGGTATTGGCAATAAGACCACGCATACCTGCAAGCTGACGAAGCTGGCTGTTAGAACCACGGGCACCTGAGTCAAGCATCATCCAAATGGGGTTAGTTGTATCAAATGAGCCTGTAAGAGCATCTGCAACACGGTTTGTACAGGTATCCCAAGCTTTGATAACCTGCTTTGAACGGTCTTCATTACTTAAAAGACCGCGGTTATATTTTCTGTTGATTTCATCAACCTGTGTTTCTGTTTCGGCAAGGATATCTTTCTTTGAAGCAGGGATAGTAGCATCACAAACAGCAACGGTAATACCACTCTTTGTAGAATACTTATAACCCTGATTTTTAACATTGTCAAGTACCTCGGCAGTTTTTGCTGTGCCGTGAACCTGGATACATCTTGAAATAACCTTACCGAGAAGCTTTTTGTTAACAAGACCCTCAACCTCAAGGCGGAAAATGTTGTCGGGGATACTTCTGTCAATGAAGCCTAAATCCTGAGGAACGGGATCGTTGAAAATAAGCTTACCTAAGGTTGTTTCAATAATCTTTGACTTGCTTTCACCGTCAATTTCCTTAGTGATACGAACCTTAATTCTTGCGTGTAAATCAAGTACACCGCTGTCATAGGCAAGTCTTGCTTCGTTTACGTCACGGAAAGCCTTACCCTCACCCTTTGCACCGGGGATTTCAAGTGTAAGATAGTATGAGCCGAGAACCATATCCTGTGTAGGAACGGCAACGGGTTTACCGTCTGAAGGCTTGAGGAGGTTGTTTGCGGCAAGCATAAGGAAGCGTGCTTCTGCCTGAGCTTCTGCTGAAAGAGGTACGTGAACAGCCATCTGGTCACCGTCGAAGTCGGCGTTGAAAGCGGTACAAACAAGGGGATGAAGCTTAATAGCCTTACCCTCAACAAGTACCGGTTCAAAAGCCTGAATACCGAGACGGTGAAGTGTGGGAGCACGGTTGAGCATTACAGGGTGGTCTTTAATTACAATTTCAAGAGCGTCCCAAACGCATTTTTCCTGCCTGTCAACAGTTTTTCTCGCAGTCTTAATGTGGGGAGCAACACCTGTTTCAACAAGTCTTTTCATAACAAAGGGCTTGAAAAGCTCAAGTGCCATTTCCTTAGGAAGACCGCACTGATAAATTTTAAGCTCGGGACCTACAACGATAACTGAACGGCCTGAATAGTCAACACGCTTACCGAGAAGATTTTGACGGAAACGTCCCTGCTTACCTTTGAGCATATCCGAAAGGCTCTTTAAAGGTCTGTTGTTGGGACCTGTAACAGGTCTGCCGCGGCGTCCGTTATCAATAAGAGCGTCAACAGCTTCCTGAAGCATTCTTTTTTCATTGCGGATAATAATTGAGGGAGCGCCTAACTCCATAAGCTTTTTGAGACGGTTGTTTCTGTTGATAACACGTCTGTAAAGGTCATTGAGGTCGCTTGTTGCAAAACGTCCGCCGTCAAGCTGAACCATGGGACGGATATCGGGAGGAATAACAGGAATAACGTCCAAAATCATCCACTCGGGTCTATTGCCGGAAGCCTTAAATGCCTCAACAACTTCAAGGCGCTTGAGTATTCTTGTTCTCTTTTGTCCGCTTGCTGTTTTAAGCTCCTCGCGAAGCTCTGCGTTAAGCTCTTCAAGGTCGATTGCCGCTAAAAGCTCTTTAATAGCCTCTGCACCCATACCTACCTTAAATTCATCATCGTTATAGTAATATTCTTTAAGCTCTTCATAGTGCTTTTCTGTAATTACGCTGCCCTTGTGAATTTCCTTATCGGCAATTGAGCCGGGATTTATAACAACATAAGCAGAGAAATAGAGCACTCTTTCAAGCTCCTTGGGAGATATATCAAGGATAAGACCCATTCTTGAGGGAATACCCTTAAAATACCAGATGTGTGAAACGGGAGTGGCAAGCTCAATGTGACCCATACGTTCACGGCGAACCTTTGCCTTTGTGATTTCAACACCGCACTTTTCACATACCTTACCCTTATGACGGATTTTCTTATACTTTCCGCAGAAACATTCCCAGTCCTTGAGAGGTCCGAAAATTCTTTCACAGAAAAGTCCGTCCTTTTCAGGCTTTAATGTACGGTAATTTATGGTTTCAGGCTTTGACACTTCACCGTAAGACCATTCTCTGATCTTTTCAGGAGAAGCCAGCCCTATTTTAATTGATTCAAATGCTATATTTTCCATAAGATTCAAGTCAGCCCTTTCTATATAATCAGCCAAATATGGCGCTGAATTTTTGTGGTGTCTGCGGTGAATAAATCACCGCAAACATTCTTACATATCTTCGCTATCGGGAACAAAACCGTGTGAGAAGCCCGCATCGTTAATGGTGGGATTTATTTCGTTGAAGAAAGCATCAACGTCAAATTTTTCATCTTCATCCTCATCATCAAAGTCGAAGTCAATATCACCGTCATCGTCAAGGCTGTCGTCATCATCTGAAATATCAAGTTCATCATCAGCGATGTCATCGTCAGATTCTGCATCGTCTTCACGTTTACGGATATGGCTCTTAACATTATAGAAGCTGTCATCACCGTCAATGTTTTGCTTGAGGTCGATTTCGTTTTCATCAGCGTCAAGTACCTTAATATCAAGGCCGAGACTCTGGAGCTCTTTAACAAGAACCTTAAAGGATTCGGGAACACCTGCCTGAGGCACGTTTTCACCGTTAACAATTGCTTCGTAAGTCTTAACACGTCCCACAACGTCGTCTGACTTAACTGTAAGAATTTCCTGGAGAGTATAAGCTGCACCGTAAGCTTCAAGTGCCCAAACTTCCATTTCACCGAAACGCTGACCGCCGAACTGAGCTTTACCGCCGAGGGGCTGCTGAGTAACAAGTGAATAAGGACCTGTGGAACGGGCATGCATCTTATCGTCAACAAGATGGTGGAGTTTAAGGAAGTACATAACACCGACAGTAACTTCACCGTCAAAGCGGTCACCTGTACGTCCGTCATAAAGCACACTCTTACCTGTTTCGTTAATACCTGCAAGAGATAATGCCTCTCTGATGTCATCTTCGTGTGCACCGTCAAATACGGGAGTCATAATCTTCCAGCCAAGCTCACGGCAAGCAAAGCCGAGGTGAACCTCAAGAACCTGTCCGATGTTCATACGTGAGGGAACACCGAGGGGATTAAGCACGATATCGAGGGGTGTACCGTCTTTAAGGAAAGGCATATCCTCCTGAGGAAGAACACGGGAAACAACACCTTTATTACCGTGACGGCCAGCCATCTTATCGCCGACCTGGATTTTACGCTTTTGAGCAATGTAACAGCGAACTACCTTGTTAACACCGGGTGAAAGCTCATCGCTGTTTTCTCTTGTAAATTCCTCAACGTTAACAACAATACCGTATTCACCGTGAGGAACACGCAGTGAAGTATCCCTGACTTCTCTTGCCTTTTCACCGAAGATTGCACGAAGAAGTCGCTCCTCTGCGGTAAGCTCTGTTTCACCCTTAGGTGTTACTTTACCTACAAGAATATCGCCTGAGTGAACCTCTGCACCTACACGAATGATACCTCTTTCGTCAAGGTCTTTGAGAGCGTCACCGACATTGGGAATATCATTTGTAATTTCTTCGGGACCGAGCTTTGTATCTCTTGCTTCAAGCTCATACTTTTCAATATGAATTGAAGTGTAAACGTCATCACGGACAAGCTTTTCGTTAATGAGAACGGCGTCTTCGTAGTTGTAGCCCTCCCAGGTCATAAAGCCGATAAGGGCATTTTTACCAAGGGAGATTTCGCCGTGGTCCGTTGCAGGGCCGTCAGCAATAACTTGCCTTTCCTTAACACTTTCGCCTACTGTAACAATAGGCTTCTGGTTAATACAGGTGCCCTGGTTTGAACGCATAAATTTAAGAAGATTGTAAGTGTCAACTCTGCCGTCAACATTCATAATGTCAATTCTGTCAGCACTTACGTAAGTTACCGTACCTGCTGTTTTTGCAAGCACGCAAACACCTGAGTCGGTGGCTGCCTTGTATTCCATACCTGTACCAACCATAGGTGAGTCACAGGTAAGAAGGGGCACTGCCTGACGCTGCATGTTTGAACCCATGAGGGCACGGTTTGCGTCGTCGTTTTCAAGGAAAGGAATAAGAGCAGTAGCAACAGAAACAACCATTTTAGGTGAAACGTCCATATAGTCTGCCCTTGAGGGGTCAATTTCAAGGAATTCGTCACGGTGACGTGCGTTAACCTTGTTTCTGACAAAACGTCCCTCGCTGTCAAGAGCTTCGTTAGCCTGAACAACCGTAAATTCATCCTCAACGTCAGCTGTCATGTATTCATAAGTGTCAAGCACAACGCCTGTTTCCTTATCTATGGGACGGAAAGGAGCTTCAATAAAACCGTATTCGTTAATTCTTGCAAAGGTTGCAAGGTATGAGATAAGACCGATGTTGGGACCTTCAGGAGTTTCAATGGGACACATACGGCCATAGTGTGAATAGTGAACGTCACGAACATCGAAGCCTGCACGGTCACGGGAAAGACCGCCGGGACCGAGAGCTGAAAGACGTCTTTTATGTGTAAGCTCTGCAAGGGGGTTGTTCTGGTCCATGAACTGTGAAAGGGGTGATGAACCGAAGAACTCTCTGACTGCAGCAACAACGGGTCTTGTGTTGATAAGTGCCTGGGGAGTTACCTTTTCAACTTCCTGTGCCTGGAGAGTCATTCTTTCCTTGATAACTCTTTCCATTCTTGAGAAGCCTACACGGAACTGATTTTGTAAAAGCTCACCTACTGACCTGATACGGCGGTTACCGAGGTGGTCAATATCGTCAGCGTGACCTACGCCTTTTGCAAGGCAGTTAAGGTAGTTAATTGATGCTAAAATATCATCAACGATAATTGTTTTGGGGATAAGCTCGTCGGCTTTTTCCTCTAAAAGGGCGAGGATTTCGTCTCTGTCCATACCCTCGATTTCCGAGAGAATGTCCATAAGAACAGTATATCTTACGTTTTCGTTGATGCCTACTTCTTCAAGCTCCTTTTTTGAAAAAGCGGGAAGATAAGGCTTAATGTCAACCATTTGGTTAGAAATAACCTTTACGGGTTCTTCAAGACCCTCAACAAGTACATAAGCTACCTTTGCACCTGCCTGTTCAATTTCGGCAGCTCTCTGCTTAGTAACAAGCTCGCCCTCCTCGGCAATGATTTCACCTGTGAGGTCGTTAATAATAGGCTTTGCAAGCTTGAAGCCGCGAATACGGTCGGAAATACCGAGCTTTTTGTTGTACTTGTAACGTCCTACCCTTGAAAGGTCATATCTTCTTTCATCAAAGAACATACCCTCAATATGAGTCTGAGCACTTGAAAGTGTAGGAGGCTCACCGGGACGAAGCTTTTTGTAAATTTCAATGAGAGCTTCTTCTGTGTTTGTGGTATTATCCTTTTCAAGTGTAGCTTCAATTCTTTCATCGTAACCGAAGAAATCACGGATATCGCTGTTCTTTGAATAACCGAGAACACGGATAAGGGTTGTGATGGGGATTTTTCTGTTCTTGTCTATTCTTACATAGAAAAGGTCATTCTGATCCGTTTCATATTCAAGCCAGGCACCTCTGCCGGGGATAATTGTTGAGGAGAAAAGCTTTTTACCCGTAACGTTGTGTGTCATACCGAAATAAGCACCGGGAGAACGTACAAGCTGTGAAACGATAACTCTTTCAGCACCGTTGATGATGAAAGTACCGCTGTCAGTCATAAGGGGGAAGTCACCCATATAAACTTCACTTTCCTGGACCGCTCCTGTTTGCTTATTGTAAAGCCTTGCAGTAATACGAATGGGGGCTGAATAGGTTGTGTCCCTTTCCTTACATTCTTTGACCGAGTACTTAGGACGGCTTTCGTCAAGACTGTAATCTGTAAAGGACAAAACAAGGTTTCCGCTGTAATCGGTGATATCTGACATATCCCTGAGAACTTCTTTAAGACCGGTATCAATGAACCATCTGTAAGAGTCCTTCTGAACTTGGATAAGGTTAGGCATCGTCATGACTTCTTCAATCTTGCCGAAACTTTTCCTTGTGTTTGTACCAAGCATTACGTCGGTAACATTAAGCATTGGCTTATCACTCCATATCTTTAATATTTACCCCTCGGGGCATTGTTCATTTTAAGGGCGCCGATTATACTCCTTAGTGCATATCGACCAAAAAAGTCAGTCAAGCTTTTTGCTGCTTAATGAAAATTAAAAAAAGGCTTGACATTTTTTAAAAGTAATGGTAATATGCTTATAGAAAAGGTAGGCATAATGCGACACTTTCTCATAATATACCTGAAGAGTATAACATAACGGAAAAGTGTAAGTCAAGGCTTTTTGTAAAGTTTTTGTCTCTTTTTCTGTATTTTTTTTGTTTTTTTCAAGTTTTGACCGCTTTTAAGCGGTTTTTTCCTTTTTACAGGGACTTTATCAGGCTGTTTACTCACTTTTACAGAAGCTTTCAAAAAGAAAGCCGTAGGAGTAAAAACGGCCGAAATACCCCCGAAAACACAAGGGTCTGTGTGCAATTTAAGGATTTTGCTTTTTCTGCTCCCGATAAAATTACACGCGGAAATAAACAATACGAAAACTTGCATTTTGTCTGATTTAATGTTATAATCCGATTAAATAAAATCTCAGAAAGGTAGATTGTTATGGACTACAACCTTGTTAAACAAAAGGCAAAAACCGATGTTAAAATTCTCACCGATTTTTCCGTTGAAAAAATCCGGGATATCTGCAAAAAATTCGGCCCCCGTCCCTGCGGTGAAGAAAGTGAAAAATCAGCACAGGAATACCTCGTCGATGAACTCAAACCCTACTGTGACAGTGTATGGCGCGAGCTTTTCAAATGCAATCCCGACGCTTTTATGTCCTTTGTACCCTTTGCCGGCGGATGCCTTTTAGCTTCAAGTGCTTTAAACCTTTTAGGTGCTCACAAAAATAAAAAACTCTCTTTTGCCTCCTTAGGTCTTGTGGCAACGGCTGTTTCCGCTTTGGTCGGTGAGTTTTTGTTTTACAAAAAGCCCCTTGACCCGTTTTTCCCCGAAAAAGAATCAGGCAATGTTGTTTCAGTAAGAAAAGCCTCAGGCGAAACTAAAAAGAGAATTATCCTTTCGGGTCATACGGACTCTGCACCTGAATGGACTTACACTTATAAATTAGGCAGCAGCGGTTCATTTATTGTTGCAGGTCCTGCAATTGTCGGTCTTTTACATAATATTGCGGTTTCTGCCGCTAACTTAACAAGCAAAAACCCTGCCTTTAAAAAGAAATTTGCTTTAAGCCAGCTTGCTTTTTCCCCTGCATTTTCAGCACTTTTCAAATTCACAAACAACAAGCGTTACGTTGAGGGCGCTAACGATGACCTTACAGGTACACTCATAGCCGCTTCTGTTATGAAATATTTAAGCGACAATGACATCCGTTTTGAAAACACTGAGGTTATTGCTCTGCTCACCGGCGGTGAAGAAGCCGGCTTGCGCGGTTCAAAAGCTTTCTTTGAGGCTCACCCCGAGCTTAAAGACGACTCGGTTGAAACTGTCTTTATCGGCATTGATACAATCCGTGACGAAGAATTTATGGAAATTTACAATAAAGATATGACAGGTATGGTTAAAAACAGCGACGAGGTTTCACTCCTTTTACAAAATGCCGCTAAAAAGTGCGGAAAGGATGTGCCTATCGGCGCAATCCCCCTCGGCTCAACCGATGCCGCTGCCGCCTCACAAGCCGGAATTAAAGCAACAAGCATTGTGGCTATGGATCCGGCTCCTGCAAGGTATTATCACACACGTCTTGACACTCACGATATCCTTGAACCGAAAACAATTGAAAAGACAATTGAAATTATTCTTCAAGCCGTATTTGATTTTGACGAAAAGTAACAGATAGAAAATTAACAGCAGTGCTTTGAAATTTGCACTGCTGTTTTTGTATGTTTTCAATTATCGGTCAGTATAATCCGAACACAGTTTTTTATCGGAATATTTATGCCCTTTATGTGTTCAAATACTCTTTAATAAGTGCCACTGCCCTTTCGGTAGACTTTCCGTCACAAGCACCCATCTGCTTTTGTTTAAAGGCTTCCACCTTGTTTTTGTTTTCACCTTGCAAAGCTTCCCTTAAGCTTGAAAGAAGCTTTTCACTGTCACAAACAATTTCACCGGGGAGGTCATTATCATAATCAAGATAAAAATCCCTTTCATAGCTGCCGTAATCGGGACAGTAAAATACCATAGGCTTATTTAAAAGTGACGCGTCAAAAATTACCGAAGAGTAATCGGTTATAATGACGTCGGCAATGGCTAAAAGCTCGGGTGTGGGGTCGGCGGTGTAGTCCTTAACCCGGGAGTAGAACTTGCCCGAGAAAAAGTCCTTTTTCATAACAGGATGCCTGCCGACAACAAAAACTTCATCGTCTGCCAAATCACTGTTGAGCTTTGCCCAGTCAATCTTCGGGTCAAATTCGGTAACTACTCCCCCGTCCTCACGGAAGGTCGGAAGATAAACATAGACCTTTTTATCCTTTAAAAGAGGATGCTTACCGCAAATTACTTCACGGCTGTTTTCCACCTGTGTGCTGTTTAAAATCGCATCTGTTCTGGGTGAACCGAGAGCCTTTATAACGTCCATTTCAACACCGAAAGCATGGGAATAAAACTGCCTGACATTTTCACTGGTAACGAGCACCGCACTATACTGACTGTGGGTGCGATATTCCTCAAGACGTGTTAAACGTGAGGGTGCGTCAAGACCGAAACGCTTAAAAGCACCGCCTGCGTGCCAAAGCTGAACCACCTTTTGCTCGGGGCGAAGCTTTACCGCACGAAGATATTTCATATAGTCATCAGTGACAATTACCTTGCTTGTAAGCATTAAACGGCGGATTTTTATAATATCCTTAAAGGAGTGGGGTAACATTTTTGCAAATACAACCTTGTTGCCGTCAAAGGCATTGTAAACACAGTTGATATTTTCTTTAAGCTGTCCGTCGGCACGGATTGAATAAAAGAATACTCTGTTTTGAAGCTTGCTTTTTGTAAAGAAAACCGTAAGATACTTGAGAAGATAATTAACACTGACATTTTTAATCTTTTTAAGCAGGCTTATACCCTTTTTCTTATACTTTTCGAGGGTGATATTTTTAAAATAAACAGACTTGTATTTTTTATAAATTCTGCGGCAGCTTGAGGGCATTGTGTTCTCCTCACCTCTTAAGTAAGCGAGAGCTTCTTCCTCGGTATAGGGAAGATAAGCGCCTCTGTGAGAAAGCTTTTTAAATTTGCAATGCTCATAGAGCTTGTACATATCGAGAATGTTATTATCGGTAAAGGAAAACCGGATACCTCTTAAATGCTCTGTTCTGAAAAGCTTATTACAGAAAAACAGGTCAAGAGCAAAGGTGGTGTCCCCTTGCTTTATTCTCGTCTGGTTCATCTTTGAGCCGAAGCACAAATCGGAAAAAGGATATTCCTGTGTCTTCTTACCGTCAAAGCGGGTTAAAGGCGAGGTTGTAAAGCCAACCTTTTCCGTAGATTTACTAAGCGCCTCAAAGTGACGCATAAGAATTTTCGGATTGAGCCTTGCAAAGCCGTCCTGGAACATAATGTAATCGGTCTTACATTCCTCAAGGGCACCTTGCTTAAAGTCACCGAGACTTTCGGCTTCAATAAAACGTATGTTTTCACAGTGTTTCCACTTTTCGGGAAAAGCTTCCTTTAACCTTGAATCAACAAGCAATTCAAAAGTAGGCATAGTCTGCATAAAAATTGAGTCAACCTGCATACTGAGTCTGTCACCGTAGTGACGGCCTCTTACATCATTTTTGCCTATGCAGACAGTGGCCTTGGGATTTTTTGCCATTTCCTCACGGCTTGTAATAAGCTTGCCGTCATAGAATATGTCTGCATTTTTCTTTTTAAGGCTCGACTTACCGCTTTTTGAAAGCTTAGAGAAAAGCTCCATAATTATGTCGGCATACTTTTTGATTTGCTCATTGTTAAGGCTCCAGAAATGGCGGTAATAGCTGTAAAGCAGAACCGTAATTTCCTTGTGATAAACCTGGTCTAAATAACAGACCGAAAGCTTACTAAGCTCCTTACGTCCAAAATCCGTCTGCTCTTTTTCTATGGCAAGGTCAAAAGCTTTTTTTGCCTCGCTGATAATGTACTCGTAGCCCGTCAAATAATCTTCAATGGGAAAAGGTGATACACCCTCATTTATAACAGGTATAATATAGCTTGCCACTCCGGCAGAGGAGCTTACAATAGTATCACAGCTCATAGCAAAGGGAATTGTAAAAGCAGCTTCCCTTGCCTTACCGTAAGAGTTAAACCTGATATTATTTTCATCAATTTGACTTTTGAGAAAAAGCTTATTTGTGACGGCAGGATTCCATATAAGGTTAATATCAAACTTATCGGTTTTCTTGCTCTTTTTCAAAAGCTTTGATGAGGCAAACTCGTGCTTGCCGTAAACGTCGGAAGATGCCATAGGCGAAACACAAAGCTGTGCCTTTTCTTTTTTTGCCGTTTCGTACATTGCCTCAAGCAAGTTACTGCTGAAAATAACACTGGCATCGCCAAAGGCAATATACTTGCCTTTAGCCTTTTTTATTGCAAGATTTCTTGCAGCGGAAATACTTTCGCTTTCACTGTAATAATATGAAAAGCGGCTGTCAGTAAGGAAGCTTTCCATAACAGCTTTCGTTTCATCGGTAGAGGCGGCATCAACCATAATGACCTCTATTTCCTTTAAAGTCTGATTTTTAATCGAATTTAAGCAAGCGGTCAAGGACTCACCTGCGTTGTGAATTGCAACTGCAACCGTAACTTTTTCATTCATAAGCGCCTCTCCTTATAATCCGAGCTAAGCTTTCTGTCGGAATATTTCCGCTTTTTCTCCGTTAAAACATCAGTTAATACGAAGCCTAAAGCACAAAATGAGGGGCAGAAATTCTACCCCTCTTAGGTTATAAATCAGTATGAATAGAAGTTTGCAGGGTCAACGGGTTCACCGTTATACTTAATGGCAAAGTGAAGATGCGGTCCTGTGGAAATACCCGTAGAGCCTGCATAAGCAATGCACTGACCTTTTGTAACAGTATCGCCGGAAGAAACAAGGTTTTGTGAATTATGGGCATACTGTGTAACGTAACCGTCACCGTGGTCTATAAGCACATAGTTGCCGTAGCCGTAGCCGTCATCACCTGAGAAAATAACAGTACCTGCTCTTGCGGCATAAATGCTTGTACCGTAAAAGCCGCTGCCTGAAATATCAATAGCGGTGTGATTGGAGTTTGTACCCAAAACGCTGTCACGGTAACCAAATTCACTTGTGATATAATAATCTCTGTCACCTACAGGCCAAGCCCATGTATCGGTGGTTGTGTAAGACTCATTACTGCCGCTGCTTGAAGATGAACCGCCGGAATAATCCCCCTCATAGCCGTCACCCTCATTGTTATCGGAGGGAAGCTGCTGAGAGTAATATTCTTCAAGTATTTTATCAATCTGTGCATCGGCCTCGGCTCTCTGCTGTGCAAGCTGTGCAATACGGTCTGTTACGATTGTGCTTGACTGGTCAAGAGAAGCGATGTAAGATTCAACCTGTGCATACTTTGTTTCAATAGTCTTTACGGTAGCCTGAAACTCACTTTGATTTTCAACAAGAACCGCTTTCTTTTTGGTATAAGTGTTTCTCGTCTCAACAATTTTGGCTTGGCTTTCTGCAAGAATTTTCTTATCTTCTTCAAGCTGAGCCTTAGTCTTTTTAAGGGTTGTTGCCTTTTGCTTAAACTCATCAATGGTCTTTTTACTGCTTTCCGAGGAGCGTTTAAGCATTTCAAGGCGGTTGAGGAAAGATGCTAAGCTATCGGCACCCATTAAAATTTTAATTGTGGACTCCTCACCCTGCATATAGCTCTGCCTAAGCTTTGTTGCAAGCAGATCGCTTGACTTATCAATATATGCTTCTGTTTGCTCAATAAGAACATTTGCTTTTTGAATGTTCTTATTCTTTGTGTCTATTTTTGCTTTGAGAACATTATATTCTGCTGTAAGCTCATTTATCTGACCGTTGAGCTCGTCAATTTGTGACTGAAGCTCATTTGCCTTTGCTTCAACAGAGTCAATTTGACTTTCAAGGGTTTCAAGGTATTCCTTTTGCTTTGTAGCATCGCTTTGCATTTGTGCAAGCTTCTGCTCATAAGCGGCAATTTCCGCATCTATCTGGTCAATTTTGTCTTCAAGCTCGCTTTGTGTTTGCGCTCCGGCAGGCATACATACCGCAGAAAAGAGCATAATAAAGGAAACAAGCAAACACAAAAGCTTTCTTTTTCTAAAACTCATTTTCGATAACTCCTAAACTAAATACAAAATATAATACTATTCAATTAAGCAATTTCATTTGCTTCGCTGCCCTCTTTTTTAAGGTACTTTCTTATGGACACAAGGCTTCCGAAAGAGCTGATAATTATACCTGAAATAATATATGCAGCGGCAAGCATGGGAAGGTATTGTTTTATTTCAATTGTTTCACTGCCGAAAAGCTCAAAAAGCTTTGACATATCAGCACCCTCGAAGTTTTCAACAAGGAAAGTGATACCAAGGGCTATAAGACCTGAAATAACACCGATAATTGCGCCCTCAATCATAAAGGGCCAGCAGATAAACAGGCTTGTTGCACCAACGCTTTTCATAACCTGAATTTCATTTTTTCTTGATACCATAGTAATTTTAATGGTATTTGAAACTATAAACATTGAAACTATGCTCAGCACAATAACAAGCATAACGCATATTGCTGTTATGGACTTTTGCATGGTTGTAATGTCATTTACTATTTCCATACTCTCTCTTACGTGAATAACATTTGGCACAGACTTAATTTTAACAAGGGTCTGTTGGAACTGCTCCAGATTGCCCACGGAAACACGGAAAGAGTCGGGCAAGGGATTTTCAATTACATCATCAAAAAGTCCCTCTTCAACGCCGAATTCATTAAGCTGTTCCTGATATGCGGCCTCTTTTGAAACAAATTCCACCTTTATAACATCGGGAATTGCTTTCAAATTTTGCTCAACGGCATTTACAGTCGCTTCGTCGGCACCGTCTGCAACAAAGGCAACAACAATGTTTTGCTTTACAACGTCCTTAACAAGATTTTGCACATTCATAATAATAATCATGGATATACCGATAAGAAGAAGACAGGCAGAAAGCACTGTTATTGAGGAAAAAGACATGCTTCTGTTAGCAACAAGGTTGTGCGCGCCCATTTTTGTAAGGTATGAGGTGTTAAGACCGCCGCCGCGCTTTTTAATGTCTTTTCTCTGCTTTTTAAGCTCTTTACTTTCTTTTTCCGGCTTTTGTGCAGTTTGAGTTTTTTTAGTGTTTTTATCCTTATTAGCCATTGACTGCTTCCTCCTCTCCGTCTTCAATAACTTCATCACTTACGGAAAGGCTTACAGCCTCTGTCTCTTGGGAAAAATCTTTCTCGTCTACGGAAATACTGCCTTGCTCTTTTACATTACCTGCTAAAGAAACATCTCCGCCTTTAGGCTGTTTGTCCTGCATTGTCAGCTCTCCTGCCGTTTTAGCGGGAATGTCCGAAAGGATCTTTCCGTTTTCAATGGTAACGATTCTGTGGTCAAACTGATGAACCAGCTCAAGGTCGTGAGTAACAACAACAACAGTCGCACCAAGGGCATTGATTTTATCAAAAAGGCTCATAATTTCGCCGGAAAGCACCGGGTCAAGGTTACCTGTAGGCTCGTCGGCAATAATTACTCCGGGGTTGTTAATAAGAGCTCTGGCAATGGCAACACGCTGTCTTTCACCCTGTGAAAGCTGATGGGGAAAGCTGTCCGCCTTATGAGAAAGGTCAACAAGCTTTAAAACATAGCGTACCCTTTTGGTGATTTTCTTTTCGCTCATACCTATAACACGCAAAGCAAAAGCTATGTTGTCATAAACGGTCATTTTCGGAATAAGCCTGAAATCCTGAAAAACAATACCGAGCATACGGCGAAGATAGGGAAGCTGCCTGCGTTTAACGGTGTTGAGGGTGTAAGGGCCGACACGTACAATACCGGAGTCAACCTTTTCCTGACCCATAATTACGTTAAGAAATGAGCTCTTACCCGCACCGGAAGCACCGACAATAAACACGAACTCACCGTCGTCAATCCTTACGCTGACATCGTCAAGAGCAAGTGCATTGTTGGTTTTGTAACGCATTTTTACATTTTTAAATTCAATCATTTCACTAAGTCACATCCTAAATTTTTTTATGCGGCTTGAAATCAATATTTTACCGGCTTTGCATCAAGATACTTTTTAACCATAAGCGCTACTTTGAAAACAATTGCGTCATCAAACTCTCTCAGGTCAAGGCCTGTGAGCTTTTTGATTTTTTCAAGCCTGTAAACAAGAGTGTTTCTGTGAACAAAAAGCTTTCTTGAGGTTTCAGAAACATTGAGGTTGTTTTCAAAAAACTTCTGTATGGTGAAAAGTGTTTCGTGGTCAAGGCCGGAAATAGAACCCTTTTTGAAAATCTCTTTAAGAAAGATTTCACAAAGTGTTGTGGGAAGCTGATAAATAAGCCTTGCAATACCGAGATTTTCATAAGTGACAATTGTTTTTTCGGTGTCAAAGACCTTGCCGACTTCAAGGGCAATCTGACTTTCCTTAAAGGAACGGGGAAGCTCCTTAATGCCTGTTACAATTGAGCCTACACCGATAATTGAGTTGACATAAAACTCGGTATGTAATGAATCAACTATGCTTCTTGCAAGCTTTTCAAGGTCTTTTACGTCATTACCCGGACGCACCTCTTTAACAAGGGCAATATCGGTTTCGTTTATGTTTATAACAAAGTCCTTGTTCTTATCGGGGAAAAGTGCCTGTACGCTTTCGCTTACGGAAATCTCCGATCTTTCGGCTGTTCTGATAAGAAGCACACAGCGGGAAACATCGTTATTAAAACCGAGCTCACGGGTTTTAAGGTAAATATCACCTTGAAGAATATTATCAAGAATAACATTTTTAATGAAATTGCTTCTGTCAAATTTTACATCATAGTACTGTTTAATTCCGCCGAGAGAAATGGAAATAAGACGTGCAAAGGAAGCGGCACTTTCATCATTTCCGTCAACAAAGATTGCACTGTCGGGATGATTTTGTCCGCCGATTGCAAGAAAGGTTTTGCCCGCAATAACCTTGATGTCACTGCCGGAAAGCACTTCTTTCATATCTGCAAAATTAGTTTGACCGATTTGAGTAAGGTCACTGCAGCAGACAACCGTACCCGCACCGTCAACAACACCGATAGTTCTGTTTATTGCATCTTTCATTTGATGAATTATTCCTTGGAATAATCTGTTAAACATTTATAATGTCCTCCCAACCTTAAAAATATGTAATTGGATAATTTGACTATTGTCACTTTAACTATTTTACACATTTTATCGGCATTTTGCAATACAAAAGGGTAAAATTTTTATATAATTTTTTATTTGTTTGCATTTTGGGACTGTTTTTTTTGTGATTTTTATCACGATTTGCAGGAAACTACCTGATTTTTTTCGTCAAAATACCATTGTTAAAAATTACCAATATAATTGGCCATTTGTCGCTTATTTTACGTTTTTTTCAAAATCGGGAAATTATATATGCAAATTAACAAGAACTAAAAGTAACAAGATTGTAACCTTTGTACCTTAATATAACCTTAATTTAACTTAATTATTTTTAATTTTATTGTAAATCACAAGCAGTTTGCCGTCAGCAACACTTACACGGCTTTTTTTACCCACAAACTCATTACTGATACCAAGGGGTATATCCGAATACAAGCTGACGTTTTTCACCTCATACTTTAAGCCCTCAATCGTAACTCCCTTACTTTCATCACACAGTGATATAACCGAGACATAGCCTTTCATATTGCTGTCAAAGGTAAGCTCGCCGTCGGAGAAAGCCGTCATAACCGTATTTTCGTGTAAAATAGTGCATCTTGCACCTTTACCGCAAGTGTAATTCAAAAGCTGTAAGTTACCAATTGAGTGATCAATACGTTCACCGCCCCAGGCACCTAAAAGCACAAAATTACGGTAACCTCTTTTAAGCCCCTCATCAACTGCTTCTTTCATATCGGTGAAATCTTTTTCGCAGGGCAAAACTACTTTATTTTTAAAGTCAGGCTCATTTAAAAGGGAGTCAAAATCCCCTACTACAAGGTCACAGTCCTTTTTTAAAAGACTTCTGTAACGAAAGCCGCCGTCGGCACAAATGACAAAGTCACAGTCCCTTGCAAAAAAGTCAACATTTTCCGGCACGTCACCGGCACCGATTATATAGCAGATTTTATCCAAGAAAATCATCTCCAATCTGATAAATTGTACCATAATGAGAACAAATATTCAACAAGACCTTTACAAAATCACCTTTATCCGTTAAAATATCAATATTAAACGAAAGGCAGTGCAAAGATGAACATTCAAATTTACGGCACACAAAAGTGCTTTGACACCAAAAAAGCTCAGCGTTATTTTAAGGAAAGAGGCATAAAGTTTCAGTTTATAGACCTTCTTAAATTCGGTATGAGCAAGGGAGAATACGAGAGCATAAAACGCAGTTTAAAGTGTTCACTTGAAGATTTGGTAAACGAAAAGAGCAAGGCTTACGATAAAAGCTTTATAAAATATCTTGCGTCGGAGGAAGCTAAACAGGAAAAGCTTTTGGAAAATCAGGAGCTTTTTAAAACACCCATTGTCCGCAACGGCAAAATGGCTACCGTAGGCTACTGCCCCGACCAATGGAAAAAGTGGGAGGAGGAGAAATAATGGTAACCAAAGAACAGATTGACAGAATAAACGAGCTTGCAAGAAAAGCCAAAACTCCCGAGGGCTTAACTCAGGAGGAAGCGGCAGAAAGACAAGCTCTTCGCAGGCTTTACATTGACTCTTTTAAGGAGAGCCTTGTAGGTCAGCTTGAAAACACTTACATTGTTGACGAAAAGGGCAACAAGACTAAGCTTAAAAGGAATAAGAAGTGAGAGAAAGTTAAGGGAACGGTTTTGAGCCGTCCCCTTTTTTCGTGTTAATAATGACTTACACCACAATCACAAGTTTTATTCGTACCAAATAATTTATAGAAGAATCGGAAGATTTTCCATATAATACCTAAGAATCCTGATTTATGGCATTTGCAAGAGCAATCTTCAGTAACATCAACACCGCACTTTTCACAAACGCCATCACCATTCAATATGTGTGAGTGAGTGTCATAATCAACAAAAAACTCATCTGTTTCACCGTTTTTATCATAGATGATTTTAACATCACTTTCAGCATCTGTTATTGTATGAGTTGCAATAACCTCATCATCTTTAGTAAGAGTTAACACTCCGTCTTTAACACCTTTAACTACAAGACCTGTTTCGGTTTGGTTTGCGGTAATTTCCTCACCTGAGGCAACACCATTTACAGCTATAATAGTTTCAACGGTATTACATTCTTCATCAATGATAATCGTTTCAAATGAAAGCGTATATTCTTTTCCTTTTTCTGTTTCTAACTCAGCACCAACATCAGTCTCATCAATCGTCATAGTTGCTACAGTATCTTTTGTAACAGCAGCAGTAATTATTGTGTTGTCTCCTGCAAGAGAAATTTCACTATTTTCTTCGATTAAATCCGAAATTGTAACAGTCTTGTCATTAGAAATCCAGTATAGATCAGTTTTGTTTTCTGCTATTGAATTACCTGAAAAATCGTTTCTAATTTCATAACAGTCTTCTGAACTGATTGTGTAATTATCAGCACTAATACTAAGCAGAACTTTATCAGCATCTACCCTGTCCATACCCTCTATATAGGTTTCACTGTTTGAATCTTCATCTCTTGAAACTGTTTTCTTTCCAGTTGACAAAATCCTATATGGAACATGAACATCAACAGTATATTCTAAAACAGAATTCTGACTGTTGACAATTTTCGAGCCAACACTATCAGTCCACGGATTGCTAAATTCCCAATTTCCATTTTCGTCGAATGTAATTGTTTGCAATTCATCCTCGTTGTTAGAATCATCCACATATATTATCGTTTTATCACCTTTTTCTTCCATACCTACCGCTAATACAGCATGACCGCCCTCACTAATCTTTTTGCCATTTTCATCTAACACATATTCCCCGTTATCATCAATTTGATATCGGGAAATCAACAAAACTATACCAATCATATCATTTTCTATGTAATGCTCCAGTGTTTCTTTTAGAGATAATGAAGATATCACTGATAGTTCTGCTGATTTTTGATAAATGTAAGCATATTTTATGTAATCATCTACTTTGATTGTGCTTTCTCCAATTTGAAATTCAAAATCTCTATAAATGTCACTTATTCTTTCTGCTACAACCGAGTTGCCTAAATCATATACCTTATCTATAGTTGGGAAGCCTCTATTAAATGCTGCAGTAGTATATGCCATACCAAAGCAAACACCATGTTTATTTCTTTCTTTCTCTTCATCATACAACACTTTTCCAGATGCTTCTTCGTAAAATGTTATAAAATACTTTTCAGATATTTTATCCGCATAATTTCCGAAATTATAACTATCCTCTTCAAAGTTATAACCATCAGGGAAAACTCCACTATTATTTATCGAAATGTCATTTTTCAACTCATCAAGACAGCAAGCAGGAACCACACCAATGCTTGTATTGTCAACATAGTAGCTTCTTATTGGACTACCTCCACCAGCACCATCGTCATAAACCGTTCTCGTTTCATTGGAATTATAAGGGGTTCTAAGCCACCACCAAGATTGACCAACTCCCCATCCGTAAAAATTGCCTGGCATTCGATGTAATCCTAAACACTTAGAGTAATCCGTACCATAACGATCACGAGAACTACTGTTCAACATAGTATTAGCATCATCATAAGAAATTAGAAACATTTTATCAGATACAACATTAGATAAATATTTTGAATCCTTATTATCAATTTCAGTAATTTTAATATTACTTTTTTGGTCTGCTGTAAAAGCCGTGTTATATAAATCCTTATTCATCCACTCTCTAATAAAAGATTTTGAATAATCACTTGCATAAAAAGATTTTGAAGTATCTTGCCAATATTCTTCATCAACATTTATTACAATATCTTGATATGCTCGGCAATCAATAATTTCATTACATATAATTAAACCAGTTGATGAATCAAGAATTTTCCAAGATAGTGGTGAATACTGAAAATAATATATTGTATTTTTACTGTATCCGTTTTCAGCTTCATAACCTGAATAATAATTTATCAAGTTTATCGCACGATATTTTATGTCTTTATAGAAAAAATCGGCATATTTATACCAATTCACATACGTACCATTTTTAGTATAACGACCATAGTTTTTCCATGTCTTATCAACACTGTTTAATTGTGTAATAAGACTTGAATTTGTTACCTTGCTTTTAGGATAGGTTCCATACTTAATAATATCACCATTTTTATATTCTACCGCTTTGACGGAATACCTAATCCCCATAAACGGCATTGATATTACTAGTATCACCACTACAAGCACAGCACATAAGATTTTTTTCATCGCGTTTTTCATTTTTATACATCTCCTTTAAAAATAAAAAGTGTGTGCTAACCAAAGTCAACACACACGAAAAATGCAGACCTGATTAGCTACCACACTAAATTATTTTCCAACAAACGAAATGCGAAAATAGAAGTCAGCATTTTTACCAAGGTAAAAAACCCACTTCGCCTATTGGAAAATTGTTTAATTTAGTGTGGTAATTTTATTCTATCACCATTTTCCACAAAAATCAATACATTGTTCAATTTATTTCATCTTTAATTTAACACTTCTTCTGTGTAACAATCAATTCAATATACACAAAAATAATAGTATATAAAAAGGAAGAAAACGCAGCAAAAAAAGCGACCATAAAATGAAGTATTACCTTATTATCCGCTGCTCCTAAATAGCACAGATTTTAACCATCATCAAAAAAGACAAACCAAAAACAAGAAATAAAAAGTGAGAAAAAGTCAACCTATTTGCCGTAGCCACTTCATTTGCCGTAGGCAACTTCATTGTGTAAGCACTTCTATGTCCGCAAAATGAAGTACAGCTTAACAGCTATAATGAAGTACGGCTTGACAGCCGTAATGAAGTCAGCGTCAATGTTGACGCTGAATGAAGTTATGTCCTGCGGACATAAATGAAAAAGGGGCTGTAAAAAAACAGCCGAAATAAAATCCGGGACTCACTTTTTGTGA
>JBJEOK010000058.1:0-32090 GCA_051880695.1 Acutalibacteraceae bacterium | reverse complement strand
AAGCGTCGCGTAGCCATATTCAGCGTACGCACCAAAAGGGAAACGGTGGCAGTCACTCCCGTAGAAGAAAAACCTTGCCTATATAGAGACAACCCCAAGCGAAAATGCAACGCTCGATGCGGTGCATTTTCGCCTATCGGCAACAACCTAACCCAAAATCGCTCACTTTTCCTTAGTCTCAACCTACAATAAACAAAAAAATCAGCCTGACACTTTTTATTAAGCATCAGGCTAACCAAAAATTATATTAGACACACCTATTTCAGCGGTGTAAAGTTTATTTCCACATAACTCTATCCCGTGACAATCGTGCCGATGTAATCGGCCCCGTGATAATCCCGTCGAGGTACTCGACCCGACTTAATTCTCACCTGTATAAAGCTCCGCAACATTGTTAACAGGCCTTAACACATTGTAAACATCACGTGCCAAACCCATTACCGCCTCTTTATTTTCCGAAAAATCCATAGCGGAAATATTTGTTTCAAAGTAACCGATTACACTGCCGAAATTATCAAGTGCCGTTTGAGCATCCTCACAATCAAAAAGCATACGTGCAAGGGTGCAGATAATTTCATAAAGCGACGTCGCATTATCCATACGGTTATCGGCAAGGTAAATAATATATTTGAGCAAAATGTCGGGGGTCATTATCTGCTCACCGTCGTCTATGATATAACTTAGCCCGTCATGGCTGTAGGAAATAGGCTCTTTAACATTTACCTGTACGTCACCCAGCTCTCTGACAAAACCTGTGAGAGCCTTTTCATCACCTAAAAGGTAACGGTCAACTGAAAGACCCGTATACTTTTCAACGGCCATCATAAGCTGAGTAATGCCGCCTTTTTTGAAGTGGTCATTCATAGAGGCAAGCTCATTGTTTGCCTGACAGATAGAGGTGGAATCAATAAACACCGCGTTTGCCTTTTTCTCTGTGCTGTCAAGCTGTAAAAGAAAAAGCATGTGAATATCATTTGTTTCATTGTCAAGGCAGAAAAGAATGTTTGCCTTTAAATCTGCATCAATCTCAGCTTGAGTTGTTGTTACAGCACTTGTGTCGGTTTGAGAAAGCTCACCGTCGGTTGTTTCGGTAGTGGGTTCTTTGCCGTCTTTAACTTCAAGTACAACAAAAACAAGTGAAACCATTGCAATAAGTCCCACCGCAAGGGCAAAAACCTTTATGATAACATTTTTGTTCGGGTTACCGATATAGGAAAGCTTGCCGGTTATATCATTAAATATACGCTTTATTTTATCAAGGAAAGGTCCTGTGAGAAAATCTTTCATAAGTGCCTCCGATTAGACTGAAAAGCAGTCTTAAAATATAATGAAAAAGGGCGAAAAAACGAAATATAAGAAGAAATGGCCCTTTGATAATTCCAAAGAAATAAAAAAATCAGCTGAAAGGCTGATTTATAATTAACTAAGTAACTAAGATGAAATTATTTTATCATAAACTGTGATATAAGTCAATTGAAAATCGTATTTGTTAACAAATTTGAATGTGGAAAATTTTGACATTAAAAGATATTTATATGATAAATAAACGGTCAGCTTGATACTGTAATCTAAGTATCAAACTGACCTGACTTGTTTAAATTACTGTAATTCAATAATCTCTTTTGCAGTCTGTACAATGTATGTCGCCTTGTGCTCCATAAACTCCTCACGGCTGCCGTAACCCCAAAGTGCACCGCAGGAGTCAACTCCTGCACCGGCAGCGCCGTCAATGTCAAAGCATCTGTCACCGACCATAAGCACCTTTGACTTGTCCGCCGCACCAAGCTTTTCCATACATTCAAGCACAAGACCCGTCTTTGTGCTGTGATTGCTGTCGTCAATTTTCACACCGACAATTGCGTCAAATAAATCGGTTAAATTGAGATAATTTGCCACATCGTAAATAAGTCTTTCGGGCTTACTCGAAGCAATACCGAGCTTAACTCCCTTTACCTTTAAAGAGGTGAGAAGCTCCCTCATACCGTCATAGACATGGCACTCGTAAATGCCCTTTACGGTGTACCTTTCGCGGTATTTTTTTATATAGGCTTCAACCTCGTCTTCACTTACGCCGTAAAAATGGGTGTAGCTGTAATAAATAGGCGGACCTATGAATTTTTTCAGGTCGCTCATATCGGGAACCTCATGACCCATTTGCTCAAAGGAGTACTGAAGACTTTTTATAATCCCCTCACCCGTGTCAACAACAGTTCCGTCAAAGTCAAAAATTACATAAGGATACTTCATAGGTCAAGCCTTTCTTTCAAGAGCCTTTTTCATAAAGCTTTCTGCTTTAATAGTGAATCTTTCGTGGGTGCCCTTGCCGATAATGCCTACCTCGTCAAAGGCTTCAACGTCAAAGGTGGCCTTTCTGCCGTCAAATGAAGTTAAGGTTGCCCTTGCCGTTACTTTCATACCTACGGGTGTAGGTGCAAGATGTGATATATTCAAGGCAGTGCCCACTGTTGAAATACCCTCGGGAGTATACTTTTCACAAAGCTCGCTTGCGGCGCACTCCATAAGTGCAACCATATAGGGAGTTGCTAAAACGGGAAGCTCACCGCTTCTCATTTTTGCGGCAGTATATTCGTCTGTAACCGTGATAGTAACCTCATTTACAGTACCGATTGTCATTTCCATAATTAACCTGTCCTTTCAGTTTATCTTTTTTCATCAAGCTCGTCCACAAGGTCAAAAGCTCTTATTCTGTTTTCATCAACCACAATGTTGGTGTCGCCGTAAATTGCCTTTTGTACCTTTTGAGCTGCAAGGGGGAAATCCACAATAACAACAGAGGAGCTTCCCACATAGCCTGTACAGAAAACATCGTCCTCACTTAAAAATGTGTGCTGTACAATTTCATAATTGAGCCAGCCGTTAGTAAGTGCCTGCATGGCATAGGACATAATCTGATTTTCCGTAAGGTCCGTTTTTACATATTGGAACAAAAGGTTCATAACATCGTTAAGCTGTGAAATTGACGCACCCTTTACGCTGTTTATAAGTGAGGTGATTACCATTCTCTGTCTTCTTGTACGGCTGACATCGGAGTCGGAGTCGCTTTTTCTTATTCTTGCAAAGCAGAGGGCCTCAATGCCGTTTAAGTGGACTTGTTCACCGGGTACAATGTTGAAAAGAGTTGTTGCGTTTATATAGTCTGCCTCATATTGCTGAACTTCCACATAAATACCGCCTAAAGCGTTAATAATGTCCTCAAAAGAGGAAAAGTCAACGGCAACATAGTAGTCAATATCAATTTTAAAATTCTTTTCAATTGTGTCAATAAGTCCCGTGGGGCCGCCGTAATAATAAGAGGAGTTCAACTTATCATAGGTATTCATTCCCCCTGAGTTTGTGTAACACCAGGAGTCACGGAAAAAAGAGAGCATATTTATCTTCTGAGTCTGCTTGTTGAGTGAAACCAAAATCATACTGTCGGAGCGACCGCCGTTTTCAAGGGCGTCGTCACTGTCAAGACCGCAAAGCAGAAGATTTATAACACTGTCATTTTTATATATTTCACCGCCGTTATTTGCCCATTGATAAAGAAAATCGTTGAAAGAGCCTGCACTGTTTATGGCATTCATAATCTGAAAATGCTCCTGCTCCTGCTTTTCATCTCTGGTGACCTGCTGTGAAATGTTTGTGTTGTTTTTTTCGTCCTCTTTAGTTTGCATAAGCCGGAACTTTGAATTGATAAAACCCATTACAAGGGCAAGAATTACAGCGAAAGCCGTAAGAATAAAGTAAAAATTCTTAGCCCTGTGTTTTTTATCTTTCCAAATGAAATCTAAAAAAGAGATTTTTTTCTTTTCCATTGTTTCACTTCCTATGAATTTTTATTCTTCGCTTGTGTTATTTTCTTCGGTTTGATTTTCGCTTTCGTTATTTTCGGTTAAAGCTTCTTCATTTTCGCCCTCTTGCTTTTCTGTCTCTTTTACTGCAATAGCGGAAACAACCTTTTCACCCTCGGCAACACGCATTACGCGCACACCCTTTGAGGTACGTGAAACAACATTGATTTGTGAGGCAGGTATTCTGATTAAAATGCCGTCGGAAGAAATCATAATAAGGTCATCGGTCAGTGAAACAAGGGCAACTGCCGCAACCTTGCCGTACTTTTCGGTGTGGTAGTTAAGCACACCCTTACCTGCTCTTGACTGTAAGCGGTATTCCTCGTGTTCGCTTAACCTGCCGAGACCTGTCTGGCTGACTGTAAGTACCTTCATTTCGTCGGTGCAGTTTTCACCTATGACGCACATACCCACAACCTCGTCATTTTCTTTAAGCTCAATTGCTTTAACACCGCGGGCTGTTCTGCCTATAGGCCTACAGTCCTTTTCGTTAAAGCGTATGCTCATACCGTCCCTTGTGGCAACAATAATATCATCATTACCGTCAGTAAGCCATACCCAGGAAAGCTCGTCGCCCTCATCAAGGTTAATGGCAATAATACCGTTTTTACGCAGGTTCCTGTACTGTTCAAGCTCGGTACGTTTGATAATACCCTTTCTTGTAACCATACACAGATACTTGACCTCGTCACCGCCGAAGTCGGGAACCCTTATCATAGAGCTTATCTTTTCTTCAGCTTCAAGGGGCAAGAGGTTAACAACATTCATACCCTTACTCTGTCTGCTGCCCTCGGGAATTTCATAACCCTTGAGCCTGTAAGCCTTGCCCTTTGTGGTAAAGAACATAATATAATCGTGGCTTGAGCAGGTAAACATTGTTTCCGCAACGTCCTCCTCACGTCTTGTCATACCCTTTACACCCTTACCGCCTCTGCGTTGGAGAGTATAGGCTTCAACAGGCTGACGTTTGATATAGCCCATTGTGGTAAGAGTATAAACGCACTCCTGTTCGGGGATAAGGTCTTCAATATCAACCTCGCCCGTAATTGCGGCAATTTCGGTTCTTCTCTCGTCACCGAATTTGTCACCGATGGCTTTAAGCTCTGTTTTTACAATTTCAAGCACTCTCATTTCACTTGAAAGTATATCCATAAAGTCGGCAATTTTTTCTTTAAGCTGCTTTAATTCTTCTTCGATTTTCTCCCTTTCAAGGCCTGTCAGCTGACCCAGACGCATTTTTACAATGGCGTCTGCCTGAATATCGTCAAGACCGAAGCGGTCAATAAGCCTTTGCTTACCTGTAGCCTGATCCTTTGATGAACGTAAAATTGCAATAACCTCGTCAATAAAGTCAAGGGCAATTTTAAGACCCTCTAAAATATGTGCCCTTTCCTGAGCCTTTTTAAGGTCAAAACGGGTTCTTCTTACAATAACTTCCTTTTGGAAGCTGATGTAATGGTCAAGAATTTGCTTTAAGGTTAAAATTTTCGGCTCACCGCCCACAAGGGCAAGCAAAATAATGCCGTAGGAAAGCTGAAGCTGTGTAAATGAGAAAAGCTGATTTAACACAACCTGAGGGTTAGCGTCCCTTTTAAGGTCAACAACAAGTCTCATACCCTCACGGCTTGAATAGTCGTTGATGTCTGCAATACCCTCAATTTTCTTGTCCTTGACTAGGTTTGCCATAGCCTCGATAAGACGGCGCTTGTTAACCTGATAAGGAAGCTCTGTAATTACAATCTGGTATCTGCCGTTTTTACCCTCAACTATCTCGGTTCTTGCTCTTACAATAATTTTGCCTCTGCCTGTACCGTATGCGGCTCTTATACCGGCTCTGCCCATAACAATGCCTGCCGTGGGGAAGTCCGGTCCCTTGATAAACTGCATAAGGTCGTCAAGGTCTGCTTCGGGATTGTCGATGTAATAGCAAAGTCCGTCAATAACCTCACCGAGGTTGTGAGGCGGAATGTTTGTTGCCATACCTACGGCAATACCTGTTGAGCCGTTTACAAGTAAGTTTGGAAAACGTGAGGGAAGCACTGTCGGCTCCTTGAGACGGTCGTCATAGTTAGGTGCAAAGTCAACGGTGTCCTTATCAATATCGGTGAGCATCTCCATAGAAATTTTGCTCATTTTACTTTCGGTATAACGGTAAGCAGCCGGTGGGTCACCGTCAACGGAGCCGAAGTTGCCGTGACCGTCAACAAGCACGTATCTGGTAGAAAACTTCTGTGCAAGACGTACCATAGCGTCATAAACGGAAGCGTCACCGTGAGGATGGTATGAACCAAGCACCGAGCCGACGGTATCGGCACACTTACGGAAAGGCTTTTCAGGATAAAGTCCGTTTTCGTGCATTGTGTAAAGTATACGGCGGTGAACAGGCTTAAGTCCGTCTCTTACATCGGGAAGTGCACGTGAAGTAATAACGCTCATTGAATAGTCAAGAAAGCTTTTTCGCATTTCCTTATTAAGGTCAACGTCAATTATCGTTTGATTTTCATAAGTTAAATTGTCCATTTTATCACCATCTGTAATTTATTTATATTTTCATAAATTTCATATTAAAGCACATATCAATATATTTTGTAATTCTTTCGTAATTAACGGCGTCTAACACTCTTTTGGGAATTATCATCATTCTGCCTTTTACAGTTTGAAAATAAAAATTATTTTTACTTTCAAGCACCGCCCTGAAATCACTTGTTTTATAATGCTTTTCGCTGTTATTTTTACATTTTTCCGTAGGCGGCACCGTAATTACTACATGATTTAGGTAAAAATCGTAAGAGGACTCTTTTTCATTTGCTCTGCCGTGTGACATAAAGGAAAAAAGCATTCGGTTATAAATGACGGGAAAAAATATTGCAACAAGGCAAAAACCTAATAAATAAAATGGCATTCCTGTTTCGCCGTCAGAAAACAGCAAAGAATTTACAAAGAAAAACACAAGTGCCAGACCTATTACTAAAAACGACCTTTTGATAATTGAAATAACAGTGGCCTTTTTAAAATCACGAAAGTAATTTTTATAATCCTTACCGGTTAAATTAAAAGAAACTGAAAAATTTTCAAAAGGCTCAATTTCACCTTTAAAATCATCACTGCCGTAAGGATTTATTTCTTCATTATCCCTGTCGATCATTTTCCTATTCCTTTCTGCACAAATTTACCGCCGAGCTTTTCTTTTAACTTTTGAGCAAATTCATCATAGCTGCCCTTTGTAACATTTATCTTTGCAATTGAAAAAGGCATGGCATATTTATCATGAATTAAGGTTAAAATAAAGTTTTTTTCAATACAGCAGGTAATTTCATCATAATATAGGGTATCTTTGGTAAACCTTGTTTTTACTGTCATATACTCGTCATAAATAACTGCTTCCATTGTAACGTGTTCCTGTGAAACAAGCTTTTTTGTTAAAGAAACAGCTTCACCGCAGACATAAAACATCAGCACGGCATATTCTAAAATCAATGTATAAAATATAAAATCAGTCTGTTTTATATAAAGGGCAAATGCAAAGCTTAAAGCTGTTGAAATAAGGCAGACTACAACGGAAAAAGGCAGGAAAAAGGCAGGTCTCAGGACGCCGTATTTTCTTTGCCACAGTAAAATTGATTGGGTCATGGCACCTGTGTTATTGTTAAACAATATACCGTAGGGCATATTTTTTTACCTCCCTTTATTAAAAGCTTATACGTCAAGGTTTTGCACGTATTTTGCGTTCTTTTCAATAAAATCACGTCTTGGCTCAACCTTGTCACCCATCAGAATTGAAAATGTTTCGTCGGCGGCAATTGCGTCGTCCATTGTAACACGAAGCATAATTCTGTTGGCAGGGTCCATAGTTGTCTCCCAAAGCTGGTCCGGGTCCATTTCACCGAGACCCTTGTAGCGCTGAATATCGGCACCGGGCATTTCAGCCATTTTTCTGTCACGCTCTTCGTCGCTGTAAGCATATTCATGCTTTTTACCCTTGCTCAATTTATAAAGGGGTGGCTGTGCGATATAGACATAACCGCCCTCAATAAGAGGTCTCATATATCTGAAGAAGAATGTTAAAAGAAGTGTTCTGATGTGGGCGCCGTCGACGTCGGCATCGGCCATAATAACAACCTTGTGGTAACGCAGCTTCGTTTCGTCAAAATCATCGGCAATGCCTGCACCTAAGGCAGTTACAACGGGCAAAAGCTTCTCGTTTGTGATAACCTTGTCAAGCCGGCTTTTTTCGACATTTAACATCTTACCCCAAAGGGGAAGAATTGCCTGAATTGTTCTGTCTCTGCCCTCTTTGGCAGAGCCGCCGGCAGAGTCACCCTCTACAATGTAAATTTCTGTTTTGGTCGGGTCTTTTTCAGTGCAGTCTGCAAGCTTGCCGGGAAGTGAATTACTTTCAAGGGGACTTTTTCTTCTTGCGGCTTCCCTTGCTTTTCTTGCGGCTTCCCTTGCCCTTGAAGCGTCAAGCGCCTTTGAAAGAATAGCCTTTGCAACAGCGGGATTTTCTTCAAAGTAATCGGTGAGCTTTTCGTAAACCGTATTATTTACAAGCTTAGTCATTTCGGTGTTGCCTAACTTACCCTTTGTCTGTCCCTCAAACTGAGCTTCCGTAAGCTTGACGGAAATAACAGCCACAAGACCCTCACGGCAGTCTTCACCCGAGAGCTTTTTATCGGCGTCTTTAAGGAAGTTATATTTTTTGCCGTACTCGTTAAATACCTTTGTAAGTGCTGTTTTAAAGCCTGTCTCGTGAGTACCGCCGTCAACTGTATTTACGTTATTTGCGTAAGAGAGCATTACCTCGTTATAACCGTCATTATACATCAGTGCAATCTCGGCGCTTCTGTCACCTGAAACAGTTGAAAAATGAATGGGCTTTTCATGTACAGGTGTAAGACCTCTGCTCTCGTTAATATATTCAACAAATGAGCCTATACCGCCCTCATAACAAAAATAATCGGTTACTGTATTTTCTTCGTCACGCTTGTCCGTAAGAGTAATTGCAAGACCTGCGTTGAGAAAAGCCGACTCCCTCAAATGCCTTTGGAGAGTTTCGTAATCATAAACAGTAGTTTCCTGAAAAATTTGTGCGTCGGGCTTAAAGCGGATAAATGTACCTGTTTCGTCAGTGTCACCGATAACAGTCAGGTCAGTTGCAATGTTGCCCCTTTCAAAGCGTTGGTGGTGAATGTGTCCGTTTTGGCTGACCTCAACCTCCATCCACTCGGAAAGCGCATTTACAACCGATGAGCCGACACCGTGAAGACCGCCGGATACCTTGTAACCGCTTCCGCCGAATTTACCGCCTGCGTGAAGCACCGTCAGAACAACGGTTACAGCCGGAAGACCCTGCTGTTCATTTATGCCTACGGGAATACCGCGTCCGTTATCCCTTACGGTTATAACGTCACCGGGTAAAATTTCAACCTCAATATGTGTACAATAGCCTGCAAGTGCCTCGTCAATTGAGTTATCCACAATTTCATAAACAAGGTGGTGTAAACCTCTGGGACCTGTTGAGCCGATGTACATACCGGGACGCTTTCTTACAGCTTCAAGTCCCTCAAGAACCTGAATGGCGTCGGCATTATATTCCTCGGTAACCTGAGTGTCCATCATTTCAACATTTTCTATGGGGTTTTCCTCATGTGCAATTTCAATTTCTACTGCTTGATTTTCAGCGTTAGCCTTGATTTCTTCCATGGCTAATACCTCCGTTTCTTCTTGTCTGCTTATTTATTATCGTTTATTCTTTTTTGAAGTGTTACACTTGAAACAGGTGAAAAATAAACCTTGCTTTCCTTTCCTTTTTTGCATACCACAAAGGAAAGGGGCATTTCACCGGATACAAGTGTAATCTGACCTTTTTTTTCGCATTTGCTTAAGTAGTCCCTTGTTCTTTTTGAAACAGTGGCGGTGTCAAGGTCAAAAACACCGATAACCTCTTTTGAATTTATTACAGTATTCTGTCCTAAATGAAGATACATCTTATTTTATTATCCTTCCGTCTTTCATTAAAAACTTTTTACCGTATTTTAAACTCTTAACATTTGACGGGTCACAGCAAGTAATAAAAACCTGCCAGTCCCTTATATGGTTAAGAATGTAATTTTGTCTGCTTGTGTCAAGCTCACTCATAACATCGTCAAGCAAGGCTACGGGCTGTTCGCCGCTGAAGCTTTTTATAACTGCCGCTTCACCTAATTTAAGTGAAAGTGCCGCCGAGCGCTGCTGACCCTGTGAGCCGTAATTTCTTGCGTTTAAACCGTCAATTTTAACCGATAAATCGTCTCTGTGAGGGCCTATTGCCGTAAAGCCGGTTATAAGGTCATTTTTTCTGCCGGCATAAAGCTGTGCTTTAAGGTTTTCGTAAATTTCATTTTTATCGTCACCGATAACCGACGCCTGCTGACAGTACTTAACTGTAAGCTTTTCTTTATTTGATGAAAGTCCCGCATAAATTTCGTCGGTAAACTGTGAAAGCTTGTTTATATAGCCTATTCTCTGTCTGATTATCTCCGCACCGAAAAAAGCAATTCTTTCCTCCCATATATCAAGGGTGTCATAAAGCTCACTTTGGTAAGCCACCTCTTTTAAAAGTATATTTCTTTGAGCTAAGGCCTTGTTATACTGTGCAAGGGTTATGCCGTACTTAGGCTTTAACTGACTTATGGCAATGTCAAGAAAACGTCTTCTTTCATAAGGTCCGTCCTTTATAAGGGAGAGGTGAACAGGTGAAAAGACAATACACAAAAACTCACCGACTATTTTACTTGCACTTTTAAGCTTAACGCCGTTTAAAATGAACTTTCTGCCCTCACCTATTTCAAGCAAGGCCTCCTGCCGTCTGTCAAAGGCGGTGAAGTCCATATATAAATTAGCCTTGGTGCTGTTAAAATTAACTAATTCGTTTTCCTTTGAACTGCGAAAAGACCTGCAGCCTGTAAAGAGCCATATACTTTCAAGCAGGTTTGTTTTACCCTGGGCATTTTCACCGTAAATAACATTTATTTCACTGTCAGGCTCAATTAAAGTTTCGGTTATATTGCGGAAATTTTTAGCTTCAAGCTGATTTACTATCATTTTCTTTTACCTTAATTTTCTTTTCTTCTGACTTTATAAACCGTGTTTTGAAATTCAAAAGAATCTTCCTCGTGAAGCTTTTTTCCCCTTGCGGTACAGCTTTCACCGTTTACTTTTACAAGTCCGTCCTGAATTATCATTTTTGCCTGACCGCCCGTTCCTACACAGCCTGCAAACTTTAAAGCTTTGTCAAGAGGAATATTTTCCGTAGTGATGAAAATTTCCTTTTCTTCTTTCTTTTTAAGCTTGACTCTGATTTTCATAATATATCATCTCTTTAAAAAAATTATATTCTTACGGGAAGAATTAAATAAAGGAAGTGGTCGCCCTCTAAGGGTGAAAGGGTAATGGGTGAATTTGGACTTATCATCTGAAAATAAATCTCATCTGTGTCACAAACCTTAAGGCAGTCAAGAACAAAACGGCTGTTAAAGCCTATTTCGATGTTTTTGCCCTCAATTTCGGCAGCAAGCTTATCGTTTGCAGTACCTAAGGCCGTTACAGAGGAAAACTTTATAATACCGTCTTCTATTTTAAGCCTTAATGGGCTTGACTTATCCGTAATCATAAGAGAGGTTCTTTCTATACTCTCAATAAGTCTTTTTGTTGTAACCTTAACCCTTGTTTCATAGCTTCCGGGAATGGCTGCCTTATAGTTTAAAAAGTTACCCTCAAGAAGCCTTGAAATAATTTCGTATTCGCCTATTTTAAAAAGAATATGTCTTTCGCCTACTCTGATTTCTACCTCTTTGTCATCATCGTCGGTAATCTTTAAAATTTCACTGAGGGTCTTTGCAGGCACAATAAAGGTAAGCTCGCCTTTTTCGCTTTCGTTATAGGTGATTTCTTCACGTCTTACGGCAAGTCTTGCACCGTCAACGGCAATGAGCACAATTCTGTTTTGGCTTATTTCAAACTTTATACCCGTATGAACAGGATTTCTCTCACTTGTTGAAACGGAAAAGATTGTTTTTTTAATCATATCCTTAATTAAGCCTAAGCTGACTTTAACAGGTGAAAACTTGCTGAGTGTGGGAAGCTCCGGATAATCGTCGGCATTAGTGCCGATAATGGAATATTTAGCCTCACCGCTTTCAATTTTTGAAATGTTCCTTTCGTCAGTGTCAATTGTGATACTGTCGTCAGGTACCATTCTTAAAATATCACAGAAGTTTTTTGCATTGAGGACTATTCTGCCCTCACGTCTTACGTCGGCATCAATTAAAATGGTTGAGCCTACCTCAAGGTCATAACCGGTAAGCTTAATTTTATTATCAAAGGTTTCAACGAGTATACCCTCAAGGGAAGGTATGGTCGATTTAGGTGAAACGGTTCTTTGAATACTGAAAGCTGCTTTTGCAAGCTCTGCGCTGTCACATACGATTTTCATAAAAATTCAAATCCTTTCTTTTTTCCCATGAAAAGAATCATTATATATAGTAGTAGTAGTAGGTACTGCGGATTGTGCGGAAAAGTTTTGAAAGTCAAATAAATATTGGCTTTACAGGCTTTTTTTACCTGTTTAATTCGCTGTTTAATTTTTTCGGATATCCACACCACGAAAAGTGCAAAGTGGAAAATGTGGAAAACAGGGTGTGGAATGTGTAATAATTTGCGGAAAACTTTATTCGTTGATGTTCTTTATAATGTCATCAACCGTGGCCTTGAGCGCTATATCCTTTTCAATTTTCAGCTTGCACTCTTTAAGGGAATAAATTATGGTGGAGTGGTGCTTATTGCCGAACTCCTTGCCTATTGCTTTGAGTGAAAGACCTGTCACCTGGTCAACAATGTAAATGGCAACCTGCCTTGCAAGGGCAATATTTGAGCTTTTTTTAGCTGAACGGATGTCTGCTGCGGAAACGTCAAAGGTGCGTGCGACCTCGTTAATAATATTGTCAACGGTTACGGGCAAGGGCTGATTGTCATTGATAATATCGCTTATTGCTTTTTTTGCTATTGCAATTGTCGGCTCTGCTCTTTCAACGTCTTTATAGGCTTTGATTTTTTTAACGGTGCCCTCAAGCTGACGGATGTTCTTTTTAATGTTTTCTGCAATGAACTTGATGATGTCATCGCTTAAAAACAGGTCTAAGTCTTCGGCTTTTCTTTTTACAATAGCCATTCTTGTTTCAATTGTAGGCGGCTGAACGTCTGCAATAAGACCCATTTCAAAGCGTGTGCGGAGTCTCTCCTCAAGGGTCATCATTTCCTTTGGCGGACGGTCCGAGGTCAAAACAATCTGACTGCCGTTATTTTTAAGAGCATTAAATGTGTGGAAAAATTCCTCCTGTGTTGTTTCACCCTTTGCGATAAACTGAATATCGTCAACTAAAAGCACGTCACAGCTTCTGTATTTTTGGTGAAAGTCATTGGTGTTGTGGTTTCTTATATAAAAAATAAGCTCATTAGTAAAAAGCTCACCGCTTGTATAAATTATTTCTGCGTCGGGACGTTCTTTTTTAATTTTGTTTTCTATTGCAAGCAAAAGGTGAGTTTTACCAAGTCCCGAGTGGCCGTAAATGAAAAGCGGATTATATGTTACACCGGGATTGTTTGCCACATTGAGTGCGGCTGCGTGAGCAAATCTGTTTGACGGGCCTGTGATAAAATTGTCAAAGGTATATTCATACTCAAAAGCCGGAGAGGATGATTTACTGCTTTTTTGCGAGCCTTTTTTATCCTGGTCTACCACAATAAATTCAATGTTAACCTTAAAGCCTAAAACCCTTTCAAAGGTGTCGCTTAAAGTATCCATAAATTTATTTGATACGATTTTTCTTTTAAAATCGTCAAGTGAAAGATAAACTGTATCTTCATCAAATTTTACAAATTGTAAAGGCTGCAGCCAAAGGTTATAGGCTACTTCCGTAACTGTTGACTGTAATTCTTTTTTAACAAGTTCCCAAATCTCCTGAAACGAGTTCATATTTCAACCTCCTGTTATAATATAAATATATATTTAAAGAGACGTTATAAATTAAGATAACATTAAAATAAAGAAAAAAACATTATTACACCGATATCAATTTTAGCATAAAAAAAACAAGGTTGCAAGCATTTTTTTATAAATGGCTCAAAATGTGCCCTAAAAGTTGATTTTGCTTTAAATTTGTAATATAATTAAAACACACTAAAAAAGGAAATTGGAGCAAAAATGAAAAAAATAGAAAATATAAAGGTTATAAAAAACGTAAAATGCTTTAACATTGAAAGAAGCCTTTTTTGCGGTCAGGCATTTCGTTGGGTAAAAGACGGCGATAATAAATTTCACGGTGTTGTGGGCAAAAAGGTAATTGAAATTGAGCAAAAAGAAAACACCGTTATTTTTAAAAATATCACCGAAGAAGAATACGAAAGTATCATAGTAAGATATTTTGACCTTGAAAGGGATTATGACAGCATTTGCAAAGTTCTTTCAAAGGATGACAGCTTTAAAAAGGCTTACGGTGAATATGAGGGTATAAGAATATTAAGGCAGGACAGCTGGGAGGCACTTTGTTCTTTCATCATTTCACAAAACAACAATATTCCCCGTATTTCGTTGATAATCGACAGACTTTGCAGGATTTTCGGTGAAAAGCTGGACGGAGAAAATTACAGCTTTCCCACTTATGAAAGGCTCAAAAATATCACTGTTGAGGACCTGGCGCCTTTAAAGGCAGGCTTTCGCGCAAAATATATTGTTGACGCAGTTGAAAAGCTTAACAGCGGTGAAATAAGCCTTGAGAAAATTGAAAAAATGCCCATTGAAAATGCACGGCTTGAGCTTCAGAAAATCAAAGGTGTAGGTCCTAAGGTTGCCGAGTGTACTCTGCTTTACGGCTTTGGCAGAGTTGAAGCTTTTCCCGTTGACGTTTGGGTAAAGCGGATTATGGCTGAAATGTATCCGAGTGGCTTGCCTGAATTTTTCAAGGGTAATGAGGGCATTGCACAGCAGTATCTTTTTCATTGGAGACGTAATTTAAAAGAGGGTGAATAAAATGACGAAAAAACAAAGAGCTGCCTTTTGTGTAGAAGCACTTGAAAAGGAATATCCCGACGCAATATGCTCACTGAATTATTCAAATCCCCTTGAGCTTTTAATTGCCACAAGGCTTTCGGCTCAATGTACGGATGAGAGAGTTAACAAGGTGACGCCGTCGCTTTTCAGTAAATATCCCACCTTGGAAAGCTATTGTGAGGCAGACGTTGCCGACATTGAAAGGATAATTTATTCCTGCGGCTTTTACCGTCAAAAGGCAAGTGACATAAAGGGTCTTGCCCTTATGATAAGGGATGACTTTGACGGCAAGGTGCCTGACAGCATAGAAAAGCTTACCTCTTTGCCCGGCATAGGCAGAAAAACGGCAAACCTTATTATGGGTGACGTCTATAAGCAGCCTGCCATTGTTGCCGATACTCACCTTATAAGAATTACCAACCTTTTAGGCTTGGTTAACACGAAAGACCCGAAAAAGGTTGAGCTGGAGCTTAAAAAAATCATTGCCCCGGAAAAAAGCAATGATTTTTGTCACAGAGCAGTGCTTCACGGCAGGGCAGTTTGCGTTGCAAGAAAACCGCAGTGTGAAAAGTGCTGTATGAGTGATTTCTGTTTAGGTAAAAAGAAATAAGCAAAACACCTGACTGTTATATAAAGATAACTATTGACACAGAAGTTTTTTACTGTTAAAATTTAGGTGAAATAATGTCATTAAAAGAAAGGTGACGAAAATGAAAAAAATTATAAGCATTGTTTTATCGGTTGTTTTAATGTGTACCTTTGTTTTGCCTGTTATCGGTAACAGCGCGGTTGTTACGGCTATGGCTGAAACTGCCGTAACGGAAGAAGCAGAGGAAAATCAGCCTAAAAATGAGGAAGAGGAAGTTGCAAAGATTTCCGCAAAATTTTTTGAAAATCTGATAAGATTTTTAGAAAAAGTCAATGAATTTTTGAGAAGAATTTTTAATATCGCAACAGAGGATAAGGAGCATCATTTTGTACGCGGTCTTGATGAAGCTTATCACTGGCAGGTCTGTGACATCTGCGGTGAGGTGCAGTTCAAAAGTGAGCACATCTTCGGTGAAAGCTTTGTAACAAAACAGCCCGACTGCTTTAATGACGGTGAAAGCTGCCGTGCCTGTGTGGTTTGCGGCTATGAAGCTTTTGAAAAAATAGATCGCCTTGAACATGACGAGCTTATTATACCCGGTAAGGCTCCTACGGAAACAGAAAGCGGTTTAACTGCCGGCAAAATCTGTAAGCTTTGTAATACGGTTACTTTGGAACAATTCCCCATTCCTGCACTTGGTACAAATTGAGCATACTTTAATTAAAGACAGAATTTTAAAAGGTCAGCTATTTTGAAACAGCTGACCTTTAATTATGCGGTTTTAGTGTTATTTTGGTAAGATAACAGCTAATATTGTCGGAAAATGATAATTTGACTTAAAACTTAGGGGAATTTTCCCCTAAGTTTTAAGTAAGGACTTGAATTATGTAAAAAATAAGTGGTATAATACAGTTGAAAGTCAGGGAAAAATACCCTTAAGTTTTAAGTGTGAGGAGGCTTAATATGGGACAGGTAATTAAACGTGACAGTTATTTGAAAAAAATAATTAACAAAAAGGAAAATGGTTTAATTAAAGTTATCACCGGCATCAGACGGTGCGGTAAAAGTTATTTACTTTTCAATTTGTTTTACGATTATTTGATTGAAAGCGGAGTTAAAAAGGAGCAAATTATTACTATTGCCCTTGATAGCGACACTGATATTATATACCGTGATCCTGATGAGTTGTCAAAATATATTCGCTCAAGGATAGTAAACAGTGATATGTACTATATTCTTATTGATGAAGTACAGTATGCAATTTCAAAGCAGGAACTTAAAAATCCGGAAGAAATAAGACTTTACAATGTGTTAAACGGTCTTTTGAGACTTCGTAATGTTGATATTTATGTTACGGGAGGCAACTCTAAAATGCTTACAAAGGATGTATTGACTGCTTTTCGCGGAAGAGGTGATGAGATAAGGGTTTACCCTATTTCTTTTAAGGAATACTATAATTTCGCGGGCGGAGATAAATCGGAAGCTTATGAAGAATATGCTTTGTACGGCGGTATGCCACTTGTTCTTTTTAAACAAACAGATGCGGAAAAAATGAGTTATTTGCAAGGATTGTTTACGGAAGTATATTTCAAGGATATTGTTGAGCGATATGAAATAGAGCTTTCTGATGTGCTTGAAGAACTGACGGACGACTTATGTTCATCAATCGGGTCGCTTACCAATGCAAGTAAAATCGTAAACACCTTACAGTCTGTGAAAAACATAAAGGTTTCCGGCACTACTGTTTCCAATTACCTCAATTATTTAATAGAATCTTTTCTATTCAGCAACGCAAAGAGATATGATGTAAAAGGAAAAAAATATTTTGAATATCCGTCAAAGTATTACTGCACGGACATAGGACTGCGCAACGGCAGACTGAATTTCAGGCAACAGGAAGAAACTCACATAATGGAGAACATCATTTACAATGAGCTTCTTTGTCGGGGATATTCTGTTGATGTAGGCGTGGTAGAAATTGTAGAGAGTGAGCAAGGTAAAAAAACAAAAAAAAAGTGTGAAATTGATTTTGTTGTGAATGTGGGGGCAAAAAAATATTACATTCAATCGGCACTTAATTTAAGTGACCCGTCTAAAATGGAAACTGAGCTGAGACCCTTAAAAAACACCAAAGACTTTTTTAAGAAAATAATCATCAGCAAGACTTCAATGAAGCCTTGGACAGATGAAAGCGGTATTCTTCATTTGGGATTATATGAGTTTTTGTTGAATGAGAATTCCTTAGAACTGTAATATATTTTGTTTATGTGAATTTTAAAGGAGCTGTATAAAACTTTCGTTTTTTTACAGCTCCTTAAATTATGCGGTTTTTGTAATGATTTGAAAAATAAGGACGGATATTGTCGAAAAATGAGGGTTTGACTTAAAACTTAGGAGAATTTTCCCTTAAGTTTTAAGTAAGGGGTTGAATTATATTTTTTTGAAAAGTCAGAAGTTTATTATTTTTTCTTCTTTGGTTTTGCAGAGGGCAACTCCTCATACATAGCAGTAAACAAACCTGTCAGGAAATCTTTATCATCAACTTCATCTACTGACAGCATTTCTTTTGCGCCCTCATAGGGTAATTCATATCTTGGAGCCGGCATATAACCGATTGCCGATTTTACAGGCTTAACAAGTAATCTGTTGTCATAAATTCCGCCTGCAATTTTACCGCGGTAATAAATGATAAATTCACCCATCATAGGCCGATAGGTAATTTCTTCTAACTCGGATAACTGTCCTAAAATAAATTCCAAGTATTTCTTGTCCGACGCCATAATTACACCTCAAATTCAGGCTTGTTCAAATAAAAAACATATTTTTCCGCCTATGTATATCGGGAAGCTACTTACTGTCTTTTTTGTTGAACCTTGCCTTGAGCCTGAGTATCAGTCCTGCTAAAAGGGAAGAACCGAAAGCAACCGATGCCTGTATTGAAAGCAGTCCGTTCAATTCACTGCCGTGAGAGGGTACTACAATAACAACAAGCCAACCTACAACCGCTAAAACTGCAAATACAACCGTTACAAGATATGATTTATTTAACCGCTGTAACAGCATACGGATTAAAAAGCCGAGAACTAACGGAAGTCCGAAAATCAACAAATAGTTAATGATAATCTGTTTCATAAAATCATACTCCTTTTCTTATATTCGATTGTTTCACATTAAACTGAACTTTTTTGAAAAAAGTAAGCAAAAAAATTTTGCGTGTCTGCCGTTGCCTGTAACTTATCTTATGCGGTGTAAAGTTTACCTCAAAATAACTTTATCCCGTGACAATCCTGCCGAGGTACTCGGCCCCGTGACAATCCTGCCGAGTTACTTAGCCTAATTCAGAAAGAAATTCACCGATTCTGTCGGCGGCTTTCATCAGGTGTTCAAGGCTGTAGCAGTAGGAAACCCTGATAAAGCCCTCACCGCTGTCACCGAAGGCTGTGCCCGGTACAACGGCAACCTTTTTTTCCTGGAGCAGTCTGTTGCAAAACTCCTCACTTGAAAGACCTGTTGACTGAATTGAGGGGAAAGCATAAAAGGCTCCCTTAGGCTCACGGCAGGTAAGACCCAGCTCGTTAAAGCGTTTAACCACAAGCTTACGTCTCCTGTCATATTCCTCGTGCATCTCCTCCACATCCTTATCGCAGCTTTTTAGCGCTTCTATTGCGGCATACTGTGACGTTGTGGGAGCACACATAATAGCATACTGATGAATTTTTGTAATCTGACTTAAAATTTCTTCCGGTCCGCAGACGTAGCCTAGTCTCCAGCCGGTCATTGAAAAGGCCTTGGAAAAGCCGTTTACCACAACTGTTCTTTCACGCATACCGTCAATGCTTGCAGGGGAAACATGCTTGTTGCCGCCGAAGGTAAGCTCGGAATAAATCTCGTCGGAGAGAACTACTATATTTGTGTTCTTTATAACTTCATAGATTTTTTCTAAGTCCTCTTTTTCCATAATTGCACCGGTGGGGTTGCAGGGATAGGGCAGAATGATGAGCTTTGTTTTTTCGCTCATGGCAGCTTTAAGCTCCTCGGGTGTAACCTTGAAATCATTTTCAGCCTTTGTTTCAATAATCACAGGCACACCGCCTGCAAGAAGTGTGATAGGCTCATAGCAAACATAGCTTGGCTGAGGGATAATAACCTCGTCACCTTGTGAAACAATGGCTCTTACTGCATTGTCAATGGCTTCACTTCCGCCTACGGTAACAAGTATTTCGGTAAGAGGGTTATATGTGAGGTCATATTTTCTGCCCAGATAGTTTGCAATTTCCTCGCGGAGCTCTTCAATACCTCTGTTTGAGGAATACTTTGTCTTTCCCTCTTCAAGGGTCTTGATACCGGTTTTTCTGACTTGTAAAGGGGTGAAAAAGTCCGGCTCGCCGACACCTAAGGAAATAACATCCTCCATAGTTGCGGCAATATCAAAAAACTTTCTTATGCCTGAGGGTTTGATTTTTGTGATGGTTGGGTTTAAAATTTGTGAATAGTCGACCATAATAAATTTTACCTCCGTTATTTTGTTCTTTCTTTAAAATATTTTCTTGTAAGCATAAAGGGAATTACCGAAAGAGCGATAAATATTGCACCTACAAGATAAATGTTTCCGTTAGGGATGTATTCAAGCTTTCCGCTTAATTCATTTACAAAGGTTTCGCCTGCTGTTTTAACAACTGCCTCGCCGAAAACAGAGCCGCCTATCATGGGGAAAAGTACAAAGAAAAGTATCCATATACCCTCAAACTGACCCTTGCTTGTTTTTGGGAAAAGCTGCTTTGACCAAACCTTTGTGGTCTGTAAAATTGTGATGTAGCCTGCGCCTACAAAGAATATGCCCACCCATATACGAAGATTAAAAATGTTTGACGGGTCAACATCCGTATTTTTGATGGGTGCTAAAATAAGCAAGCCTATAATATTCGTCACAACAGCGAAAACCGTAATTAAATGATGCTTGTTACGGTTAATGAGCATTGAAGACGGAATTGCAAGAACCATTGAAAGCACAAGGGGTACGGCTTCGATTATGCCCATCTGGTCGGCAGTATAGCCTAAGTAGTAAATTATGTAGTTTCCTATGTAGGAAAAATAAATGTTAAAGCCGATGAAGAAAATCATAACACCGACGGATACTAAAAGCAATTCCTTTTGCTTAAAAAAGTCTTTGAAATTAAAGACGGAAAGAAATTGCTTCATAAACGGGCCGTTTTTGTGCGGCTCAACATCATCAGCCTTTGAAAGGAAAAGCATTGAGCATAAACCGAAGATTATTACGGCAACGCCCATTATAACAAAAAGACGCATGTAGTTGTTTTCTTCTCCCACAATAAGACCGCCTGCAACGGTGCCTAAAATTGTGCCTAAAACAGGCTGAGTTGCAAGGGCGGCACCTATCTGACCGCGGTTTTTATCGGTGAGAATGTCTGTTGTCCAGGTGTTGAAGCCTGCGTCATTACCCATTGAGCCGAAAAAGCTCATAACCGTGTCTGCTAAAACAACACTGACGGCGGCAAGAAGATACATATCCTTACTGATAAATTCCGTAAGTCCGAAAACAATGGTGAATATACCCCAGAGAATGTAACCGATTGAAATAAATTTTCTGCGTTTGCCGTTTCGGTCTGCCCAGGTGCCGAAAAAGAAGGTTGAAAAGGTTGTTGCAATTGCCGAGCAAATAAGCATACCCGTTACAATTGACGGGTCCTTGCCGATTTTTGTGTAAACGAAGGTGTTAAACCATTGATTTTCCATGTTCCAGCAAATCTGACCTGCAAGACCTAAGCCCCACACAAGTGCCCACATTTTAAAGCCGGAAACTTTTTTCTTTTCTTTTAAGCTCATAATGTTTTCCTCCTTGTAATTTTTTTCTCCTTTAATTATGTAATAAATCATAACACTATTTATTCCGTTTTTCAACCCATTATTATTGATAATCTTGACAAAAATACAATAATATATTAGAATTGTTCAAATACCGCACCGAAGCCATCGGTGTATGGAAAAGGAGATATTACTATGTTAAAAAACACAGAAAAATCAATGGAAAAGCTTGTTGCTCTTTGTAAGGGCAGAGGTTTTGTTTATGCCGGCAGTGAAATTTACGGCGGTCTTGCTAACACCTGGGATTACGGCCCCTTAGGTGTTGAGCTTAAAAACAACATCAAGAAGGCCTGGCTTAAAAAGTTTGTTCAGGAAAATCCCTATAACGTAGGCCTTGACAGTGCAATTTTAATGAATCCTCAAACCTGGGTTGCATCAGGTCATTTAGGCGGTTTTTCCGACCCGCTTATGGACTGTAAGGAATGTAAAACCCGTCACAGAGCCGATAATCTCATTGAAGCCTTTGACGGAACAAATGTTGCCGGCTGGTCAAATGAGGAGATGATGAATTACATCAACGAAAAGAATATATGCTGTCCCGATTGCGGCAAGCACAACTTTACCGATATCCGTCAGTTCAACCTTATGTTCAAAACATTTCAGGGTGTTACCGAGGACAGTAAAAATGAGCTTTATCTCCGCCCCGAAACCGCACAGGGTATTTTTGTAAACTTCGCTAACATTCAGCGTACAACAAGAAGAAAAATTCCTTTCGGTGTGGCTCAGATTGGTAAGAGCTTCCGCAACGAAATTACACCGGGTAACTTTATTTTCCGTGTGCGTGAATTTGAACAGATGGAGCTTGAATTTTTCTGTAAGCCCGGTACCGACCTTGAATGGTTTGACTACTGGAGAAGCTATTGCCGTGACTGGCTCTACTCACTTAACATAAAAAGTGAAAATCTCCGTCTTCGTGACCACGATGCAGACGAGCTTTGCTTCTATTCAAAAGCAACTACCGACTTTGAATATCTTTTCCCCTTTGGCTGGGGTGAGCTCTGGGGCGTTGCCGACAGAACAGACTACGACCTCACTCAGCATATAAACACTTCGGGTAAGGCCCTTGACTACTTTGACCCGACAACAAATGAGAGATATATCCCCTATGTTATTGAGCCGTCTTTGGGCGTTGAACGTCTTTTCCTTGCAGTTATGACGGAAGCTTATGACGAGGAAGTTGTTGACGCTGAAAAAAATGACACAAGAGTTGTGCTTCACTTCCACCCTGCTTTGGCTCCCATTAAAGCCGCAGTGCTTCCCCTTTCAAAAAAGCTTAACGATCAGGCAACAGAGGTTTACCACGCACTTCAAAAGAAGTTTATGGTTGAGTTTGACGATGCAGGCTCAATAGGTAAGCGTTACCGCCGCCAGGACGAAATCGGTACACCTTTCTGCATCACATACGACTTTGAAAGTGCCGAGGACGGCTGTGTGACAGTCCGTGACCGCGACACTATGCAGCAGGAAAGGGTTAAAATTGACGAGCTTGTCTCATATATTGAAAAGAAGCTTGAATTTTAATAAAACAATATATTTCTAAAACAGAATTATATTTTGACTTATAACTATTGCCCGTACACAGGAGTGGCTTTATGAAATACTTTGCAAAAGAATATGACGTAATAGTAATCGGCGCAGGTCATGCCGGTATTGAAGCAGGTCTTGCAGCTGCAAGGCTCGGTGTAACCGTCGGTCTTTTCACTATAAATATGGACTGGGTGGGCAATATGCCCTGCAACCCGTCAATCGGCGGAACATCAAAGGGTCACCTTGTCCGTGAAATTGACGCTCTCGGCGGTGAAATGGCAAAGGCGGCAGATGCCAATACCCTGCAAAGCCGTATGCTCAATTTAGGCAAAGGTCCTGCCGTACACTCCCTGCGTGCACAAATTGACCGCAGACGTTACAGCGAATATATGAAGCACGTTGTTGAAAAGCAGGAGCGGCTTGAAGTTATACAGGCTGAAATAGTTGACCTTATTAAAAATGATGAGGGCAAGTGGCAGGTGACAACAATGCTTGAAGCCCTGTACACTGCAAAGTGTGTTATACTTGCAACGGGTACTTTCTTAGCCTCTAAAATTTTTGTCGGTGATGTGGTCTATGAGGGCGGTCCTGACGGAATGTTTGCCGCAACAAGGCTCGGTGCTTCCCTTAAAAGGTTAGGCTTGCAGACGCGTCGCTTTAAAACCGGCACTCCCTCAAGAGTTAACAGAAGAAGCATTGATTTTTCTAATTTAGAAAAACAAGACGGTGACGACAGAATTGTGCCCTTTTCTTTTGACGGAGAGTATGAGCCTGAAAATAAGCTCCCTTGTTACATAACCTATACCAACGAGGATACAAAACAGGTTATACTTGAAAATATACACCGCTCCCCTCTTTACAGCGGAAAAATTGACGGAGTAGGTCCCAGATACTGTCCGTCAATTGAAGATAAGATTGTGCGTTTCTCCGAAAAGAAAAGGCATCAGCTTTTTATTGAGCCTTGCGGTGAAAATACGGAGGAAATGTACTTACAGGGTATGTCTTCATCACTGCCGGAGGATGTTCAGCTTAAATTTTTGCGCACTATCCCCGGACTTGAAAATGTGCAGGTTATGAGGACAGCCTACGCAATTGAATATGACTGCGTTGACCCCCTTACTTTAAAAGCGAGCCTTGAGTTTAAAGATTTTGACGGACTTTTCGGCGCGGGACAGTTTAACGGCTCAAGCGGTTATGAGGAAGCCGCCGCGCAGGGACTTATTGCAGGCATCAACGCGGCACAGAAGGTCTTAGGCAAAGAACAGCTTATACTTGACAGAGCCTCTTCATACATAGGCACACTCATTGACGACCTTGTTACAAAAGGCTGCAGTGACCCTTACAGAATGATGACCTCACGCTCGGAGTACAGACTGCTTTTACGTCAGGACAATGCCGATATAAGACTTACTCATTACGGCTATGAAATAGGCCTTGTAAGTGAGGAAAAGTGGCAGAGATTACAGAAAAAGCTGAAGCTTATCGAACAGGAACGGGAAAGAGTTTCCCTTGTATCGGTGCCCGTAAGCGACAAGCTTAACGAACTGCTTGTTTCACGTGGAACAAGTCCCCTAGAGGTCGGCTGTCGGCTTATCGAGCTTATTAAACGTCCTCAGCTGAATTATGAGGTTTTAGCTGATTTTGACAAAGACAGACCCGACCTGCCCTACGAGGTATTTGAACAGGTGGAAATCAACATAAAGTACGAGGGCTATATTAAAAAGCAAATTGCTCAGGTTGAAGAAATGCGCCGCCTTGAGGTAAAGAGCCTTAAAATGATAAGTGACTACTGTGATGTGACAGGTCTTTGCAGAGAAGCTCAGGAAAAGCTCAATAAAATTAAGCCTGCAAATTTGGGACAGGCTTCAAGAATAAGCGGTGTAAGTCCGGCTGATATTTCAGTGCTTCTTATTTACCTTGCAAAAAACGGACTTAATTAGGAGGGAAAAAAGTGGAAAGCTTTATTTCTAAATCTCTTTTAAAGGAAAAGGCTGAAAAGTACGGTGTAAGCCTTGACGAAACTGCCCTTTCACGTTTTGACACTTATGCAAGGCTTCTTGTTCATTGGAACGAAAAAATCAACCTTACGGCAATTACCGAGCCTGATGAAATTGTAATAAAGCACTTTGTGGATTCCCTTGCTGTTTTTTCCGCTGTGGATATTCCCGATAATGCAAGGGTTATAGACGTGGGCACGGGTGCCGGCTTTCCCGGTGTGGCAATGCTTATTGCAAAGCCGAGCCTTAATATGACCTTGCTCGACAGCACAAACAAAAAGTTAAATGTTATAAGGGACATTCTTGAAAATATCGGTCTTGAGGCTGATGTTGTGCACAAAAGAGCCGAAGAAGCCGGTCAGGATAAAAGCTTCCGTGAAAGCTATGACTTTGCCACGGCAAGAGCCGTTTCAAATTTACGCGACCTTTCGGAATACTGCTTACCTTTTGTTAAAGTTGGCGGAACCTTTATTTCAATGAAAAGCGCCAAAACCAATGAGGAAATTGCCGAGGCTAAAAAGGCAATTTCGGTTTTAGGGGGAAAAATAGACGAGGTAAAAAGCTTCGACCTTGAGAATAGCGGAGAAAGAACGGTGCTTTTAATTAAAAAGATTTCGACAACTCCGGCAAAATATCCCCGACCTTCGGCAAAGATTGCAAAAAATCCCATAAAATAAAGGGAGTTTTAAAATTAACGGGTCGATTTTTGAAAAACACTTTTTATGGACAATACTCTGTTTATGATGATATAGTTATCATAAGCAGAGTATTATTTTTTTTAGCAGTCAAAGGAGAGAATGATATTTATGTTGACGGAAAAGCCGAGGCAGGCAGGTCAGGTGCTTTTGATACCTAATGAGCTTATTTATCCAAATCCAAATCAGCCAAGAAAGCTTTTCAATCAGGAGGAGCTTGTAAACCTTGCCATAAGCATAAGAATGAACGGCATTTTACAGCCTATAACCGTAAGAGAAACCTTTAAAGGCTATGAAATTGTTTCCGGCGAAAGAAGATTCAGGGCATCAAAGCTTGCGGGTATGACCTCTGTGCCCTGCATTGTTATTGAGGTAAGCACCTTAAAATCGGCAACTCTTGCCCTTATTGAGAATCTGCAAAGGCAAAACTTAGGCTTTTTTGAAGAGGCCGCCGCCATTGAAAAGCTTATGCAGGATTTTGCGCTTTCTCAGGAGGAGATTGCAAAAAGGTTAGGCAAGGCACCCTCTACCGTTTCAAATAAGCTCAGAATTTTAGCACTCCCAAAAAAAGTAAAGGAAATGATAATTGAAAACGGACTTACCGAGCGCCACGCAAGAGCCTTTTTAAAGCTGCCTGAGGATAAGCTTTTGCCGACAGTTGAAAAGGTCATAGAAAAAAAGCTGAACATTTTGCAAACGGAAGCTTTAATTGATGAAATGTTAAGTGAAAAAACCTCTAAGGGCAAGAGAAAAATTATGTTCAGTGATGTGAAGATTTTTCTTAACACAATCAATCATGCAGTGGACACAATGAAAAATGCCGGCATAAATGCACAGGTTAAAAGAGAGGACAAGGGAGAAAGCTACGTATATTACATTGAGATACCGAAAAGAGAGATGTTCAAATAAGTAAACGGTTTTTTTAGGTCAGCTTCATACTTTCAATTGAGTATGAGGCTGACTTATTTTTTTAAGCAGGAGCAGAACTTACACGCGTTTCACGTGAAACATTTTTATTTTTTCATAAAAAGCTCTTTAAAATATAAAATACTTGTGCTATAATGGTTAAAAAATTTAAAGAAAGGACAGAATAATGGGAAAAACCGTTGCAATAGTTAATCAAAAAGGCGGCGTAGGTAAAACAACCTCCGCAGTAAATCTTGCCGCAACAATAGGACATTACGGTTATAAGGTACTGCTTGTTGATATGGACCCGCAGGGTAATGCCACAAGCGGCCTCGGTATAAATAAAAGGGAAATTGTCAAATCCACCTATGATATGATCTTAGGTGACACAAAGGCAAAGGAAATACTGAAAACAACGCCCTTTGACAATTTAAGCGTTCTCCCCTCAAATATGAACCTTGCAGGCGCTGAATTAGAGCTTGTTGATATGGACGACAGACAGTCGAGAATTAAAACTGCCCTTGCCCCTTTAAAGGCGGACTATGATTTTATAATAATTGACTGTCCCCCGTCGCTGGGTCTTCTCACTGTAAACGTGCTTTGCGCCTGTGACAGCGTGATAGTGCCCATTCAGTGTGAATATTATGCTCTCGAGGGTCTTTCACAGCTTATGAATACCATAAGGCAGGTTAAAAGGCTCTATAATCCCCTCATTGAGCTTGAGGGAGTGCTGCTTACAATGTATGACGGCAGACTTAACCTTACTCAACAGGTTGTGGGCGAGGTCAAGCGCTTCTTCCCTCAAAAGGTTTACGGCAGTGTAATCCCCCGTAATGTACGTCTTTCGGAGGCTCCGTCATTCGGTCAGCCGGTCTGTTATTACGATAAATCATCAAAGGGCAGTACGGCTTATGACGAGTTTACCAAAGAGTTTTTGAAAAAGAATAATAAGGAAGTTAAATAAGCAGGAGGTAATTATGGCTACAAAGAAAAACGGCTTGGGAAAAGGTCTTGACGCGCTTTTTTTTGACAATGCTACAATAGACGAGGATAAGCCGCTGAGACTTCCCATAACGGAAATTGAACCTAACAGAGACCAGCCCAGAAAGCACTTCGACGACGAAGCCTTACAGGAGCTTTGTGACAGCATTAAAATTCACGGTGTTATTCAGCCCCTTGTTGTCCGCCCCATTTCCGACGGCGGTTATCAGCTTATAGCCGGTGAAAGACGTTGGAGAGCCGCCCGTATGGCAGGACTTACGGAGGTTCCCGTGGTAATAAGGGAAATGCAGGAAAGCGAAACAATGGAAATTGCCCTTATTGAAAACTTACAGCGTGAGGACTTAAACCCCATTGAAGAAGCCGAGGGCTTCCGTGTGTTAATGGATAACTACTCACTCACACAGCAGGAAGCGGCGGAAAGAGTGGGAAAGTCACGTCCGGCAGTGGCAAACACAATGCGGCTTCTTGCACTTCCCGTAAAAACCCTTGATATGGTTAAAGACGGCAGAATTTCAGCAGGCCACGCAAGGGCGCTTTTACCCTTGCACGAGGAGGCAAGAATTAACATCTTAGCCGATGAAATTGTGCGAAAAGGTCTTTCTGTAAGAGACGTTGAAAAAACAGTGAAAAACATCCTTTCCGATAAGAAAAAGAAAGAAAAGGACGATAAAGGTAAAAAAGAGAAGCGTGACCCTTATTTTGACGAATGTGAGCTTGCCATAAGAGAAGAATTGGGCAGAAAAGCGGAAATTCACTTAAAAGGCAAGGAAAGGGGCACAATAGAAATAGAATTTTTCAGCAAATACGATTTATCCACTATTTTAGAAGCATTGGCAGGAAATTGAAAGGAGTAATTTAAAATGTTAGATATAAAGCTTATAAGAGAAAACCCGGAAAAAGTTAAGGCGGCAATGAAAACAAGAAACAAGGATATGGACGCGGTTGTTGACGAAATCCTTGAAATTGACAGACAGGTAAGAGAGCTTATCGGTAAAACCGACGCTTTAAAGGCAGAGCAAAACGCCGCAAGCAAGAAAATCCCTCAAATTAAGAAAGAGGGCGGTGACATCGGCGAAATTATGGCACGTATGAATGAGATTAAAGCCGAGGTCAAGGTCCTTGACGATAAGAAAAATGAACTTGCTGCAAAGCAAAAGAATATGATGTATGAATTTCCCAACGTGCCGTCAGAGACTACTCCCATAGGTAAAGACGACAGCGAAAATGTTGAAATCCGCCGCTGGGGTGAGCCGAGAAAGTTTGACTTTGAGCCTAAGGCACACTGGGATTTAGGTGCCGATTTAGGTATACTTGACCCCGAAACCGCCGCAAAGGTAACAGGCACACGTTTCCATTTCTATAAAGGTATCGGTGCAAGACTTGAAAGAGCAATTATCAACTTTTTCCTCAACACCCATACAGCTAACGGCTATACAGAGGTATTCCCTCCCTTTATGGTAAACCGTGCTTCAATGACAGGCACAGGTCAGCTCCCCAAGTTTGAGGAGGATGCATTTAAGCTTACAAATGACTACTTCCTTATTCCCACAGCAGAGGTGCCCGTAACAAATATGCACCGTGACGATATCCTCGACGGTAACGATTTGCCCATAAGCTACTGTGCTTATTCCGCCTGCTTCAGAGCAGAGGCAGGCTCAGCCGGCAGAGATACAAGAGGCCTTATCCGTCAGCACCAGTTTAATAAGGTTGAGCTTGTTAAGTTTGTAAAGCCCGAAGAAAGCTATGCCGAGCTTGAAAAGCTTACAAATGATGCCGAAAGAGTGCTTCAGCTTTTAGGTCTTCCTTACAGAGTTGTTGCCCTTTCAACAGGTGATATAGGCTTTTCATCAGCTAAAACCTATGACATTGAGGTGTGGATGCCCTCTTACGGCAGATATGTTGAAATCAGCTCCTGCTCTAACTTTGAAGACTTCCAGGCCCGCCGTGCTTCAATCCGTTACAAGAACAGCCAAAAGGACAAGGCTCAGCTTGTACACACCCTCAACGGCTCGGGTGTTGCAGTAGGCAGAACAACAGCCGCAATTTTGGAAAACTTCCAGAATGAGGACGGCACAGTTACAATTCCCGAAGTGCTTGTGCCTTTCATGGGAACAGACATTATAAAATAAAGGGGGTCATAAATTGTCTTCCAACAAATCTGTTTTAAAACACAGGGACAATTTTATGAAGTACCGCTACCTGCTGAAAGAGCTTGTTGTAAAAAACGTCAAGCTTCAATACAGAAACTCCGTTTTAGGTATGTTCTGGACTTTTTTACAGCCTTTACTTACAATGATAGTGCTGTCGGTTGTATTTAACAACCTTTTCGGTAAAGATTCAAGTGCGGTGGTAAACTACCCTGTTTATTTGCTTTCGGGCAGACTTTTACATGACTTTTACACTCAAAGTACAAAGAGGTCCATGCGAGCCATACGTTCAAACGCTTCTATTATAAAAAAGGTATATGTGCCAAAGTATATCTATCCCCTGTCACAGGTTTTATCGACATTTGTCACTTTTCTTATTTCGCTCATTGTTCTTGCTGTTGTTATTTTCTTTTTTAACATTATAAAAGTTCATCCCATAACAATAAGCTGGCAGGTGATATTTGTTTTTATACCAATAGTTGTGCTGTTTTTCCTCTCCCTGGGTGTGGGTATGATACTTTGCACACTTGACGTATTTTTCAAAGACGTCGAAAATTTTTACGATGTTTTCACCCTCCTGCTTTTTTATTTAACACCTATTGTTTACACTGTGGATAAGTTAGGCTTTAAAGAGGGCTCGTGGCAGGCTATGGTACTTAAATTAAACCCGATGTACGGCATAGTTGAAATGTTCCGTGCGGCGGTGCTTCACTCAAGCGAGTTTTTCAGCTACTTTGATGTAAATATGCTCCTTTACACAATAGGCTTTGCCGTTGTTATGCTCATAATAGGCTTTACGGCATTTTACAAAAATCAGGACAAGTTTATTCTTCACATTTAAGGAGGAAAGTTACACATGAAACAATATGCTATTGAAGTAAATCATGTAAGTATGCTTTTTCACCTTAACCGTGAAAGGGTTGACAATGCCAAAGAATACTTTGTCCGTTTTTTACAGCGGAAGCTTACCTACACAAAGTTCTGGGCGCTCAAAGACGTCACTTTCAAGGTAGAAAAAGGCGACCGCGTAGGTGTTTTAGGCTTCAACGGAGCCGGTAAAAGCACTCTTTTGAAAACTATTGCAGGCGTTTTAAAGCCTACACAGGGAAGTGTTAAAGTAACGGGAGTTATTGCTCCCATGCTTGAATTGGGAGCCGGCTTTGATATGAATTACTCCGGCAAGGAAAATATCTTCCTTTACGGCGCCACAATGGGCTTTTCAAGAAAATTCATTGAAGAAAAGTACGACGAAATTGTTGAATTTTCCGAGCTTGGTGAATTTATCGACGCTCCCCTTAAAAGCTACTCCTCGGGTATGAAAAGCCGTCTGGGCTTTTCAATTGCTACGGCGGTAAAGCCCGATGTACTTATTCTTGATGAGGTACTTTCAGTGGGTGACGCGGCTTTCCGAGAAAAAAGCGAGCAGAGAGTCCTCGACATGATGGCGGACGGCGCTACGGTGCTCTATGTTTCACACAGCACCGAGAGCATAAAGAAAATTTGTAACAAGGCAATAATTCTCACAAAGGGGCAGCTTGTGGCACAAGGCGAGGTAAATGCGATTTGTGAGATATATACTGATATGATAAACGGTCGCTGAGCGACCGTTTATTAGTGATATTGTATTTTCTCGTCTCCGGCTGGTTAGAATGAGGCTTTCTCTATACCTCGGGTTTATACCCTTTCTTCGTTTATGCTCTGCCGATTGAAGCTTTACTGTCTTTTATAACTTATTTCCCCGGACGCTCATGCCGCTAAGGCACTTACTTTTTCTCCCGATCGAGAAAAAGTAAGCAAAAAGCGCTCTTTAGCGGTGTCCAACCGCAGGAGCGAACATTTGCCGACCGTACTATAAGCAAGGAAACAACTATAAGCTCATTTCCATAACTATGTTTAAGTTATAAGGCACTGCTTATTCGGCAAAGTCCGACTGCTACAAACTGCTTCTATCTCAGGCGGAGGATAGATATGTGCTTTTAGTCAGGTATAGTTGTGGGTATCGAATTGGGGCCGGCTCGTGAAGGATAATTAAAGACTGCTAAAGGTAACAGCTCTGCACCTTCACTCGTTCCAATTCTCTATCTGCATTTAAAATAAGGTTCTACGGTTAGCCTCTGCAGTGTGACGGTCAGGTTGTGCTTCTACGTCAGTGGGATATGTAGGTCAGGTTGGGTCGCAGCACCAAAGGTGCTGCGACGGCGGCGGCAAAGGCTTCGCGCCAAGCTAAAGCTTGGCTGTCCTGCCGCCGCCCTGTGGCTCCGCCCTGTGGCTCCGCCCTGTGGCTCCGCCCTGTGGCTCCGCCCTGTGGCTCCGCCCTGTGGCTCCGCCCTGTGGCTCCGCCCTGTGGCTCCGCCCTGTGGCTCCGCCCTGTGGCTCCGCCCTGTGGCTCCGCCCTGTGGCTCCG
>JBJEOK010000057.1:0-100512 GCA_051880695.1 Acutalibacteraceae bacterium | reverse complement strand
AGCATACAGTCCTTGGAGAGGGACTTTAATAACTACTACTTTATTATACGAGGAGGAAAAATGCAGTCAGATAATTTTGGTATAACAGCAATCTATTGCCGTCTGTCCCGTGATGACGGTAAGGAGAACGAAAGCAATTCTATCAGCAATCAGAAAAAGCTTCTGTCACAGAAAGCAAAGGAATTAGGACTTAGCAACACCAAGTATTATGTGGACGACGGCTATACGGGTACCAATTTCAACCGACCGGGCTTTCAGGAGCTTCTTGACGATATTGAAATGGGATATATTTCAGTCGTTATCGTGAACGACTTATCCCGTCTGGGCAGAGATTATGTTTCCGTCGGTCATTACACGGACAACTATTTTCCCGAACATGGTATTCGTTTTATCGCCGTGAACGATTTGGTTGACAGTGCAGACGGTGAAAATGAAATTGCACCGTTCAAGAATGTCATGAATGAAATGTATGCGAGAGACATTTCAAGAAAAGTCCGCTCTGCTCATCGCATTCGTGGTAATCTGGGCGAGCCGTTATCTCAGCCGCCTTACGGGTATATGAAAAGTCCCACAAACAAAAAGAAATGGATTATTGACCCGGAGGCCGCCGAAGTAGTGAAAGACATTTTCCGAATGTGCCTTGAGGGTATGGGGAATGAAACGATAGCCAAAGAACTTCAAAACCGAAAAATTCTGATTCCCATGGCGTACTGGCAGAGTAAAGGTCTTAATAAAGGCGGAAAGAAAACGCAGCCTGATCCGTACAAATGGTGCAAAACAACGGTTGGAAAGATTCTTACTCAACAGGAATACTGCGGTGATGTCATCAACTTCAAAACCTATTCCAAAAATTTCAAGAACAAAACCCGTATTCCGAATCCCGAAGAAAACTGGAGAATTTTCAAAAATGTGCACGAGCCGATTATTGACCGGGAAACCTTTGAAACCGTTCAGAGATTTATCGGTCAGGCAAAGCGCAGAGCACCGAAAAAGGAGAATGCGCAAAAGCATATATTCAGCGGTCTTATCCGTTGTGCGGATTGTGGAAGCAATATGCGGTATCACACGAACACCGTCAACAAGGATATTCACTATTTCAGTTGCGGTAATTATGTAAAAGATACCCGAGGCACCTGTCCGACACGGCACTATATCCGTGCAGACGCTCTTGAACAGATTGTGCTGCTTGAACTCAAAAAAATGGCTTCACTTCTCAAAAAGGACGAAGATCTGTTTACCGAAATCCTTGAGAAGAAAACCAACAAGGATTTATACGACGAAAAGAGATTTCTTGAGGGTGAACTGCAAAAGTCAATCGCCCGTCAACAGACGGTTGCTTCCCTCTATGAAAAGCTGTACGAGGACAACGCAACCGGCAAGGTAACGGACGAATGGTTCACGCACATGGCGCACAAATACGAAGTGGAAAGAGCAACGCTGAAAGCAAAGATTTTTGAACTCCGTGAGAAAATTGCAAACCTGAACACCATTCAGCACAGCAAGGAAATGTTTCTCAGCTCAATACGGAAGTTTCTTGAAATGGAAATGCTTACAGCGCCGCTTATTCACGAACTGATTGACCACATTGATGTCTATGAGATCGAAGGTACAGGTAAGAACAAGACCCAACGGGTAGTCATTCATTACCGATTTGTCGGTGTACTTGAAATTGCCAAAGACGACGAGCCTTGTTTGAAAGAAGACACTCGTCAGGGAGTAGCAGTCAGCTATATTTCGAAAGCGTTACCCGAAACGGCGTAAAGCAAAAAAGTCGCAGACTGTATGGAATGCGACTGTACATAACTAAAATATATTTTAAACTCTGTTTTCAGCAAAAAAATTGAGTATTCACAGGTTAAATCCCTTATGAATACTCAAACTGGTTGCGGAGACAGGATTTGAACCTGCAACCTCCGGGTTATGAGCCCGACGAGCTACCGGGTTGCTCCACTCCGCGATATATAACTTTCTCAAGTGCTCTGTTATTATACAACATACACTTGAGAAAGTCAATACTTTTTTTGATTTATTTGAAATTATTTTTTTTATTTATCAAACGACGGGTTAAACGCATAAAAATTCTTTTCATTGAGCTTATCCGTTGCAAGTCTCAGAGCTTCACCAAACCTTTGATAATGCACAACCTCTCTTGCCCTGAGGAATTTTATAACGTCGCATACATCTGGGTCATCAACAAGCCTTAAAATGTTATCGTAAGTGGTACGTGCCTTTTGCTCTGCCGCCATATTCTCGTGCAGGTCGGTAATGACGTCGCCTTTTGATTGCAGATATGCGGCGGTAAAGGGTACTCCTGCGGCACTTGAAGGATAAACACCTGTTGTGTGGTCAACGAAGTAGCTGTCAAAACCGGCTCGTTTGATTTCATCAATAGAGAGGTTTCTTGTAAGCTGATAAACTATTGTGCCAATCATTTCAAGGTGGCCTAATTCTTCTGTACCTATATCCGTCAAAATTCCCTGCAACTGCGGTGTAGGCATAGCAAACCGTTGACTTAAATACCTTAGTGAAGCGCCTAACTCTCCGTCAGGACCGCCGTATTGAGTAATGATGATTTTTGCGGCGGCAGGGTTTGGTTTTTTGATGTTTACGGGATACTGTAAAATTTTTTCATATTGAAACAAAATCAGTCGCCTCCTTTAATCCATGGGAAAGGATGTGATATCCATTCACAGTTGTTGCCGTACATTGGTGATGAAAGTGCTCCGTAACGGTTTTCATATTCGGGCAGCATGGAAATGTACTTTTCTTTGTAGGACTTTAAAAGGCAGACCTTTTCTTCATCTTCGGGATGCGTGTCAAGATAGAGGTGCAAATCCCAAATTGCAAAACGTAATGTCATTAAGCGGTGCTTTAGGTTGTTTTGGTTAATCATTTGCAGCACCCTCTCATAAAGGGTAAATCAAGGCAGGGGAACATTGTCCCTTTGCAAATACCTGTTTCTGCCGGATATACCTCAGAGCTTTGCTGAAACGGTACATAAGCCATTGCAACCTGAGGACAAGAGGGGAGAGCCGATCTCTCGCAGTTGCAAGAGCAGGTGACGGTGTCACTTTTTTGGTTTTTTGTATCACAGCAGCTCGGAGTTTTGTACGGTTGTGAATTGCAGTAAGTCAAACTTATATCTCCTCGTTTCTGTTTGTTGTTTAGGACATTTAGGTTTTCGTGCCCGATAACAGTTTATGCCAAGGGTGTTTTTGTGTTAATGCTTTACTGCTGTTGATTTTTTAACAAAAAATTTTAATAATTCATAATTTATTTTTAAGGTTATGAAACATTTTTAACAATAGTAGTGTAAAAATGGTGTAATATTACTATTGAACAAAATACTTTTTAATATTTAGAAGTTTTTTATTCTATTTAACGGATAATCATAAAAAGGAGAATTGAAAATGTTATCAGCACCTAATAATACCAACTGTTATGAATATTTGAGACAGTGTACGGAAATTTACGATGACGTGTATATGATGCAGCACCACAGCGTTAAGTATATGCGTTCAGAGATTTTTCGCGATATCGAAAACCTTGCCGCTTATTTCCAAAAAGGTTTAGGACTTAAAAAAGGTGACGTATATACAATATTTATGCCTACTACCGTTCAAAGCATAGTTGCTTTTTACGCACTTAACTCAATAGGTGTAATTACAAACTTCGTTCATCCTCTTATGGCTTCCGATTTCCTTTTAGAGCAAATTAAGGACGTCCATTCAAAGGGTCTTATGGTGCTTGACGTTATCGAGCTTCTTCAGCACGGTGAACATGTTAAGGCAATCAATAACTGCGGTGTACCTGTTGTTATTTGTAACAGCTCCGATTACAGTGCGGGCATTAAGGAGTTCGGCTGTAAAGTGGGAGAAGCTTTAATGCGTAAAAGATTTCCTATCAAGGGTGTTAGATACAGTGAGATTATAAATAAGTATCACGGTCCCGAAAAGGCAGTTAATAATGCTGACGATATCGCTGTATACCTCAACGGCGGCGGTACTACCGGCAAAAGCAAGACCATTAAGCTTACAAACAGAGCTATTAACGAGCTTACCTGGCGCGTAAGTGATATTGACGAAATTCACGACCCGGGTAACGAGGCTGAGGTTATTGTGCTTCCGCTTTTCCATTGCTTCGGTCTTTGCTTAGGCGTACATATGGCTATGTGTAACAGTGCAAGAATTATTCCCATGATGCAGTTTGATGCACCGCTTTTCACAAAGCTTATGCGTCAGAATAATGTTGTAGGCTTCGGCGGTATTCCTCTTATGTTCCAGAAGCTTATGAAAGATAAACATTTTGACGGTCCCCACCTTAAAAATGTACGTCTTATGTTCTGCGGCGGTGACGATATTTCCGAAAGCTTTATCAGTGAGTTTAACTCTTACTTTGAAAAATGGGGTGCAGTAGGCAGACTTTATCAGGGCTACGGCCTTACTGAAATCGGCTCTGTCTGTACCACAAATACCGAAGCTAACCATAAGCCCGGTTCAATCGGTAAAGCTATCCGCGGCGTTACCGTTGAAATTTGGGACGACAATCACAAAAAGCTTCCAAACGGAGAAATCGGTGAATTTGCAATTTCCGGCCCCACAATTATGCAGGGCTATTATGTAGAGGACGAGCCTGAGGATACAGGCCTTTACACTGATGAAAACGGTGTGAAATGGGTTCTTTCCGGCGACCTCGGTTATATGGACGATGACGGTTATTTCTACTTCTCAGGCAGAAAAAAGAGACTTATCATCATAGCAGGCTACAATGTATATCCCACCGACCTTGAAAGAGAGTTAGGCGAGCTTGACTTCATTAAAGAGTGCTGTGCCGTTCAGGGCCGGGACGGTGACAGAAGTATGATTCGTCTTTATGCAACCCTTACAAAGCAGGGCGACGAGCAAGAGTATAAGAAACGTATCCGTGAAAAGGCTGAGGAGGCTTTCTCAAAGTTCTATGTGCCTAAGGACATTATTTTCATGAAAACTCTCCCCGAAACACCGCTTATGAAAATAGACTTTATGAAGCTTACAGCTGCTGACCCCGAAAAGGCAAGGCAGACGGGTAAGGTTGAGTAAAATAAATTGTAACATTTTATACTAATTTGTACATTTACAAAAGCAATAGAGTGTGGTATAATTACTCTATTGCTTTTAGTTTAAAAGACAATAAAGACAATTATGTAAAACAAATAATAGCAAAGGAGTTGCAAAATACATGATTGAAATTAACAGTCTAATGTGTAAGGGCTGCGGTTACTGTATTAAGTTCTGCCCTAAGCACATCCTTGAAATGGGTAAACAAAGGTCTGAAAAAGGTCATTTTTATCCGGTATCACTTGACGAAAACGCTTGTACAGGTTGTGCAATCTGTGCCCTTATGTGCCCTGAAGGAGCCATTGAGGTTGCCGGAAAGGAGGGTAAGTAATGGAAAAAAGATTTATGAAAGGCTGTGAGGCTATCGCCGAAGCAGCAGTAAGGGGCGGATGCCGTTTCTTTGCAGGTTATCCCATTACTCCGCAAAACGAAATTCCCGAATATCTCTCTTGGAGACTTCCCGAGGTAGGCGGTGCATTTGTTCAAGGTGAAAGTGAGGTTGCATCTATAAATATGGTTTACGGTGCTGCCGCAACAGGTACAAGAGCTATGACAAGCTCTTCCGGCCCGGGCATCAGTCTTAAAGCAGAGGGCATCTCTTACCTTGCATCTGCTCAGCTTCCCGCAGTTATTGTCAATGTTTCCCGCGGCGGTCCGGGTTTGGGCTCAATTCAGCCTGCTCAGTCAGATTACTTACAAGCCACTAAGGCACTCGGTCACGGAGGCTTCCACACCCTCGTTTATGCACCCGCAAGCGTTCAGGAGGCAGTAGACCTTACATATAACGCTTGGGAAAAAGCCGAGCAGGACAGAAACCCCGTTTTCATTCTTATGGACGGCTGTCTCGGTGCAATTATGGAAGAAGTAACACTTCCTCCTATGAAAGAGCTTTCCTTTACCGCAACAGAGGATTGGGACCTTTCAAAGCGTAACGGCAGAAAAGATAATCATATGATTACTCCCATTCTTCCCGAAGCCGCACTTGAAATGCTCAACAAGTTTAAGGGTATGACCTATAAAATGTGGGAAATGACCGAAACTAAGGTTGAAGAATTTATGCTCGAAGATGCCGAATATGTTGTAGTAGCTTACGGTATTGCCGCAAGAGTTGCAAAGGAAGCTGTTTTAACCTTACGTCAAGAGGGCTGCAAGGTAGGTATGATTCGTCCTATTACTCTTTATCCTTTCCCCAAGGCAAGCCTTAACGGACTTGACTACAATAAAGTAAAAGGCATTATTGACATTGAAATGACAATTCCTGCTCAAATGCGTGACGATATTGAGCTTCAGGTTAAGGGACGCTGTCCTGTTCACGAATACGGACGTTCAGGCGGTATGCTCCTTGATGACGACGGCGTTTACAATGCAATTGCAGAAATCGTAAAGGAGGGTGAGTAATATGCCGGCTTATAAAAGACCTAAGTCAATTTTACCTATGGCAACAGGCTATTGCCCCGGTTGCTTACACGCCCTTGCAACAAGGCTTGTTGCAGACGTTATTGATGAAATGAATGAGGTAGAAAACGCAATCAACGTAGTTTCCGTAGGTTGCTCAGCGCTTAATCTTTATACTTGGTGCGGCGACGTTATCGGTGCTGCTCACGGCAGAGCTCCTGCCGTTGCAACAGGTATCAAGCGTTGTATGCCCGACAGACTTGTTTTCGCTTATCAGGGTGACGGTGACCTTGCCGCTATCGGTCTTGCAGAAATTATGTCTGCGGCTAACAGAGGTGAAAACTTTACCGTTATTTTTGCTAACAACCAAACCTACGGTATGACAGGCGGTCAGATGGCTCCCACAACACTTGTAGGTCAAAAGACAACTACAACCCGTTTCGGACGTGACCCCAAAGAAACAGGCTATCCTATGCAGATGTGTGAGCTTCTCTCTGTATTAAAGGCTCCTGCTTTTATCGCAAGATATGCTCTTAACTCACCTAAGGGCGTTTCCGATGCTAAAAAGGGTATCAGAAAAGCTTTTGAATTACAAAAAGCAGGCAAGGGCTTCACTTTTGTTGAGCTTCTTACAAACTGCCCCACAAACTGGGGTATGTCACCGCTTGACACCCTTAATTATATGAACACCAATACAATTCCTTATTTCAAACCCGGTATTTACAAGGATACGGAGGTGGATGAATAATGAAAAAGACATTTGTATTTTCAGGTTCAGGCGGACAGGGTATTATGTCAGCCGGAATTATGCTCGCTCACGCAGCAATTGATATGGAAAAACATTCAACTTTCCTGCCTGAATACGGCCCTGAACAGCGCGGCGGCAGTGCAAAGTGTACCGTTATCATCAGTGACGGTGATATTATCTCACCCCTTACTAAAAAATGCGATATACTCATTTGTATGAATGAGCAAGCATATAATAAGTTTGGCAGTGATATTAAAGAGGGCGGACTTCTTGTTCTCAATGAAAGCCGTGTTAATGGTATCACTCGTGATGACGTTAAGGTGCTTTCCGTTCCTGTTGATGATATTGCCCTTGAATTAGGCAATGTTAAAGCTGCAAACATAGTAATTATCGGTGCTCTTATCGGTGCAACCGGCATAGTAAGCAAGGAAATTTTTGTCGCTTCACTTGAAGATAAATTCAAAAGTAAAAAGCCTGAAATTCTTGAGCTTAATATGAAAGCACTTGAAAAGGGTATTGAATTCGGACTTAAAACAAAATAATTTATAAAAGGAGATATTATTATGTCAAAGTATTCATTCGACACAAAATTCAGCGTGCTTATGAAAGACCCCGAGGTTATGAAAATTGTTGATGACCTCTGCCCCGAAATTATGAACCACCCAATGAAGAATATGGCTCTTGCTATGGGCTTCACACCTAATATGGGTATGGTAATCCTCAGCAAAATGTACAGCAAGGAAAAGATTGAGGAATTCCGTCAAAGACTTGAGGCAATTGAATAAGTGTTAAAATCAAAAGCTCCCCGCGTTAAACCTTGGGGAGCTTTTTCTTACCGTCTTTGTAAATTTTACTGCTTAACCACACGAGCTCGTCGCCGAAAGGCAACATCAAAACCGTTGAAAGTATATTGAAAGCGATGTGTAAAAACGACACCTGCATAGAGGCGTTTCCTATATTTTCAATAAAGCTTGGCAGGGGAACAAAGGCAAATACTGCCGCAAAAATAATTGCACCTATCAAATTAAATAAAAGGTGTATCATACCCACTTGTTTAGCCTCTTTGCTTGCACCTACTGCCGAAAGCATTGTGGGTATAACCGCACCTATGTTTTGCCCGAAAATTATGTAAAGTGCCGTTTGGGTTTCCACGATACCCGAAATTGCAAGTGCTTGCAAAATTCCGACAGTTGCCGAGGAGCTTTGTAAAATCGCCGTCATTATAAAGCCGACAATTATGCAGGGCAGCTTCCCCGTGCAAGAGGAAACAAGGTGCAAAAAAGTCGGGTTATCTTTCAGGTGCGAAAAGGAAAGGGACATTGTATTCATACCTAAAAATAACAAACCAAAACCGCACACAACGTCACAAAGACAGCGTGTGCGCTCTTTCTTGGAAAAAATGCGTAGGGCTACGGACAAAAATATACAAAGGGGAGCGATATTTGAAAAGTTAAAGGCAATAAGCAAGCTTGTAACCGTAGTGCCTATATTAGCGCCCATTATTATGCCGACGGTTTGCTTTAAAGTCATAAGTCCTGCCGAAACAAAGCTTACCGCCATAACGGTAGTAGCCGCCGAGGACTGTATTATACCGGTGACGGCAAAGCCGGTAAGTATTCCTCTTAAGGTTGTTTTGCTCAGCAGCTCAAGGGTGTCTTTCAGCTTTTCGCCAAAGGCTTTTTCCGTATTTTCACTCATCATAAAAATGCCGGTAAGAAAAAGTCCCACACCGCAAAGCAAGTTTATTACACTTTCTATTATCAGTCACCGCCTAATTGTCTTTTAAGCCTTGAAAAAGGTTAAAGGATGAAGTATAATGTTATAGTATTTTTATTATTTTTGAGGTGAGAGTATGACACTTAATATTATCCCTAAGCCCAATAAAGTGGAATTCTTCGGCGGTGAAGCTTGGTGTGACGATCTTGAAATTAAGTTTGTTACAGATGAAAAGCTCTGTTGCGAAAGCTATATTCTTGAAATAAAAGAAAAGGAAATTGTTATTACCTCTAAGGGCGAAAAGGGTAAGTTTTATGCCTTAAAAAGCCTTTCTCAGCTTAAAAAAATGGGTAAGGTGCCCCTTTGTAAAATAACTGACGAGCCTGCTTTTTCTTATCGAGGCTTTATGATTGACTCGTCCCGCCATATACAGACCCTTGATGAAATAAAAACATACATAAATGCCGCCGCTGAGTTTAAGTTTAACTTTTTCCATTGGCACTTGTGTGACGACCAGGGCTTCAGAATTGAAAGCGAAAAGTATCCGCTTTTAAATGAAAAAGGCTCTTACCGTAAGCAGTGGGGCTTCGGTTCTGATAATACGGAGCCTTACGGAGGTTATTTCACAAAGGCTGAAATTAAAGAAATCATTGATTTTTGTGCCGAGCGTTTTATTGAAGTAATACCTGAAATTGATATGCCCGGTCACACTGTGGCTATACTTTCAACCTTCCCTGAGCTTTCTTGCAGGGGAGTACCGATTGACGTTGAAACAAAGGCAGGTATTTTTAAGGATATCCTTTGCGGCGGCAATGAAAAGGTATATGAGTTTTGTTATAATATTCTTGACGAGGTTACAGAACTTTTCCCCTGTAAATATATTCATATAGGCGGTGATGAAGCGCCGAAAGCACGTTGGGGAAGCTGTGAAAAATGTCAGGCTAAAATCAAAAAAGAGGGACTTAAAAACGAGGAAGAATTACAGGGATATTTTGTCAATAAAATGATTGATTACCTTGAAAAAGAAAAGGGTAAAACTGTTCTTGTATGGAATGAAAGCCTCAATTCGGGTATGCTTAAAAACACTGCCATTGTATGTGATTGGATGGACAGAAAGCATAAGTGTGAGCCTTATGCCAACAGCGGCGGCAAAATTATTGCAGAGGACTTTTACCATTATTATCTCGACTATCCCTACGGTATAACGCCTCTTAAAAAGACCTATGAATTTTCACCTTACTTAAAAAAGCTGAATTTCATTGGCAGAAAAAACGTATTGGGTGTTGAAACACCTATTTGGACAGAGTATATCGAAGACTTTGACAAAATGTGTTATATGTGTTTCCCCCGTATGATTGCTTGCGGTGAAAACGGCTGGACAAAGCAAGAAAACAAAGACTATGAAAGCTTTAAGGTGAGAGTTGAAAATTGCAGAAGCAGCCTCAAGGAAATGGGTATAACTATGGCAGACAAAGATGAATGGGACCCTAACTTTATAATCAGGCTTCAGGCATCCTTTGACCATATTAAAAAAAGCCTTACACCTGAGTCGGTGAAGGCAACGCTTTTTCCTATGAAAGATGAATAATCATTCTTCATTATAAGGTCGATATCCGTTTTCGCAGGGGACAAAAATATTACAGGGCTTGCCGTATTGTTTGGCAAAATCAATAACACTTCTCGTACCTTTGCTTTTGCCGTCCCAAAAAACGTAAACTATATCACTTTCCATTACAATTATTTCATTGCGTATAATGGGGGCTTTTCTTCCGTAGCTGCCGTAGTCGGGGAGATATTCTTTAATTAAAATGCGGTGTTTATAGGCATAGTTACGCGCACAGATATCAATACCTCTTGCACCGCCCGAAATAATCATATCAATTTTTTCCGGAAGTATATCTTCGGGTATCGGGGCATTTAAACCTCTTGAACCGGCAATTGCAATAATCATTACTGTCAACTCCTTTTTTCGGGTATAATAATATCACGCAAAAGGGAATAAATCAATCGAATTTTGTCGAAAATCATCTTATTATGTACTGTTAAAAGGAGTGAAAGTTATATGTTTGAGTTAAAGCATATTAAAGGCAACACTTATTATTTTGAAGCTTTTACAAATGTAGGTGTTTATCTTCTTAATGAAAAAGAGGTAATTTTAATTGATTCCTGCGATCATAAAAGAATGGTTAAAACCCTTGATGATATACTAAGCGAAAAAGGTCTTAGTGTAAAAACTATTATAAGTACCCACTGTCACGTTGACCATATATGCGGTAACAGATATTTCTTTGACAAATACGGCTGTAATATTTTAAGCACTAAAAAGGAGAAAGCTTTTATTGCAGTGCCCGATATGGAGCCAAAGTTTTACTATAACGGCATTGATGTCAACGAGCTTAGCAATCCTTTTTTCGGAATTGAACCTACTGAAAGTGAGGTCTTTTCACCGGAAAATATACCCGAGGGTTTTGATATAATCGACTTGCCGGGACACAGCTTTGAAATGGTAGGCGTACGTACTCCCGATAATATTGTCTTTCTTGCCGATGCGCTTCTTTCCCATGATACTTGGGAGGGACACAGGATGCCTTTCTTTTTTGATGTAAACAAGTCCATTGAAACATTGAAAGCCTTGCCTTTAATAAAAGGCGACCTGTTTGTGCCGTCACATAATGAGCCCCTTGAGGACATAACGGAGCTAAGTAAGTATAATTTAGAAAAGCTTGAAAATCTCAAAAAGCTCACCTTAGACCTTTGCGAGGGCAGTAGCTTTGAAGATTTGTTCGATAAAATGATGGCGGCATTAGACCTTAATATTAAAACCACACGTTATCCTATGTACGCACAAATGCTCAGAAATTATTTGCAGGCACTTGTAAATGATAACAAAATTAAGGGCATACTTGAAAGTAACAGACTTATTTATCACATAAAATAAAGAAAGTTAAAGCAATTTTTTAGGGAATTTCAAAAATTTTTTAAAAAGTTGCTTTTTTTCTATTGACTTTTTTTAGCAATAAGAGTATATTAGTGACAGTGGTTAGCACTCAAAGACTAAGAGTGCTAAAATCAAAAAGGCAGGTGAAATTATGGAGCTCGGTAAAAGAAAGGAAATGATACTCTCGGCAATTGTTGAGCAGTATATAAAATCAGGTGAACCTATCGGTTCAAAGTTTCTTATGGAAGCACTGCCTATTTCCGTTTCTTCTGCAACGATACGAAATGAAATGAGCGAGCTTCACGAAATGGGACTTTTGGAACAGCCTCACACCTCGGCCGGCAGAATACCGTCACAGGCAGGCTACCGCTATTACGTTGATAACCTTATGAATGTAGGGGAGCTTAGCGAAACAGAACGTCAGCTTATTAAAAGTGAGCTTGAGCGTTCAGTCGGCAGTCCCGATAAGCTGCTTGAAAAGGCAAGCGAAATGCTTGCAAAGCTGACGGGCTGTGCCGCAATATCAACAACCCCGACCGACGGTGAAGCAACGATAAAACATATTGAGCTTATGCCTGTGGGTACAAGAATTGCAATGATTGTTATGATGACTTCATCGGGTATTATCAAAAACGGCATTTGCAAGGTTGAAACAGAGCTTACTTCCGATATGGTAAAGTGTTTTTACGATATTGTAAACGACTGCTTTATCGGCCGTCCCGTAAGTGATGTGGGAACGGTTATGATTCAAACCCTTGTGGCTTCCTTAGGCTCAAATGCACTTTCAATGTCACCGCTTTTTGTTGTGCTTGCCGATATTGCTTCTCAGGCTCAGCAGGCGGAAATCCGTCTTGAGGGTCAGCAGAATCTGCTTCATCACAGGGAGCTGGGCAAAGACGCTTTTGAAATGATGCAGTTCTTTGACGAAAAAGATAAGCTTGAAAGAGCCTTATCCATGAGCAAAAATCCCCTTGAGGTTATAATCGGCAAAGAAAATGCTTACCGTCAGCTTGAAAATTCAAGTATGATTATTTCCCACTATTCAATTAAGGGTCATGACGGCGGCGTTATCGGCATCATCGGTCCTACAAGGCTTAATTATGCAAAGCTTATTCCGAGCATAGAATATCTTACAGATCTTGTAAGCAGATTGCTTACAGACAGCTTTGAAGAATAAACTAATTTGAAAAGAGGTAAATCATGGAAGAAACTAAAAAAGAACAACCCATTGACCAAGAAGTTGCAGAAAACGAAACAGAAACCGAAGAAGTAAAAGAAGTAAAAGAAGAAAAAGAAGAATCCCCGCTGGAAAAGCTTGAAAAAGAGCTTGCCGCAGCAAAAGAGGCACATATTCGCACTCTTGCTGAGTATGATAATTACAGAAAGCGTTCCACAAAGGAAAAAGAGGGCATTTATAATGATGCAAAGGCTGTTTGCCTTACAGAGCTTCTTCCGATTATCGACAACTTTGAAAGAGCGTTATCTGTTACGGAAAGCGACTTGGAAAGCTACAAAAAAGGCACGGAAATGATTTTCACAAGCCTTATGGAAACCTTTAAAAAGTTAGGTGCTGAGCCTTTCGGTGAAAAAGGTGAGGAGTTTGACCCCAATTTCCATAACGGTGTTATGCATGTTGAGGACCCCGAATTAGCGGAAAATGTTATTGCAGAGGTTTTCAGCAAGGGCTATAAATTAGGCGATAAGGTTTTAAGACCCGCAATGGTTAAGGTTGCAAACTGATTTTTCAGTTAAACATAAAGAATAATAAATAAACAAATTACATTTTGGAGGTATACATTATGTCAAAGATTATCGGTATCGACTTAGGTACAACAAACTCATGCGTATCAGTTATTGAAGGCGGCGAGCCCGTTGTTATCGCCAATGCAGAGGGCGCAAGAACAACTCCCTCAGTTGTTGCATTTTCAAAAACAGGCGAAAGAATGGTAGGTCAGGTTGCAAAGCGTCAGGCTGTTACCAACCCTGACAGAACAATCTCATCAATCAAACGTCAGATGGGTTCAAACTATCACGTTACAATTGACGGCAAAAACTTCACTCCACAAGAAATTTCCGCTATGATTCTTCAAAAGCTCAAGGCTGATGCAGAGGCATATCTCGGTGAAAAGGTAACAGAGGCTGTTATCACTGTTCCCGCTTACTTTACAGACGCTCAGCGTCAGGCAACAAAGGACGCAGGTAAAATTGCAGGCCTTGATGTTAAGAGAATTATCAATGAGCCCACAGCAGCAGCTTTAGCTTACGGTATTGATAAGGAAAACGATCAAAAGGTTATGGTTTATGACCTCGGCGGCGGTACTTTCGACGTTTCAATTATTGAAATGGGCGACGGTGTTCAGGAGGTTCTTGCAACAGCAGGTAACAACCGTTTAGGCGGTGATGACTTTGACCAGAGAATTATCGACTGGCTTCTTGCAGGCTTCAAGGCAGAACAGGGCGTTGACCTCAGAAACGACAAAATGGCTATGCAAAGACTCAAGGAAGCCGCTGAAAAGGCTAAGATTGAGCTTTCAGGCGTAACCTCATCACAGATTTCACTTCCCTATATCACAGCAGATGCAACAGGTCCCAAGCACCTTGATATGACCCTTACAAGAGCTAAATTCAACGAGCTTACAGCAGACCTTGTTGAAGCTACAATGGGTCCTGTTCGTCAGGCTATGAGCGACTCGGGTCTTAACGCATCGGAAATTGATAAGGTTCTTATGGTAGGCGGTTCTTCAAGAATTCCCGCAGTAAGTGACGCTATTAAAAAGTTTATCGGCAAAGAGCCTTTCAAGGGTATCAACCCCGATGAATGTGTTGCAATCGGTGCCGCAATTCAAGGCGGTGTTTTAGGCGGAGACGTTAAGGGTCTTCTTCTTCTCGACGTTACACCTCTTTCACTGGGTATTGAAACCATGGGCGGTATCAACACAAAGGTTATCGAAAGAAATACAACCATTCCCACAAAGAAGAGCCAAATCTTCTCAACTGCCGCTGATAATCAGCCCTCTGTTGAAGTTCACGTTCTTCAAGGTGAAAGAGAATTTGCAAAGGATAACAAAACTCTCGGTGTATTCAGCCTTGACGGTATTATGCCGGCACGTCGCGGTGTTCCTCAGATTGAAGTTACCTTTGATATTGACGCAAACGGTATCGTTCACGTTTCCGCTAAGGATTTAGGCACAGGTAAGGAACAGTCAATTTCAATTACTTCCTCAACAAATATGTCAAAAGAGGACATCGAAAAGGCTGTAAGAGAAGCAGAGCAGTTTGCACAGGAAGACAAGGCAAGAAAAGAAGAAGTTGACACACGTAACGAGGCTGACCAAATGGTTTACCAGTGTGAAAAAATTCTTTCCGAAGATGCTGCTAAGGCTCTCAGCGATGAAGATAAGGCTGAAATTCAGTCAAAGATTGACTCACTTAAAAATGCTCTTAACGGTCAGGACATCAACCTTATTAAGAGCGAAAAGGAAGCTCTTACTCAAAGCTTCTACAAGCTTTCAGAGAAGATGTATCAGCAGGCTAATCCTCAGGGCGGTGCTCAAGGCTTCAATCCCAACGATTTTGCAGGTGCTCAGGGCGGCTTTAACCCCAACGATTTCCAGCAGGGCGGTGCAAATGACGGCTACACAGATGCCGGTTACACCGATGCTAATTTCACTGACGCTAACTAATTAAATTTTCTATGCATTGGCACGATTTTCTAAAGTCGTGTCAATGCTTGAGCTTGTTTATAAATCCCCATGAGAGGAAAAAAGATAAATGGCAGATAAACGTGACTATTACGAGGTGCTCGGTGTAAGTAAGAGCGCTTCCGATGATGAAATAAAAAAGGCATACCGTAAGGTTGCAAAGAAGTATCATCCCGACCTTAACCCCGGTGATAAAGTTGCCGAAGAGAAGTTCAAAGAGGCAAATGAAGCCTATGAAGTCCTTTCCGACAGTGACAAAAAAGCCCGCTATGACCAATACGGTCACGCAGGTGTTGACCCCAACTTCGGTGCAGGCGGTTTCGGCGGCGGTTTTGGCGGCTTTGGTGATGCATTTGACCTGGGTGACATTTTAGGCGGTATGTTTGGTGGCTTCGGCGGTTTTGGCGGCGGCAGACAGCAAAACCCCAATGCTCCGAGAAAAGGCAGTACTATACAGACCTCTGTTGCCATTTCCTTTGAGGAGGCGGCAAAGGGCTGTAAGAAAAAGGTGAACATAACAAAAGTTGAAAAGTGTTCCGAGTGCGGCGGCAGCGGTGCGGCTAAAGGCACAAGCCCTGAAACTTGTAAAACCTGCGGCGGCAGGGGACAAGTGGCTTCACAGCAGAGAACACCTTTCGGTGTAATCAGCACTTCAAAGCAGTGCCCGACTTGCGGCGGTAAGGGTACGGTTATTCCTAATCCCTGTAAAAAGTGCGGCGGCAAGGGTGCGGTGCCGAAAAATCAAACCGTTGAAGTTGATATTCCTGCCGGAATTGACGATAGACAGGCGCTCAATGTTCGCGGCGGCGGTAACCCCGGTGTAAACGGCGGACCTACAGGCGACTTGAGAGTAAACGTAAATGTACGTCCCCATCCTTTCTTTGAACGTGATGGCTTTAATGTGTGGTGTGAGGTCAATGTAACTTATGCTCAAGCGGCTTTGGGCGATACCCTCTACATTCCCACCCTTGACGGTAAGGTTAAGTATGAACTTCCTGCCGGTACACAGCCCGGCGAGGTGTTCCGCTTTAAGGGCAGAGGTATTCAGCAGCTTTCTTCACGCGGTAAAGGTGACCAATATGTGAAAATTATTGTTGATGTACCTAAAAACCTCACAGGTAAACAAAAGGAGCTTCTCAGAGAGTTTGACAAGACCCTTACGAATAAGCCTAAAAACAATGTTGATGACGGCACATCCATCGGTGAAGAAAAGCGTAGCTTTTTTGACAGATTTAAGTAAAATTCAGCTTTTAAATAAAAGTACGTCCTTAAAACAGCATAACAAACCCCTGAGATTCAAACAAATGAATCTCAGGGGTTTTCACCCTGTTAGGATATGCTTATTTAAAGAAAACCGTAATTTTGTGTGCTGAACATAAAAATTTACTGTCCCTCAATTTCTCCTGCCCACTTAAAAGCGTATTTTGCCATAATCACCGCTATAATCTCATTGATAATCGCCGCTGCAACAATTGTTCCCGATAAAATATCCGCAAGTGAGGAGTCAAATGCAGACAGGGTAGTTGTTGCAATCCCTGTAAATACTAAGGAAACTCCCGAGTGAGGCAGTAAAGTGAAGCCGAGATATTTTGTAACAACCGGCTGGGCTTTCGTCAGCTTTCCGCCGATATACGCTCCGCCGATTTTTCCGATGGCTCTCGATAAAATATAAACAAATGTAAAAACTCCTGCACCGGCAATCAGCCTGTAATTCAGCGGCATACCGAGGTTTACAATCACAATAACAAGTGATAGACTCAATATAGGACTATACAGCTTTAAAGCTTCCTCTAACTCTTTTTCAGGCACAAGATTAGCAATAGTTGCACTGAATGCCATTCCTATGAGTAAATAATTTAATGTGAATGAATGAAATACATAAAAGTCAATCAATAATCCGCTGACTGATGATATTAGAAGAAACAGTATCAACAGGAAAAATCGCATACTGTTCCTTTTTGTAGCTTTCATTAAAACTGAGGCTAAAAATCCTAAAGCAATTCCGATAACAAAGGGAATTAAAACCATACCTATAACAGTAAGCGGAGAGGTACCGGCGCTTCCGTGAGCTCCGCTGACAATGGAAATAACGGTAAAAAATACGGCAACACCTATGATGTCATCAATAGCTGCAAGCGGCAGCAGCGTTTTGGTGACAGGTCCGCTTGTTTTATATTCATTAACAATAGATAAAGCAGGAGCCGGGGCGGTTGCTAATGCAATTCCACCGAAAACAAAGGCTAAATAAACAGGTATTTTTGCTATGATAAATACTACGGAGAAAGCCGCACTTACAAACAGAAATGTACCTATTGACTGCACGAAAGTTATTCCGATAATCTGCTTACCTGACTTGGCGATTTTTTTAAAGACGATTTCACGGCCAATCATTACTCCGGCAAAGCATTCGAATATTTTTATAATAATTTTGTACCATACAGAGTTTGTAACATCCAAAGTTACTACCTCTGCCAGATAGGGACCGAACACAATACCTGCAATTAACCAACCGAGAATGGCAGGCAGCTTTAATTTTGAAACTAACTTTCCGCAAGTGAAAGCCACACAGACAATTGCAAAAATACGCAGTAGTCCTATTACCATAATATATTCACCAACCTATCTATAACTCCATCAGGAGCGATTTTTTCATTACAGAGCTTTTCAAAAGTACCGTTTATAATTATACTGACGGATTTTTTGTCCTGCTGTGAAATACTGTCCTTTAAGGACAAGAATATTATTTCCAAAAGCTTATCATTTTGCTCAGATGTGTATGAGCATAAAGCTTCATTGAGCTTATATTTGTTAAAAATATCGTAACTTGTCATTGATTTTGCATCAAAGTACAGAGAAAGCAGTTTTTTATGTGTGTCAACAGAATTTTCTTTAGTCAGCCTTACTGCCTGTGCTTTAATATCGGTATAATATTTTTGATACAGTGCAAAGGCGAGAGCTTCTTTGGTCGGAAAATATTTATAAATTGTTTTCTTTGAAATATTAAGCCTTTTAGCTAAGGTATCTACCGAAAACCGTAGGCCTTCTTGCCGAAGACTTTCAATTGATTGACAAATAATTTCATCTTTCATTCGGAAACAAAATCTCCTTTTTTTTGTTTCTATTATATTCTTTTAAACATTTTATGTCAATAGTAAATGCTCAAACATTCCTATTCTCATAGTATAAAGTGGAATTTTGTAAAATTATTTGCTATAATACATTTGAGCTTTATAAAAATAAATTTTAATAAAATATTTGTAACATTTTTCTTTTTGCGCAGTCTCAAATAGGAAAGACTCTTATAAAAAAGTGAGGTGGCTTGGTGAAAGAATTTGAAAAGATATACTCGGAGCATTACGATGCCGTATTTCGGTACGTATTATCTTTGTGTATGGACGAATTATGGGCAGAGGAAATCACCCAGGAGGCTTTCTTTAAAGCATTAAAAAGCATTGACTCTTTCCGTGGGGAATGCAAATTGAGCGTTTGGCTGTGCCAAATTGCAAAAAACACCTTTTTCACTGCGGCTAAAGTAAAAAAGCGGCAAGTAGATTATTCGTTGGATTTTTTCGGGTCTGATGAATCAATTGAACAAAGGATATTTGATAAAGAAACAGCCTTTCAAATACATAAGCTTCTTCATAAGCTTGAGGAACCTTATAAAGAAGTCTTTTGGATGCGTACCTTTGGAGAATTATCCTTTAAAGATATAGGGCTTCTATTTGGTAAGACAGAAAGCTGGGCCCGCGTTACATATCATCGGGCAAGAATGAAGATTAAGGAGGATGCTAAATGAAATACCCTTGCGAAATGATACAAGACTTATTGCCGTTATATCTTGACGGTGTGTGCAGTGAGGAAAGTAAAAAAGCAGTCAGTCAACATTTAAAGGAATGTACCGGCTGTAATAAGCTTTACACTGCCATGTGTGACGGTGATAAAGAAAACATTGATACTTATAATATAGACCTTGAGCGTCAGAAGGCGGCTTCTTTTCAAGCTGTTAAGAAGAGAATGTTCAGAAAACAAATTTTCACAGCAGTTATCTCAGTTGTTATTTTAATAGTAATCGCCTTTGCTGTAAGCGGTGTTTTGAAAAATACGGTTGAAATTGCGGAGGATAAAAACGTTTCCGTTTCTATGGTAAACGGTGCTTTGGTAGGCCGTTTGAAAAGCAGCCGTGAAAGTGACATCACAATTAAAAGAATAACACTTCCCGTAAACGGTCAGCAGAAAACCTATCTGTTCTTCTGTGTAGCAAATACTAAATGGGATAAGCTTACAACGGGAGACGAGGTCTTTAGTGAATACATACTTTGTCCTGATGATAAAAACGCCGATGAAATTGACGCGGTTTATTATTTTGTGGGGGAGTATGACAATATCGAAACAATGGGCGAAGCAGAGCTTCTTAAAATAATTGACAATTCTGCACTTCTCTGGCAAAAATAGAAGTCAGGGCGGAAAGTATAATAAATGTCGTATTGGTGAAAACCGTTACGGCATTATTTTTTTGATTTTTGTAACGAAGTGGGAAATGCAAAGTCATAAAAGTAACAAAAGGAAAGTGAGGATGCTTATGATACAAAAACTCAAAAGAAAATGCAGACCTGAAATCTTATTGCTGACAGTCGGCTTTGCCATCTCATTTGCTTCGGTATTGATAGGTATAAGTACAATTAACGCACTGATTTCGGAGCTGTCAAAAGCCGACGGAGAAACACCTATTTACTGGACAATGGAAAATACAGGTCTTTCTCTTGCACTTGCAATTTACATTTTTTCTGTTGCAAACTGCCTTGTTGTGACAAACTATTGGATTATTTCAAAACGGCGGGATATGGCTATACGAAAGGCTTTCGGTTGGTCGAACAGGCAATTGATAGCTATGATTGTTCGTGAAATGTCCGAGACACTGCTAATCAGCTTCATTTTGGGTGTGGGCTTGCTTGTTTTGTTACATGCTGTTGCCTCTGGGCTTTTTTCTGTTGAATTGACACCGTTTTTTGTGCTCGGCACCTGTGTTTTATTGCTGTTCACACTGTGTATAGCCGTGTCAATCCCGATTATACGGATACTGAAAATTCGTCCTGCGGAGGTGGTTTCATAATGGGAGCAATATTTAATTTGGCACTGATTGAGCTGAGAAAAAAGAAGTTTTACACTGTGCTGACCTTTACGGTTTGTCTGCTTGCAATGTATATGATTGTAAGCTCAATTACTACGGTGACAAGCTCGGCATACCAACAGAAGATTTTTGAAAAAAACCTGGGCTATGATATGTCAAAAGTGTTGCACCTTGATTTTAAAAAAGTTGAGGAAACAGATGAATTTGTCACTGTGCTTACACAGTATAAGCAATATATAAAAGGTTTGCCCGGTGTTAATAATGTGGGACAGTTTGATGCAACGGGTATATATTTTTCACAACTTAAAGCGTCGGAAAAATACTGTCGGGTAAACGCGGAAATTGTAAAAGGCGGAAGATATGCTGATGACCCGGAAATTGCACAGCTTTTGAGAGTTGACGAAAGCCTGCTATCCCTTATGAAAGGCGGTATCACAGAATATACACAAACAACAAGCGGTAATCTGCCGATATATGCAAGTGCGGTATTTGAGGAGGTTTTGCCTTTAGGTACACTTTTGACAGATGAGGGGACAGGTGAAGTATACGAAGTTGCAGCTTACATTGAAAAAGGCAGTGTATGGGCAGATGAAAATGATTTGATCAGGTTTCCTTTGGATTCTCTTGACGGTCGGTTTATGGCTCCTTGGTCACCAAAAAGCAAAAGCGACATTATGACACAGCTTTCTGCCTTACATAATACTTACGTGCTTTTTACGGATGATGCAGATATCGAGTATTTAAAAGAGCAAATACATAATTATTCTTTACAGCATAATTTTGAAGCCATAGCACGTACATTGTCGGAGGAATACGAAGAATACACCTCTGAAACGATGGTATATACAAAAAGGCATATCGGACTTGCGGTGTTTTTGTCTGCTATGGCAATCAGCTCAATTATAGCGGTATTTACAACAAATGCGTTGCTTAAACGGAAACAGTACGGCGTTTTTATTGCAAACGGGCTGACCTTAAAAGATGTTGTTTTTTGTATTGCAACTGAAATTTCAATTATTATTTTTAGCTCTGTATTTCTTGCCTGGGGCATAAAATTGGCAGAGCTTCTAACGGGAAAAGACATTTTTCGTGATGTACTGCTGACGGCACATATTGAGTTTACTTTACCTATTTGCTTAATAATCGGTGTGCTACTGGTGATTATTGCATCAACCGTTCCCGCACTAAAAATTTTTAAATATCAGCCTTGTGAATTGATAGGAGGAAATACAAATGGAAATTATTGAATTAAAGCACATTGCAAAGGAGTATCGCAGTGATTCTATCGTTACTCCGGCATTATCCGATGTAAATTTAAAAGTAAAAAAGGGTGAATTTATAGCTGTTATGGGCGCATCCGGTTCAGGCAAAACAACACTTTTGAACATTATCGGCTGTATGGACGCACCCACATCGGGTACATATACTTTTGAGGGTATTGATTTGAGCCGTGAAAAAGAGAAAGCATTGTCTTCCGTCAGAGGCAAGAAAATAGCTTTTGTTTTTCAGCACTTTGCCCTTATTGATGATTATACCGTCTTTGAAAATGTGGAGGTGCCCTTGCTGAAACAGAAGCTGTCGAAAGCCGAGCGTAAAAATAAAGTGACGTCTGCATTAAAAACCGTTGGTATTGAAGCCTTAGCGAAAAAAAGACCCATACATATTTCCGGCGGACAGAAACAGCGTGTGGCAATTGCAAGGGCTGTCGCCTGCGGTGCTCAGGTTATTCTTGCCGACGAGCCGACAGGAGCATTAGACAGTAAGACCGGCAAGGAGATTATGGAAATTTTCAAAAAATTAAATGCCGAGGGTAAAACCGTAATTCTTATCACTCACGACAGCAATATCGCCTCTTATGCAAAGCGGCTTATTACAATTCAGGACGGTAGGATTCTAACTGATGAAGAATTTTAAGGCATATTTTGTTCTTTTCTATCGGTATATTTACTTTTAATTCTATTTGAACATGAAAAAGCACCCCATACAGGCAGAGTGGTTAAATCTGCTTGCATGGGATGTGGTTGGGTTTTGAGCACTTTTATATCAAAAACATATCATATAGAGCGAAAGATGTTCCACCTTTTACAGCTATAATAATTTTTTAAGAGATTTTTATATTGCTCTATCCTAGCACCTTTTCGGGTTTTTTAATAAAATTTCCATTAACATCAATTGTTGCGACATATTCTGTTCTATTTGGATTGTAAAAGTAAAATGTAAAAGTCCCATCGGCACTAAATTGATGTTTATCTAAGATTGTTTCGCTAGTAAAATTATATTCGCTTAAATCAATAATTTTTTCACAAGTTTTAATATCATAAAAGGCATTATCACAGTATATTAATCCACAAGATGGTGCATCTAAAGCTTCCATACCCCATTGAGTGTGTTCTCGCCTTTTTGCGATATCCGTTCGATTCCCTTTTGTATCTATTCTTACGACATTTCCCCATGTGTTAGTTACAAAACAGTATCCGTCATAGAATTCAGTCATCATATAACCGCCTTTTCCTATAATTTCACCGTCATACCTAACTATTCTGCTGTCACTGTGCGCTGTATATGTACCTTCATATCCACTGGGTATACTTTCATTCTCTACAAGTACGCAATAAGTTTTGACCAGAAAGAAACCTTCATTTAAATAATCAAATCTTGCTGGATAATAACTTCTATTATATGCATCGTGCATAATTTCTTCAGCGCTTTTTGCAAAGCCATTTTCGTCGGAAAGTGGACAAAGCCACTCTCCAGATTGATTTATAACTCCATATTTTGTAGTAGCCGAATTATATGTTTCTTCTTCTTTTTTTACTAGAAAATATCCATCTCCATGTGCCAATACTTCATCATATTCTAAAGATTTCGGATAATTTTGCGTAGTTTCTAAATATTGTTTTGTAGTACTTTGATCTTTTTGTGTTTTTTGTTGGATTGTTGTGTCTGTATTTTTTGCTATAAATAGTAAAATAATTGCCGATATTATCACAACAATTAAAATAACTTTCTTTTTCGATATTTTCTTTTCTTTCATAAATTTTTTCCTCCTTGATTTTTAAGAACAATTTGAATTAGAAGTAGGTTCAATAATAATTTTCTTTTTTGTTCTTACTAAGGTCATAGCGATAAATAATGCCAAACCAACCCATAATCCTATCGAAATATTTCCGTCATCAAAGTCGAAAAGATAGCTAATGCCATATTCATCAACAAATAGAATTAATTCAATTACAAGCCATAAAATACCGCCTACTCCTGCAACCTTTGCTGCCTTTCTAAGTCCTAAAATCGATGTTAATAGCATTATAACAGTTGGAGTAAAAATTGCAATAGTAAATCTAAAGACATTATAACTCCATGCGTCTGTGTCATGAAACAGATAATACATAATGTCAAAAAAATCATCATCAGGGTGTCTTGGAAATAATCCGCCCCATACATCAAATACTGGAACAAAAATAATATTAATCATTGCTAAGATTGAAATAATAATTTGTGACTTTGATATTTTTCGCATTTGTACTGTACCTCCTAAATACTTATCTGTTTTTCTTTTTCTTTGTCGATTAGCAAATAAATAATAACATAATAGGTTTAGTTTGTCAACCTTTTACCTTGTTTTTATGTATTTTAAGTTATGCTAAAATAAACATATTAGGTTGGGTGATTATATGAATGACTATAAAAAAGAAATGGGCACAAGAATACGAGTAAGACGAAAAAAATTATTGCTTACTCAAGAAGAAATATCAGAACAATTAGGAATTTCTGTTAAACACTTTAGTGAAGTTGAAAGAGGTTTGACAGGCTTATCAATAGAAAACCTCATAAAACTAAGTAATATTTTAGGCTTAAGCTTAGATTTCATCATAAAAGGTAAATCAGTTAAATGTAATTGGGACAGTACTTTGTCGTTATTGGAAAACGTACCTAAAGAAAAAGAAGACCTTATAAAAGACTTAATAAAATTAGGCATACAGTTATCACAAAACTAAATTTCTTGTCCTGTGATTTTGACCGTGCCCATTTGTCGGATAATTCACGGGCATAGTAAGAAACGCGAGTATTTTGTTTTGTTAATCGCATCAGCAAACTTAATTGCTGTTATTCTTTTTTGATTTACATCTTGTAGCATTTTTATCATCTTTTTACGCTCTTCACGGAAAGTTGGAGGATTTACTAAAAACCGAACTTTCAGCGTTTATGCCGCGAAAGCCATTTTACAATGAGGGGCGGCGTGATAGGCTATCGCATTTACTACCGTACAAGCACAAAGGCTGCCTGGAAAGTAGGCAAGAGTGCAACTACAGCTACAAGTCATACTTTCTCGGGTCTCAAGCCCAACCAAGCTTTCCAATTTGCCGTACGTCCTTATATTATCAGTGACAGCGGTGTTGTCTGGTCTGACTACACAACAATCATAGCCTCAACAACTCCTGCTGCTCCTGTGGCAAAGGTAAGCTCACCCTCAAAGGGCAAAATTACCCTTACCTGGAACGCAGTAAGCGGTGCAACAGGATATCAGGTCTACTACAAATCAGGTAACGGCTCGTGGAAGCTTTACAAAACAGTAGCAAAACCTGCAACCTATAATTTTAAAAATCTTAAAAGCGGTACAAAATACACCTTTGCCGTAATAGCTTATAGAACAGTTAGCGGTACAAATTTCCGCAGCGGCTACAAGGCTGTAAGTGTGACGGTTAAATAAAAAACTTTCCCCTAAGATATGCTCTATGGAGCAGTATCTTAGGGGGATTTTCTATGTAGCACGCAGGGTTATTTTTAGGGTAACTCATAATCTTTTAAGCCCCTTTGTAAATGGTTAGTTTACACCGCTTTTTGATAAAGAGCCGTTCAAGACCGTTTACATAATCGAAAAAACGGACACCTTACGGCATCCGTTTCTGTTTTTGGCAGGGGCAGAAGGACTTTTTCTCGCCTGCCGGCTCGGTCGGTGCTTCAAAGCGCAAACGCTTTGAGGTCTCCACCGGAGACCCGCAACCCTCGACACGCGCGCGTGCCTTGTGTTCAAGTCTGTTTGCATAAAGAAAAAAAGAGCCGAAAACGACTCTTTTTCTTTCTTTGGCAGGGGCAGAAGGACTTGAACCCTCGGCACGCGGTTTTGGAGACCGCTGCTCTACCAACTGAGCTATACCCCTATATAAAATTTGGTGGGCCATCAGGGACTCGAACCCCGGACCAACCGGTTATGAGCCGGTTGCTCTGACCAACTGAGCTAATGGCCCCTGTGTCTGCGACTTTGATAGTATACCAAAGTCGCAGACTTTTGTCAATAGCTTTATTTAAAAAAGTTCAAAAACTTTATTATCAGCTAAACATATAAAAATCAGTGGGGAAATATCAGAAAATCTTTTGAAAAAAATTTTGATTTTCTCTTGACAAATCATTCTTTTGGTGGTAAACTGCGTACATAATTTAATTTTAAACCGTTGAGGCGGGGATAAAAACGGCAATGCCTTCACAGAGAGTTCGGGTAGCTGGGAGCCGAGCAAGAAACAAACCGTTAAATGGGCCGCTGAGGGTGCATTCAAATGTGATTTTCACAGAGTATAGTGCAACGTGTTGGTATACGTCAGTTACCGGGAATATGTTGGTATTCCGCTAAGTGCACGCAAAGGCGTGAATCGGGGTGGCACCGCGAATGTTGTTATTCGTCCCTGACAGAAGTATTTTTCTGTCAGGGATTATTTTATTTTTATTTTATTTCAGGAGGTTAAAACCATGAATTTTAACGGTATCAATTTTGACACATATTTAAAACAGTATCCCTCAAAGGACGGCTTCTTTGGTAAGTACGGCGGAAGTTATATTCCCCCCGAGCTTCAAAAGGCTATGGATGAAATTAACGAGGCTTATTTTACCATTTGTAAGTCAAGCAAGTTTGTTGCAGAGCTTCGTAAAATTCGTAAAGAATTTCAGGGCAGACCCACTCCCATTTCTTACCTTGAAAGACTGTCAGGCTCAGTAGGAAATGTTCAGCTTTATGTTAAGCGTGAGGATTTAAACCACACAGGTGCTCATAAACTCAACCATTGTATGGGTGAGGCTTTGCTTGCAAAATATATGGGCAAAAAGAAAGTTATCGCTGAAACAGGTGCAGGTCAGCACGGTGTTGCTCTTGCAACGGCAGCAGCTTATTTCGGCCTTGAATGTGATATTTATATGGGCAGTGTTGATATTAAAAAGCAAGCTCCCAATGTTGCAAGAATGAAGATTTTAGGTGCAAATGTTATTGAGGTAACTCATGGACTTGCAACACTTAAAGAGGCTGTTGACGCAGCTTTTGAGGCTTATTGTAAGGAATATAAAACAGCTATCTACTGTATCGGCTCAGTCGTAGGCCCTCATCCCTTCCCGATGATGGTACGTGACTTCCAGAGCGTTGTAGGTATTGAAGCAAGAGAGCAGTTTATTCAAATGACAGGCGAGCTTCCCGACGCAGTTGTTGCTTGTGTCGGCGGCGGTTCAAATGCTATGGGTATATTCTCCGGTTTCCTTAATGACCCCGTTGATATTTACGGTGTTGAGCCTTTAGGCAGAGGTACAGCTTTAGGCGACCATGCAGCAAGTATCACCTACGGCGAAGAGGGTGTTATGCACGGCTTTAACAGTATTATGCTCAAGGATGAAAACGGTGAGCCTGCTCCCGTATATTCAGTAGCAAGCGGTCTTGACTATCCCTCCTCAGGTCCCGAGCACGCATTTTTACATGACATCGGCAGAGTTAAATACGGTGTTGTAGGCGACGACGATACAATCGACGCATTCTTCAAGCTTTCACGTTTGGAGGGTATTATTCCCGCTATTGAAAGCTCACACGCAGTAGCTTATGCACTTAAACTTGCTAAGGAAATGGAAAGAGGCTCAATTCTTATCAACCTTTCAGGCCGTGGTGATAAGGATATGGACTATGTCATTGAAAAATACGGCATCAGATAATTAAAGTTAATTTATATGAATTTTCCTGACTCCATATATGTGGGGTTAGGAAAATTGAGGTTTTACGGTGGAAGAAATGAGTATAAAAACTTACATAAAAAAAGCTACCCTTGCTCCCGAAGAGGGGGACATCATCGAATATATGACTGTCCGTGACAGGCTTACAAGTAATGTTCTTGTAAATTCACAACGTGAAATTCCGGGTACTGCCTGCTCTTACGAGGCTGATGTTACAAAGCTCTATGAAGCCTATTGTAAGCTTAAAGCAGAGTGTGACTATCCCTTACCTTTTAATACCCTTATGATGAAAATACTTGTTGAGGGACTAAAGGCTGCACCGAGGCTCAACGCTCACTTTGAATATAACCACCACAGCACAAGCGGCAGACTGATTATAAAAAAGCACATTGACGTTGCAATGGCAGTGTGTTTAAAAAGCGGTGAAACCTTTCAAATTAAGCTTAAACACCTTGAGGATAAGTCGCTCAGAGAAATTGCCGAGCAAATTGAATATGTAAAGGTTAAGCTTGAAAATACACGGTTTAATTCGGTTATGTTTGAGGTTGCAGGTCAAAGAATGTTAGGTTGTGCCTTAAAGGGTAAGCCTCTTTCAACTGTTGCACAATTTCATTCGGCATATTTCGGCAAAGCAAAAATTGCTCGTTTCAGTAAGCTTTTTAAAGCTTTTTTGCCTAAGAAGAAAAAGCCTGAAGGTGAAAGAAAGCCGTCGCTTCGTCCTGACGATTTAACCGAGGGGACAGTGTGCTTTACAAATTGGGGCACTCTATACGATAAGCTTAATGTAAATATCACCTATATTCCGCCGCTTTATCCGCAGGTGTTTTTATTTGGTACAGGACGGCTTAAAACGGTAAATGAGGCTTATAAGAATGACCAAGGTCAAGTTGATATTAAAGAAAAAACGGTGCTTCCCGTAACAATGGTATTTGACCATAAAATAGGCGGTGCTGCTGACCTTGTGCCTTTTATTGCCCGCTTTGACCAAATACTTGATAATCCTCAGGAGATTTTTAATTGGTAAATTCATATAAAAAACTACAAGCCTATTTTGTTAAGCTTGTAGTTTTATTTTATCACTTATATTCCAAAGCTTTCAATCTCTTTTTCCATTTGATCAAAAAAGCTTTCAACTATAGCCTTGTCCTCGTCGGTGCCTTGAATTGTCATTGAAAGCCTTAACTTTCCGTCGATTGTCAGGGCGTTCACTGCGGCACAGGGCTTTACCTTTGCACCGCCGGCAACAACGGCGTCAATAGGCTCGTGTCCGTCAAGGCTGTACATCTTTTTGTCAATTTTACCTACATTACTTAAAGCTAAGTTAGCGTTGTTGTAAAAGAGCTTTACCACAATTTCCGCTTGTGCGTAAACCATTGTACTGTAACCGATATTCAAAAGCGGTAAGCCGTGAAGCCCCATAAACGGGTCACTTTTTGCTTTTTTAGTGCTTATTGATACTTTTTTAACAGTTTCAATCGGGTCTAAATCAAGGCAGTCGACCGAGCAGGGCATAAAGGTTGTGTGGTTTGTGTAGCCTAAGCGGTCGGGGTCTTTTATGTAACGTCTCAGGTCAACGGCGCAGGAAATTCCCATACTGTCATTTTTATCGCAATCTATTATTTTATAAGCGGCTCTGATATATGCGGCAACGAGCATATCATTTGCCGTTGCGCCGATTTCCTTTGCTTTTTGTGCCGCTTTAATGAAGCTGTCACCGTCAATCTTTTTAACAATAAGAATATTTCTTTCCTTTCCCGATTTCTTTGAAAAGGGGAGGGTTTTCTTTTCGTGTACGGAGTTACCTAAAAATTGAGACTTCGCCTTTTTCTTTTTAGCTTCGTCCATATCGTTATAAACTTCCGTGTAAGCACGTGAACCTTTGCGGAAGTCTCCGGAACATTCATTCTTATTAACAATTTCACCGTAAGCCTTAAAAATGTCACGTGAGAACTGCTTAAAACCGCCGCCGTCCATAAGCATGTGATTCCATCTGAAACAAACGGCACAGTGATTGCCTTTGTAAAAGACGCCTATTTTCATTTGAGTGCGGTCTTTGATGTCAACACCTTTAATCAGAAAATAATAGGCATCACTTTCAATGTTATCACTTTCTTTAAAGGTAACGCTGTCGTTTATATCATAATCGCTTATGACCCACTTAGGAATAATATGATTATCTTTGAAGTAGGAATGAAACACAGGGGAAGCCTCATAAAGCTCACTTACGGCTTTTTTGAAAGCAGCTTCATCGGGCACAAAGTCATAATCAAGGCGAAAACGTGCAATTCTGTCCATATAACAGCGGCACATATAGTTTACCTTGTCATACATCTGTACTTTAAGCGTGTTGTTCATTGGTTTCACCTTCAATTATGTGGTTGAAAAAGAAATTCTTTCTCTCCTCGGAATTTATTACCTTGATGGGTTTGATTTGGTTGAGGTTTGCACCTCCGTCTTTGAGCATTTGACGGTAATCGTCATAAGTGCCGTGACGCAGGAATTTGACCTCACAGTGACCGAGAGCGCCGCCTTTTATAAGGGGAGCTACGGAAACATTTCCGTTACAGAGAGCTTCTTCAAATTTTTCACTGTAAAGCTTTTCATCGGTGGCAGTATGCTCTTTTGTGCCTTCAACAAGCAGTACATAGTGTCCTGGAGAGGTGTCTCTGTCGGGGTAAATACTGTATCCTACAAAAATTTCGTCCATTTCTTCTGAAAAGTTGCCTACAATTTCGTCAAAGGCGAGCTGATTTATTTTTTCACCGCTAATGTTTGCAATTTGATTAAGTCTGTAACAGAAAGTAACCTTCGGTGACTGATGATAATATCCCGTCACTTTTACAACATCTTCAATGCGGTAGCGATAAAAACCGCTGAGGTTAGTTAAAATAAGCTCATATTCTTTACCGACTTCAAGCTCGCTTATAGTGAGAGGTCTTGTACCCTCGGGAGCGTCAAGGGGTAAAAATTCATAAAAGCCGTTGTGGGGCAGCATAACATATTCAAAGCTGTCAAGTTCGATAGGCACAGCCATAAGAGCTTCCGTTGCGGCATAGCCTAAGTAATGAATGGGCATATCCTCACCTATGTAACGGCGAAGCTTTTTAGCATAATGTGAAAGTGCACCTGTACCCATACCGTACATCCAACCGCATTTGGGCCAAATTCGGGGGATAATGGGGCTTTCGTCAAAGCCTTTTTCAAATTCTTCGCGAAGCTTTGCGGCTCTTTCAGGCTTGGGCTTAGTTTTTTTGAGAAGCTTTCTGCGAAGCTCGTCAGGCATTTTTATGCTTTCGTTGATAGTGCCCTTTTCAATGTCATCACAGAGCATTTCCCAATTTTCTTCCATGTAGAAAAACATCGACTCAAGGGTAGTGATAAAAATAGTACCGAGGTAGCTTATGTCCTCATCCTGTAAGGCATAGCGAAGCTTTAAATAGTGCAGGTCAGCATCAAGCTCACCTTTGGGCATCATAACCTCTTTGGGTGTGCAGGTAATAAAAGGTACAATCGGCTTTAAGTTGAGCAGGGGAATTGATGAAAGGCAGGAAACAGAGGCGCCGCCGGGTAACTTTCTTTTGCTTACTTCCGCTGTCAGAAGACCTCTTTGAGGCGGCAAAAAGCGGTGCTTTTCTTTGCGGAAATACTTTACGGCACAGCCTACGGGTGCAGAAAAGCTGAAGCATTGGCAGTTCCATTCCGCATAGCCGGAAAGGGGCACAAGCTTTGAACGGCCTGTACTGCCGGAGGACTCGGTAAAACGGCGGACAAAGCGATTTGTGATAAGTCCCTTTTCACCCTGCGCCATACGCATAACGTAGTCTTCATAATCGGCATAAGTTGAAAGGGGAACAATGCTTTGGTAGTCGCTGACGCTTTTTACGTCTTTAAAGTTATTGGCTTTGCCGTAAACAGTATTTTTATTATCACGCATAAGGTGTCTGAGAGTTCTTTCCTGCATTTTAACGGCATTTTTTGAATAGAGATAAAGCTTAGTATGCTCACATATACCGAGCATTGCACCAAAGGCGGTAAACAAGTTCCTGTGAGGTTTAAAAGACATAATTTTTCCTCCTGCCAAATTTACAAAATACGCAAAAATTATACAATAGATAAAAGGTAAATACAACAAAAAAATTAAAAATTTTTAAGAAAATCCTTAAATAATTCATTTTTTACATAAGTGACGCAAAACAAAAGGGGTATATTTTTCGTTTTATTTTAATATAAATTACCATTTGAATGTGAAAAGGGAGATGTTTATTTATGAAAACCAAAATTGAAACCGAAGCAATAAAAACAGGCGAAAAGAAAATAACCGCCTCCGCTGAGCAGAGCATTGAAATGGAAATCAACTTGCCTGATTATTGTGCCGACGTGAAAAAAATTCTCAAGTGTTCACTTGATGCGGGAGTTTCTTCCGTCAGCCTTTCGGGCGAAAGGGCTAATATGAAAGGCACTGCCACTTTGAGGGTGGTTTATTTAAGCGAAAAGGATACTGTTGACGTATGTGAAAAAACGGCAGAAATCAACATAAGCGCTCAAATTAAAAATACGCCTGAGGGCGGTGTGATTTTAGGTAAAGCAAAAACCGATTATGTAAACTGCCGTGCCGTAAGTCCGAGAAGAATTACGGTAAATGCAAGTGTAGGCGGTGTGTTTACTTACCGTTATTTATATGAGGACAGCTTTTGTGTACCGCCTGAAGATAAAGAAATTCAGGTTAAAACAGAAAAGCTTTCAGGTGAGGAATGTCTCGGATTTTATACAAAAACCTTTGATATGGGTGAAACTTTCCTTTTAAACGAAGAACACCCGACAATTGGTAAAATAATATGCAGTGACGCTTCGGCAAAAGTGGACAGCATAAAGCTTTCTTCAGGTAAGCTTCTTATTAAAGGCGAAGTGTGCATTTTGGTCTTTTATAAAACCGAAAACGGTGAAAACAGTTTTCACCATGTTAAACATACAATGCCTATAAATCAAATTGTTGATGTGCGTGATTTGCCCGATGAAGCAATTTGTGAAGTAAGGCTGAAAATAGGGGAGCTTCTTATGAATGTAAAAGCTGACTCGTCCTCGGCGCAAAGGCTTATTGAGTTTTCCTTGAGAGTTAACGCATTTATAAAGGCAACTGAGAAAAAACAGTGGCAGGTTATAAGGGATTGCTACTGTACAAGTCATGAGACGGTCTGTAATTATGAAAAGCCTGAGTTTCTTTTAAGTGTGCGTGAAATTAAAGAGAATAAACAGCTTAAGCAAACCGCAACGCTGCCCGAAAGAGCAAAGGAAATTCTTTTTGTTAAAAATTGTGAGGAAAGCTTAAACATAAGCTTCTCTGACGAAAAGGCAACATTTAATTTGAACACCCTTTACGGCATTTACTACCTGAATGAAAACTCGGTGTTTTCCTATTGCGAAAAGAATATCGACCATAGCTTTAGCTATGCGGCTTTAACAGAATGTGAAAATCCCCAAGCAGACTTTTCACTTACACCGCTTTGGGTTGCCTTTAATTTAAAAGGTGAGGACTTAGCAGAAATTTCCTGTGAATACCTGCTTGAGGGAAAAATTCAAAGCAGCTGTGACAAAAACATACTTAAAGACCTTGAAATTAAGCTTGACAGTCCTAAGGCTAAAGACGATGCCGCACTTACGGTTTATTTCACCGATGAGGGCGAAAGCTTATGGGACATTGCAAGGCTTCACAACACAACAGTTGAACTTATCTGTGAGGAAAACTCTTTAACCGATGAAAAAATCGAAAAAGGGAAGATGCTTTTAATTCCTTGTGTATGAAAAAGGCTAAAGCTATTTACAATAAATAAAATATAATGTAAAATAAATAAGTCAGACTGCTTTAAAAAGCGGTCTGACCGAATTTGAAAATAAGAATCAAAACAAGTAATAGCTGAAAAATTATAATAAGGGGTAAGCCTATCATAAATCTTTTATGCAAGGTTTTATGCCTTACGGCTTTCATTGTGAGATATTCCGCAAGGCTTCCGCCAAGCACGGCGAGAATAAAAAGCACTTTTTCAGGCACACGAAAGCTGCCTTTTTCAGCCTTTGATTTATCGGCTGCGGTTATAATTGCGGTTATAAGTGATATAAGTAAAAAATAAGAGGCAATAAAAATTACAACGGTTTTATTCATTTTGCTTCAATCATAATTTTTAGGTCTTCCTTTGTAATTTCAACAAAGGTGCCTGAATTTTTTTCTTTAAGGTAGTTTTTGTTGAGGGAAAAAACGGTTGAACAGCAAGGGCAAACGGCAATGGCGAGGTTTTTATCCTCTGCTTTAAGTAATGCCACGGCAGAAGTGTCGAGTGTTGAAAAAAGCTTTAAGCTGACGCTTTTTTCGCATTTCGGGCAGCGTATATTTTCACTGAAGCCCTCATCTTTTGTAAAAAGCCTGTTAATTGTTTTAATTGCCATAAGTTTTTCCTCCGTTACGTGTCTTTTAACTATTCTAAATGTTTTTTACTTTATTGTCAAGGGAGTGATGATATTTTGAAAAGATTAACCGCTTTAATTTTTTTGATGATGTTCTGTCTTGCAGGGTGCGATTCAAGTAATAACGGCGGTTACCTTATGAGCACTGCCGCAGGCGGCAACTCCTATGTTTTTGACGATACAACTACCGCCGGCTACGGCATACTTTCCGCGGAAAATAATGCCGCCGCAGAAATTACCGTTGACAATAATACCGAAACGGAAAATCAGAAAGCCGAAAATGAGTTCAGAGGTGTGTGGCTGAGCTACTATGAGTTAAACGTAACCGACGGCAGGGACACCGAAGAAAGCTACCGGGAATATATAACCTCTTTATGTAACACATACATAAGCTTTGGCATTACGGACGTTTTTGCCCAGGTAAGGCCTTATGGGGACGCTGTTTATAAAAGCTCGCTTTTCCCGACGTCGGAATATGCCGCGGATACACAAGGCGGTGAGCTTCCCTTTGATTTACTGAGTATTATCTGTCAGGTGTGTGCTTCTTACGGTATAAAGGTTCACGCGTGGATTAACCCTTACCGTGTTGCGGCAGATGAAGACATTTCCGCTCTTTCCCAAAATAATATAGCCCGTCAGTGGTACGGTGACGGCACTGATGACGTCTCGGTTGTTTCGGGTAAAATCTATTTTAATCCTGCGTCAGAAAGGGCGCAGAATCTTGTTATTGAGGGAGCCAGAGAAATACTTTTAAATTATCCCGTTGCCGGTATTCACATAGACGATTATTTTTATCCGCCCTCTTGCGGAAATTTTGACAGCTTCAGTTATAAAAATTACACACTTTCAGGCGGTAAATTAGCTTTGGATGATTGGCGCAGAGAAAATGTCAATACCCTTGTAAAAGGGCTTTATAACTGTGTAAAATCCGTCTCTGCCGATAAGATTTTTTCCATAAGTCCGTCGGGAAACATAAATAAGAATTTTACCGAGCTTTATGCAGATACGTCACTTTGGTGCGGCGGCGGTTATGCCGATATGATTATTCCTCAGCTTTACTTTGGTTTTAAGCATAGTACACACCCATTTGATGAGGCTCTTTCACAGTGGCTTTCATTTAAAGGAGAAAATGTAAAAATGGTAATCGGTCTTGCTCTTTATAAGTCGGGACAAGAAGACGCTTATGCAGGCGACGGCAAAAACGAATGGCTTACGGACACGGATATTATAAAACGTCAGGTGGAGCTTATAAGAAAAACAGAAGCCGACGGTTTTTGTCTGTTTTCAACTTCCGACATAAATTTAACAAAAAGTTTTAATGCAAATCAGTTAAATAATTTAAAAACTGTGTTATAATAAGCTTAAATTTTAATAAGGAAAGAAATAAATGAAAAAAGAAAGACTTGTTTTTATAATAATATGCTTACTTCTTTTAGTGTCTATAGGTACAGTTGTATTTTTACACTCAGGTGACACCGAAACGATAGATACACAAGCGACCTTTTCCTCAGGCGAGGAAGAGGCATATTTGCTTTCTTTGCCAAAAGAAAAAGCGCCCGAAAGCGAAGATTTGATTTTCCTTACAGAGGGTATTGACTGCTCTTTTGAGGTGAGTGACAAAGCCTTAAAGTCTGCCGCCGACACTGTTTGCAGCAGTTTTATGGACGGTGTTATTTTAAAAAGCACCGCGCTTTCGGGTAAAAATGCGATTTTAAGCAGTGCTGATAAAACAAGGCTTTCAAAAATTTCCTCATACATAAAAAATAAAGGCAAAAAAGTATATATTTTTTCACAGGCACAGCTTTCTTCTGCTTCTTTCAAAGAGCTTTCTTCAATTTGTGACGGCATTATTGTAGGTACTGATTTTGTGTCAAACAGTCAATGGAATGCTCTTGACACAAAACTCACGTCAATAAAAAAGACTGTTTCAAAAGAGATTATACTTTATGTAAATGAGATAAATGAGAATGTTTTAAGCCTTACGTCAAAAAGCTTTTCAAGCTTGCTTGTAAGCTATTGTGACCCTTTGCAAAAAGATGATTTTATAAATAACAGCACTGCTTTAAAGGAAAAGGGAATATCCCTTTGTCCATTGGTAGACTTTTCTTTTTGCAGTGAAAGTAAGGTTTTTGACGAGCCTTTAAAAGCACTTTATGAAGTGAAACAGTGCCAAATGAATTTGCGTGCTTTTTCCTCATATTCATTTTTAAAGGAAAATGAGGGAAACTGCTTTGGTGCTGTGAGAACATATATCAGCGAGGGTATAGTACCGCTTCTTGCTTTCAGGGACATAAGCGTTACTAATTACAGCAGTGAAAAGGAAGTTGTTACTACTGAAGGCACACACAAAATTCAAATAAAAGCCTCTTATCTTTATCCTGTTTATCTTGACGGCAAAAATATAGGCATTTTCCCAAAGGGAATAAGGATTGTTGAAGCCGAGCTTAACAGGGGAGAGAACAGCCTTAAAATAAAGCAGAACGGTTCACAGCTTGATTATAAAGTAATCTACCGGTTTGAGGGTAAAATTCTTTCCGATGTAACACCCCGCGATGAAATAAAGGTCTCCTGCGGTGAAACTGTTGTAGTTACGGTCATCGCTTACCATGAAGCCGATGTTTTTGTAAAGCTTGGTGCAAATAAAATCTCTGCCGTTAAAGAAGAAGGTGCAACAGGTTATACCGTTTTTACGGCAAAATTTCAAATGCCTCTCAGCGTTGAGGAAATCTACTCTTTAGGCAGAATAAATGTCATAGGTAATTTAGGCGATGCCACAGAACAGCTCGAGGGTGCAAAGGTTACACCTGCTATTTTTTCGGGCACAAGTGCGGTTAAAACAACTGCGGGCAACGGCACTTCCTTTAACATAGAAAATTATACCCCCACAATTCCCTCATTCAGTCAGAATTTAACAAGCCGTCTGGATTTTTCCGTAGGTAATGTCACCGCCGTTTCAAATACAGCTGCTTTTACGGGCAATCAAATGGCAGTTGTTGCTACGGACTATGCTGATACAAAACCGCCCGACCGCGATGACGACAGCTTTGTGCCCACGTTTACACCCCTTGTCAACGGTACAATGGATTATGTCATCGGTGAAAGCAAAAGCTTTGACACTGATGAAAACGAGTGGCATTATTACTATGACCTTGCCTGCGGAATGAAAATCGCCAGAGATCAGGTGATTTTACAGCCGGCGGTCAGTATGCAGTATAATACTATGGCAGTAACTTCTTCATACAGCGATAACGGTCAGCTTACGGTAAGGCTAAAAACCGACTGGAAAATTCCTTATTCAACCTATTTTTCGGGGCAGGAATATTACACTTCAAGCTCAAAAGCTTACTATATAAGCGACTACACTCAAAGCGGTATGGCGATAACTTTCTATTACACAGCTTCCGCAACAGGTGAAATTGACTGTTCGGGCAGTGATGTAATCGCCGGTGCTTCATGGACTGTTTCCGATACGGATAAAACGGCTACACTTCACTTGCCATTTAAAACAGCAGGAAGCTTTTACGGCTTCAGTCTTCGCTATGAGGGCAGTGAAATGGTGCTGACCTTTAAAAATACAATGAAAGGTTTATCAGGCAGTGTTGTTGTACTTGACCCCGGTCACGGTTATGACGATTCAGGTGCTACGGGCTTTGGCGGTATTGTCAAGGAAAGCGATATAAACCTGCTTGTTGCATATCAGGCAAAGGCTTACCTTGAAGCTCAGGGCGTAACTGTTTATATGACGCGTTACGGTGATGATGATATCAACCTTGAGGGACGCAAAACCTTTGGCAGAACAGTAAACCCCGACTTGTTTGTCAGCATACACTCAAATGCCGCAGATAACAGCACAAGTATGGGTGTTTCCGCATTTTATTACAGAGCCTTTTCAAAACCTCTTGCGGAAAATATTTTTAATGAGCTTGTGTCTGTTTATAAAAATAACATCTATGCAGGTCAACAGGATTTATATGATGATGTTGCAAGGGGCACTAAGTATTATCCCTTTTCTGTTACAAGAATAGAGGATTGTCCCTCAACGCTTGTTGAGATAGGCTTTATGACAAATGACAGCGAGTGCTATATTCTTGCACAAACGGAAAATCAAGAGCTTTTAGGCAAAGCAATAGCACAGGGTATATGTAACACTCTCACACAGTGATTGTTGTGATAAGCAGGGCTATTACTCCCGGTATGCCGGTGAGGGCGCTAAGGCAAAGTGTGAAAAGATTAAAGGGCAAATTAAGCACCGTAAAAACCGAAAGAAGCTTCAGTGCACCTAAAGCGCCGATGCCTGAAAAAGCCGTCAATAAAAAACAGCTTAAAAAATGCTTGCTTTTAATTTCAAAAATGAGTATTATTATAAAGGCAAGAGCGAGAGCTATAATCATAATTATGTTAGAAAAGTTCAAACCGACGACCACCTTTAATTTGTTCTTATATAAATATAGTTTTAAAATAAGCCTAATATGAATAGGAGACAGTATAAAATGAAAATTTTAAAGCTTACACCGCCTACAAAGGATTATATATGGGGAGGCACAAGACTTTCAAAGGAATACGGTATAGTTTCCTTTGATGACAGACAGGCTGAAGCTTGGATGCTCTCTTGCCATGAAGCGGGGCAGTGTATTATTGAAAACACCGACTTTAAAGGCAGAACTCTTAAAGATGTCCTTGAAAATGAGGGCAAAAATTATCTCGGCAAAAATTGTGAAAAGTTTTCTTCTTTTCCGATTTTGATAAAGCTTATTGATGCCCTTGATAACCTTTCGGTTCAAGTTCACCCCGATGATAAATATGCCTTAGAGCATGAGGGCGAGTACGGTAAAACCGAAGCGTGGTATATAGTTGACTGTGATGAGGGTGCCGAAATTATTTACGGCTTTAAAAAAGACATCGACAGCGAAACCTTCAGAAAGTCCATTGAAGAAAATACACTTCTTGATTATGTCAACAGAGTTAAAGTAAAAAAGGGCGACATATTTTTTATTGAGGCAGGCACTCTCCACGCAATATGCAAAGGTATTCTTCTTGCAGAGGTACAGCAAAATTCCAACACAACTTACCGTGTTTATGATTACGGCAGACTTCAAAACGGGAAGCCCCGTGAGCTTCACGTAGAAAAGGCGATTGATGTAACAAGCACCAAGGCTATTGACGCAAGCGGTAAGCCCTTGGGCGAAACCGTAGAAAAAGACGGCTACAGCGAAACACTGCTTACCTCTTGTGAACTGTTTACCGTAAAGCGTCTTGATGTTAAAGAAAAAGCGGTTCTCACTGCCGACGAAAATTCTTTTGTATCACTTGTTGCCCTTGAGGGTAACGGCGTTGTTATGCACGGTGACAGCTGTGTAACCTTATATAAGGGCGATAGTCTTTTTGTTCCCGCCGGCTTTGGTGAGTTTGAAATTTTAGGTGAAGTTACCGTTCTTGAAACAAGGGTGTAATTTTATAAATATTATTTGAACAAATACCTTGACAAAAAGAAAGTATAGTGTTACTATTAGCTTACAATAATCTTCAGGGCGAGGTGTAATTCCTCACCGGCGGTAATGGCGAAAGCTTAGCCCGCGAGCAAATGCTGATTCGGTGTGATTCCGAAGCCGACGGTATAGTCCGGATGAAAGAAGAAATACGTTTGTATTTTTTGTCCCTGTGTATTTTCACGGGGACTTTTCTTGTGGGTTATTGAATATTTATTTTGAGGTGACCTCTTATGAAAAAACAAACAAATGTAAGCAAAAAAAGCTTGGTTTATCTTGCTTTTACGGCAATGCTCGTTGCAATGAGCTTTGCGCTGTTCCTTTTGGAATTTCCTGTTTCTCTCGGCTCATCACCGCTGAGAATGGATTTCAGCGATATTCCTGCGCTTTTCGGCGCAATATTTTACGGGCCTTTAACAGGTGTTATTATTGAGCTTTTGAAAAATCTTTTAGAGCTTGCCGTTAAGGGTATGGGTACGCAAATGGGCTTTGGCAACATTATGAATTTTATTGTAGGTTGTGCTTATATTGTACCTTTTTCGATTATTGTACGCAGTAAAATGTTTGAAAATAAAAAGAGCGTAAAATTCATTGTCGGCTGCGTTGTAGGTGTGATTTCAATAGTCTGCTTCGGTCTTTGCGGAAATTACTTTATCGCACCGCCCTTTTTCAAGGCTTTTTTGAACATTGAGCTTTCAAGTGAAGCACTTTGGGGCTTTATCGGCTCTGCAACAATGCTTAATGCCATTAAAGGCGTAATGCTCTCACTTGTGGCAATACCTATTGTAAATGTCCTTGTTGACAGAATAAAGAAAATAACAAAACAGCTTTAATTATTACGAAAAAATAAAACTTAAATAAATTTAATAGCTTTTTTAACCATTTGGTCAAATATTGTGTTATTATGTAGGCAAATGATTTTAGGAGTTGTTTATAATGGCAAGGAAAAAGAGAAAAACCCCGTTTCAAAAATTTATCGCTTTTATTGCGGTTGTTGCGATAATTATATCATCTTTTGCAGTAGCCACTTTTGCTGACAGTATTTTTGACACAGAAAATGAAAACGATGTAGCAGAGTCTCATCCGCCGGTAGGCTATTGTAACATTACAAAGGTTGAGCTTATTGACCATCCCGACTATATGAAAAGGCTTTTCGAAAAGAATGAAGAAGCCTATGACTTTGTTTTGTCATATTTTCCCGAAAAGGATGTAGAGCATGAAATTGACCTGAGCGAATACGAAAACTGCACCACAGTACCTCTTTTTATGCAGTGGGATATTCGTTGGGGATATATGCCATATGCCGGTGAAAATGCAGGCACATCAGCTTGCGGACCCGTTTGCCTTTCAATGGTGGGATATTACCTTACAAAAAATGAAGAAATTTTTGCACCTGACAAGGTTATAACCTATGCCATAGAGGAGGGTTACAGCTATGACGATGTCGGTACATTGTGGAGCCTTATGGATGAGGGTGCAACAGATTTAGGTCTTATTTCACAGGAGCTTTCTCTTGACGAAGATATAATTATTGATGAGCTTGAGCAAGGGCATCCCATAATTTGCATTATGGGTCCCGGAGTTTTCACATCATCAGGTCATTTTATCGTGCTTACATCATATAGTGACGGATATTATACCGTAAATGACCCCAACAGTTATAAAAGAAGCGAAAAAAAGTGGAAGTTTGATGAATTTAGCTCACAGATATTGAATCTTTGGTCATATTGTGTATAATATAGGGTGTAAAAATAATTAAAGGATGATAAAATGTTTAGTTTAAAAAGAAATCCTGAAAACGATTCCTTTCAGGATGTTGAAAATATACTCGATATAAAAAAGAAAAAAGTCAACCCTGTGCTAAAAGTTGGGAGCACAGTGCTTTATATTGTTTTGATAGCTTCACTTGTTTGCTGTGCGGTTATGGTCGGCATAGATTATTATACTGAGCCGCAGCAGTATGTTATTGTAAATAACGGACAGTTTGACCCTAACGCTGATTTGTCAGCCTATCCCGAATCATTACAAAAGCTTTATAAAACAAATTTTGAAGCTATGGGCTTTGCTTACAGTTACTTTGATTATAAGGACAAGCAGCCTGACATTAACCTTGATGAATATAAAGACAGTGAAAAGGTCCCTCTTTTTATGCAATGGGATGTTCGCTGGGGTTACAAAAATTATGGTGGTGATTTTGCCGCTATAACGGCAGACGCACCTCTTTGTATGTCAATGGTAGGCTTTTATCTTACCGAAGATGAAGAAACCTTTTCTCCCGAAAAGGTTATGGCTTTTGCCGACGCAGGCAACTATTATAAAGAGGGCAGCGGCACAAAAACTGCTTTTATGACAAAGGGTGCTGAAAAGTTAGGTCTTAAAGTTGGTGAAATTACACCGGAATATAACAACATAGTTGCGGCTTTGCAGGACCGTAAAGGAAAATGCAGTCCTATAATATGCCTTATGAAACCGGGCGAGTTTTCTTCCGATTATCATTACATTGTTCTCAAAGGTCTTGATGAGCAAGGTAATATTTTAATAAATGACCCTAACAGTTTAATTAACAGTAACAAGGCTTGGAAGTTTGAGGATTTTTCCAAGGAAATCAGCAAGCTTTGGTGTTATGCGTTGGCTTAAAATATAAAAAAGGAGTTTTAAAAATGGCAAGACATCTTTTTACATCAGAATCCGTAACGGAGGGACATCCCGATAAAATTTGTGACCAAATTTCAGATGCAGTTTTAGACGATATTTTTGCTCACGATAGCTCAGCAAGAGTTGCTTGCGAAACAACAGTTACCACAGGTCAGGTACTTATTATGGGTGAAATCAGCTCAAGCTATAAGCCTGATGTTGCAAAAATTGCAAGAAAGGTTATTTGTGATATAGGTTATGACAGTGGTGATAAAGGCTTTGACGGCAACACTTGTGCAGTGCTTGTTGCACTTGATGAGCAGTCAGCTGATATTGCTATGGGTGTTGATAAGTCCCTTGAGCTTAAAGGCGGCGAAGAAGATGCTTATAACCTCAACGGTGCAGGCGACCAGGGTATGATGTTCGGTTTTGCCTGTGATGAAACACAGGAGCTTATGCCGCTTCCCATTTCACTTGCACATAAGCTTTCAAAAAAGCTTACCGAAAAAAGAAAAGACGGCACACTTTCATATCTTCGTCCCGACGGCAAGAGTCAGGTTACCGTTGAATATGATGAAAACGGTAAGGCTGAAAGTGTCACTGCAATTGTTGTGTCTTCACAGCACAGTGCCGATGTTGAGCTTTCACAAATTCGCGAGGATATTAAAAAATACGTTATTGACCCGGTTATTCCTGCAAATCTTATGACGGAAAAAACACAGATTTTCGTCAATCCCACAGGACGTTTTGTAACAGGCGGTCCTCAGGGTGACAGTGGTCTTACAGGCAGAAAGATAATTGTTGACACTTACGGCGGTTATTCACGTCACGGCGGCGGAGCTTTCTCGGGTAAGGACCCCACTAAGGTTGACAGAAGTGCTGCTTATGCCGCAAGATATGTTGCAAAGAACATTGTTGCCGCAGGTCTTGCTTCAAAGTGTGAGGTTCAGTTAGCTTATGCAATCGGTGTAGCAAAGCCTGTTTCCGTAATGGTTGAGTGCTTTGGCACAAACAAAATCCCTGAAGAAAAAATTTCCGCTATAGTAAACAAGGTATTTGACCTTCGTCCTGCTGCAATTATTGATATGCTGAAGCTTCGTGCTCCTATTTACCGTCAGCTTGCCGCTTACGGTCACGTCGGCAGAGAAGACCTTGATGTTCAATGGGAAAAGACAGACAAGGTAGATGAAATCAAAGCTCTTGCAAATGCTTAAAAGTTAATTAAACTGACAAAAAAAGGTCAGCTTTCAAGCCTTTAATAAGGCAGAAAGCTGACCTTGATTATTCAGTTATCATTCACCGCTGTAAGTAGGTGCGTTTTTAGGTGATTTGCCCTTAATTACATTGTGGTAGTAAGCGTAAGTCATAGGTGTGTCTTGTGAAAGGTTATCGGCGTCAGTAACCTCACCTAAGAAAACAGTGTGGGTGGCTGTTTCCATTTTGTTAATTACTTTACAGGTTATATAACTCATTGCCTGAGGTACAATAGGCAAAAAGCTCTTTATAACGGGGGGATTGTTTTCAAATTTGTCACAGTCCTTACCGCTTCTGAAACCGAAACCTCCGATGACTGAGGGGTCAACATTTTCGCCTAAAATGTTAATTGCAAAAACTCCTGTGTCTTTTATGCATTGGTTTGTATAGTTATCGTGGTTAATTGAAACGGCAATTGTTGCAGGCGAGGAGGTTATTTGCATTGCGGAGTTTGCCGTACAGCCGGTAGGCTTGCCGTCTGCCCAGGTTGTTACAACATAAACGCCGTAGGAAAGCTTGTATAAAGCAGTGTTGTTCATTTTTGAAATCTCCTTTGATTTAATTTGAAAAAAGTATATCATAATTAAAAATGAAAGTAAATAGTCTATAATCATTTATTATTTTTAATAAATTATTTAATTAGAGTTAAGGTTTCAGACATATACTAATTTGAAAAATTATTTGAGAAGGTATAGTTATGCTTCAGCTTTATGAAATTTCAAAAAAGTATCAAACAGGTGAACTTGTACAAAGGGCACTTAATAATGTTTCACTTTGTTTGAGAGATAATGAGTTTGTGGCAATTTTAGGACCCAGCGGTTCAGGTAAAACTACCCTTTTAAACGTAATCGGCGGTCTTGACCGTTATGACAGCGGTGACCTTATAATTAACGGTATTTCCACAAAAAGCTACGGTGACAGCGAGTGGGACGGATACAGAAACCACACAATCGGCTTTGTTTTTCAAAGCTACAATCTTATTCCTCATCAGTCTGTTTTAGCTAATGTTGAGCTTGCATTGACTATCGGCGGTCTTAGTAAAAGTGAGCGCAGACAAAGGGCAAAAAAAGCTCTTGAAGATGTGGGTCTGGGCAATCAGCTTCATAAAAAGCCAAATCAGATGTCAGGCGGACAAATGCAGCGTGTTGCCATTGCAAGAGCTCTTGTAAATAACCCCGACGTACTTTTAGCCGACGAACCTACGGGCGCCCTTGATTCGGAAACCTCCATTCAGGTTATGGAACTTTTGAAAGAGGTGGCAAAAAACCGCCTTGTTGTTATGGTAACCCATAATCCCGAGCTTGCCGAGCAGTATGCCACAAGAATTGTCAGGCTCCGTGACGGCGATATTATTGATGACACAGACCCTTATTATATCAAGCAAAGTGACATAAAAGCCGTTACAATCGGCAAGGCAAAAATGAACTTCAGAACTGCTCTTTCCCTTAGCTTTAACAACTTGCTTACTAAAAAAGGCAGAACTCTTTTAACCTCATTTGCAGGTTCAATAGGCATTATAGGAATAGCTTTGATTCTGGCACTTTCAAACGGTGTTAACGGATATATCAATGATATACAAAAGGAAACCATGAGCTCTTATCCCGTAACCATAGAGGCGGAAACCTTTGATATGTCAAGCATGATGGAAAGTATGGCAGGTATGGCGGAGTCTATGGGTATGGGCTCTATTGGTGCAATGGGCACTATGCCCGGGCAGACGGTGATTTCACCGTCGCCTGATGCAGGAGTTTACGGTGACAACAGCTCACTTGAGGTGCAGGACATTTTTTCAACAAGCCTTACTAAAAATAATCTCACGGACTTTAAAAAATATCTTGATGACCCTCAAAGCGACATTCATCAATACTTAGGTGAAAACGGAGTAGTTTACACTTACAGCCCGAATTTTGAAGTTTATTCTTATGATAAAAACGGTGCGGTAGTAAACTCAAATTCAAGTGCAGAAGATTTAAGTAACGAAAGCTTTAATATGGGTGCTTTCAGTGAAATGTTCGATATGCGTGAAGAAATGATGGGTAACGCTATGTCTATGATGATGATAGGCTCCGCAAGTGAAGGCGCAATGAATTTTTCCGAGCTTATGGGTGGCTCCGACGGAAAGCTTATAAGCGGTGTAGTAAAAGATAATTACGATTTACTTTACGGCACTTGGCCTGAGGAATATAATGAAGTTTTACTGGTTCTCAACAGCTCTAATTCTGTTGACACCGGTGTTCTATATCAGCTCGGTTTGGTAACTGCCGATGAATACACCGCAATCAGTCAAAAAATAGCTGACGGACAGACAGTAGATGAAATTCACCTTAATTATTCCGATATTTGTAATCATAAGCTTTATCTCGTGCCCGCTTGTGACCGTTATGTTGCAAACGGTGACGGCACTTTCAGTAAAAGCGATGAAAGTGATGCCGAAATAATCAAAAAAGGCACGGAGCTTAAAATTTCAGGTGTAATCAGACCAAAAGAGGGTGCATTAAATGCAACAATTTATACCGCTATGGCTTATACCTCAAAGCTTACCGATTATGTTATAGACCACACTAATCAAAGCCCCGTAATTATTGCTCAAGAGGCAGACAAAACCACAAATGTGCTCAACGGACTTACATTTTCAGGTGTGAGCGACAGTGAAAAAGTCGCAACTGTAAAAGAGTATATTTCATCACTGAGCGATGAGGAAAAAGCTTCTCTTTATAAAATGATACAGCTTATGGGTATGGCAGAAGATGAGCAGGAAGTCAGGTTTTCGTTAAAGCAGGTCTTTACGATGATTTCGGGCGATTCTATGGCTGCCCGTTCCTTAGACAGGTGGCTTGAAAGCTCTGCTGATGAAGAAACTCTCATTTTAATTTATGACCAATATATTGAAAGCTCAACCTATGAGGAAAATATGAAAGCTTTCGGTAAGGTAAGCTATGACGCCCCCGATTCAATAAGCATATATACAGACAGCTTTGAAGCTAAAGAGGGTGTATCGGCTTGTATTGCCGCATACAATGAAAAAGCAGGTGAGGACAATAAAATCATTTATACGGATTATGTTGAGCTTATGACCTCGTCACTTACAACTATTATTGATGTTGTTTCTTACGTGCTGATTGCTTTTGTTGCGGTATCCCTTGTAGTTTCCTGTATTATGATTGGCATCATTACTCACATTTCTGTTTTGGAAAGAACAAAGGAAATCGGTATTTTAAGAGCATTGGGTGCATCAAAGAAAAACATTTCACAGGTGTTTAATGCTGAAACAATTATCGTCGGTTTATGTGCCGGCTTGTTGGGTACGGGACTATCTGCCCTTGCTACAATTCCTATAAATAACATTTTAAAGGCGCTTTTAGGCGTAGAAACAGTTTCGGCTAATCTTCCGTTAACAGCCGCGGTAATACTTGTTGTAATCAGTGTTGTAATTACCGTTATAGGCGGACTTATTCCGTCTAAAAATGCGGCAAAGAAAGACCCTGTAATAGCACTCAGAAGTGAATAAAAAACCGCGCAACAGATGAATATATTATAATTTTTATTATTTGTGAAAAAACCGCCATACATTGTTTTGTACGGCGGTATTTTTTTATTTTGAAGCCTTTTTTACAAGCTTTTTCAAATCATCAGGTGTGAACACATATTTTTTGTCACAGAATTGACAAAGCACCTCTGCGTCACCCTCTTTTGCCATTTGTTCAAGCTCCTCTTTTCCGGTGCTTATCAGGGCGGCTTCAACGCGGTCTTTAGTACAGTAGCACTTGTATTCCGGACAACTTTCGTCAAGAACCTCAATGTCAAACAGCTTTAATGCGTGACGGCATATTTCTTCCGGCGTCATACCCCTATTGATGAGGGTCGAAATAGGCTCAAGGTCTTTTATACACTGCTCCACCTTGTCAATTGTATCGTCAAGGGCAGTGGGTAAAAGCTGAATTATCAGTCCGCCGGCACTTTTAACAGTCAAGTCGGGATTGACAAGCACACCTAAAGCACAAACGGTAGGGGTTTGCTCGCTTGTTGAATAGTAGGCGGTTATGTCCTCGGCAATTTCACCTGAAATAATAGGCACCTGACCTACGTAGGGGTCTTTCATACCAAGGTCTTTTATAACTGTCAAAAATCCGTTTTTACCTACGGCGCCTGCAACGTCAAGCTTACCTTTTTTGTTGAGGGGAATTTCAACAACACTTTGCTGAACGTAGCCCCTTACGTTGCCGTCACTGTCGGAAACAGCCATAACCGTGCCGGCGGGACCGTCACCTTTAAGGCGGACGGTAACAGAGTCATCCTTGCCTTTGAGACTGCTTCCCATAAGTGATGCGGCAGTTAAAAGTCTGCCCAAAGCGGCAGTACAAACGGCGGAGGTTTTGTGAATTTCCTCTGCACGGGCAACAATGTCCGTTGAATTTACTGCCATAGCAACAATAGTTCCGTCTTGCGAAATACATCTGACTAACTTACCCATAAAATACCTCTTAATATAATAATCTTACTGTGTGCCGTGCTTTTTCAGCACAAAAACGGCACGTTCGCTTTTCTCTGAAAGCGGATTTTTTGTGTTATCGTCAAAAATATGCAAAAGCTCAAATTTATTTTCTTTTGCTAATTGAGAGAATTTGTCAAGCTCCCAGCCTCTTTCACAGAAGTCTTCACCGTAACGGGAGTAGCTGTCGCTTTGTGCGTCATATTCAAAAATATCAAGGCTCACCTGTGTAATAAGGTTTTCATCGGTAGTGTTTTGCCACACACAGTAAACCTCATCAAGGTCATACACAAAGGTGCTGTTTCCTAAAACCTCTTTATGCTTATAGGGAGTGTTGACATCGAAAATAAAAATACCGCCGTCCTCCATAAAAAGAGAAACCCTTTTGAAAACTTCCTCAAGATTTTTTTCATCGGTTATGTGGTTAAGACTGTCAAGGGTACAGACAGCGCAGTTTATTGTACCGAAAAGGTCAAGCTCCTCCATTTTTTGACAAAGGAAAATAGTATCGGGAGCACACTCATACTTTTTCTCCTGTGCCTTTGTAAGCATATCCTCAGAAGCGTCAATACCTACAACATCATATCCTTTTTCTGCAAAAAGAACACTGAGCGTACCTGTGCCACAGGCTAAGTCAAGCAAAATCCCCTTGCCGACACCGTTTTCGGCAAGGAGATTACATATATAATCACATCTTTGCTTGTAGTCCACGTTTTCGGTCAGTATATCATAGTAATATGAAAAATCTCCGTATCCGGCCATGGAATTACCTCGTTAAAAAAATTACTTACTTATTGAATACTTTTGCATAACCGCCGGCACCGAAAGAAAGCGAACGGTTAACTCTGCTGATTGTGGCAGTGCTTGCACCTGTTTTTGCAACAATGTCACTGTAAACTTTTTTCTCGCTGAGCATTTTTGCCACAACAACACGTTGTGAAATAGCGGCAAGCTCAGTTTTTGTGCACATATCCTCAAAAAGGGCTTCACATTCTTCAAGGGTTTCAACCTTTAAAACAGTTTCATATAAGTATCGGATGTTTTCTAACACCTTTTCATCTCTAATAGACATTGCTGTTCTCCTTTTAATATATTTTATTTGGCAGTGCTTTTACATTTTAACACACTAAACTGAAAAAGTAAATAGCTTTTTTGAATTTATTTTTTACATAAAAAATAAGTTAAAATTAAAAATGCGTTGACAAAAAGAAAGATTTTTTGTATCATTTAAAGGTAAAAAAGTGAGAGGATGTTATTTATGCCCTATGATGTAAAAGTTGCCATTATTGTTATCGCAGTTATTTTAGCCGTTTTTCTTTTGTTATATTTTGCTCTCGGTTTTGTATTTTTCTTAATTGCCCTGGGAAATAAAAAGCGTCCTGATATGACAGTTCCCTGTAAGGACAGTCTTTTTGAGCGCAACGCCGATAATCCGAATCTTGTGGCAGGCTATAAGTGGTATGACAATACCTACCATCAGGAAATTATCATCAAAAACCGCAAAGGTAAAAATATTCACGCAGTTGAGTTTCGCAACCCCTCAAACAGTAATGTGTGGGTTATTTGTCTTCACGGCTGGACAAACGTAAACCGTGAAATGTCCTCTTATGCTATGGAGCATTATAAAAGAGGCTTCAATGTGCTTCTTCCTGACCTTCGCGGACACAATAACAGTGAACATAAGTATGTAACAATGGGCTGGATGGACAGGCTTGACGTGGTTGACTGGATTAACAGCATTGTGCAGGAAAATCCCAAAGCGAAAATCATCATTCACGGCACATCAATGGGCGGCGCAACAACTATGATGACTACCGGTGAACAGCTTCCCGAAAATGTTGTACTTGCAATTGAAGACTGCGGCTACACCTCGGTAAAAGATATTTTTGTTGACCAGGCTATCAGAAAATATAAAATTCCGCCTAAGCTTGTAATTCCTCAGGCAAGCTTAATAAATAAGCTTATCAACGGCTTCTTTTTCGGTGAGGCCTCCTGCATAAAACAGCTTAAAAAAAGCAAGACCCCCACATTGTTTATCCACGGCGACAAGGATGACTTTGTGCTAATAAGTAATCTTGACCCCGTTTATAATGCTTGTGCGGCACCGAAAGAGAAATATATTGTAAAAGGTGCGGAGCACGCTGTTTCTTCCCATTGGTTCCATGAAGAATATTGGAATGCGGTGGACGCGTTTATGGCTAAATACCTTAAAACTGATGAATAATAATGCCTGATTTTGATGAAATTGCACTTTATTAGGTTTGTTTTTGCTTAATTTATGTATAGTTTTAATAATTATTCATTTTTAGGTTGACAGAAGAAATTTTCAGTGATAGAATATGACACGTTAAAATCAAATTTGGAGGTACATAATAATGAAAAAGTTTTTAGCAATTGCACTTGCAGCTGTACTTGTCCTTGCACTTGCAGCTTGTGCAGGTAACAAACCAACAGACGGTAACGCAACGGCAGGCAACGCAACAGACGGTAACGCAAAATCTGTTCTCACAATGGCAACAAATGCTGAGTTCCCTCCCTATGAGTATCACGAGGGTGACGCAATCGTAGGTATTGACGCAGAGGTTGCAGCTCTTATTGCTGACAAGCTTGGTATGGAGCTTAAAATTGTTGACGTTGCTTTTGACTCAATCATTCCCGGCGTTCAGTCAGGTAAGTATGATATGGGTATGGCAGGTCTTACAGTAACCGATGAAAGACTTGAAAAGGTTAACTTCTCAACATCTTACGCTAAGGGTGTTCAGGCTGTTATCGTTAAGGACGGCGGCAGTGTTGCTTCTCTTGACGACATCGCAGGTAAGAAGATCGGCGTTCAAATTGCAACAACCGGTGAAATTTACGCTTCAGGCGATTACGGTGAAGACAGCGTTGTAAGATATGACAACGGTGCAGCAGCTGTTCAGGGCCTTATCGCAGGTAAGGTTGATTGCGTAATCATTGACAATGAGCCCGCTAAGAGCTATGTTGCAGCTAACGAAGGCCTTTCAATTCTTGAAACAGCTTATGCTGTTGAAGATTATGCAATTTGCTTTGCAAAGGAAAACACTGAGCTTCAAACAAAGGTAAATGCAGCTCTTGAAGCTCTTATTGCTGACGGTTCAGTTCAGGCAATCGTTGATAAGTACATTCCCGCTGAATAATCAGTAACTGCTAAAATCGGAGGGCGGCTTCTTAACCGCCCTTCTTTTAACTTTTTTGAAAAGGATGGAGAAAACAATTGCTTAGAGAGATTTTCGCCTTTTTTGCATTAAAATGGGAACATTTTGTTGATGAGTTCACCTTTGTTTTTATTGAGGGTGACCGCTATCAACACATGATAAAAGGTTTTCTTAACACATTGAAAATTACCGGCGGTGCTCTTGTTTTGGGTATCGTTATCGGTATTGTAATTGCCGCAATTCGTTCTTCTTATGATAAGAACAAGGAATCGCTAAAGCTTCGCAAAGGCATAGGCTATTATTTGCTTACGGTCTTAAACGCATTTTGTAAGCTTTATCTTACAGTAATCAGAGGTACTCCTGTTGTTGTACAGCTTATGATTTGCTATTTTTTGATTTTTGTTGACACTCAGGAGGGTGTACCTGTCGGTATTTTTGCTTTCGGTATCAACTCGGGTGCTTATGTTGCGGAGATTTTCCGTGCGGGAATTATGTCGATTGATCACGGTCAGTTTGAAGCGGGAAGAAGCCTCGGCTTTAACTATCTTCAAACGATGCGTCACATTATTATTCCGCAGATGTTTAAAGCGGTTTTACCCACACTTTGTAATGAGTTTATCGCCCTTTTAAAGGAAACATCGGTTGCAGGTTATGTAGGTGTTATGGATATTACAAAGGCAGGTAATGTTATTGCCGGACGTACTTTCTCATATTACTTCCCCCTCATTACCGTTGCGCTTATTTATCTTGTAATGGTTATGATTCTTTCTTACCTTGTAGGAAGACTTGAAAGGAGGCTGCGTAAGAGTGAGCGATAATGTACTTATTAAAGTAACAGGACTTAAAAAGCACTATAATAAGGGAACCGTAAAGGCTCTTGACGGCATTGACTGTGAAATCAAAAAAGGTGAGGTTGTTGTAGTTATCGGTCCGTCGGGCAGCGGTAAGTCAACCTTTTTGAGAAGCCTTAATTTACTTGAAATTCCCACAGGCGGAACCATTTTATTTGACGGAGCCGACATCACCAATCCCAAAAGCAATATCAACAAGCACCGCCAGAAAATGGGTATGGTTTTTCAGCATTTTAACTTGTTTCCCCACATGACAGTCCTTGATAATATGACTATTGCTCCCATTAAGCTGTTAGGTAAAAGCAAAAAGGAAGCCGAAGAAAAAGCACTTGAGCTTCTTGACAGGGTAGGACTTAAAGACAGAGCAGATGCTTATCCCAGTCAGCTTTCAGGCGGTCAAAAGCAGAGAGTTGCCATTGTGCGTGCCCTTTGTATGGAGCCGGAGGTTATGCTTTTTGACGAGCCTACAAGTGCCCTTGACCCTGAAATGGTAGGCGAGGTGCTTGAAGTTATGAAAAACCTTGCAAAAGAGGGTATGACAATGGTGGTTGTCACTCACGAAATGGGCTTTGCTAAGGAAGTTGCCACAAGAATTGTCTTTATGGATGACGGTGTTTTCATTGAAGAAAATACTCCCGATGAATTTTTCGCAAATCCCAAAAGTGAAAGAGCCGTTGAATTTCTTTCAAAGGTGCTTTAATAAAAACAGTAAATACTGTCCTTACAGTATAAAAATCAATGAATTTTTGAGACTTCTGTTATGGAAGTCTCTTTTTTGTTAATAATAAGGTTAGAACACTTCAGGGGGGTATATTATGACTTTTCTTATACGGCAAAAGGCAAGATTTTTAAACAGGGGATACATACCCGTATTTTATTGCCTTCTGTTTTTATTTAGTGTAAACATCTTGTTTCTTGAGGGCACACTTCCGGCACTGAGTATATTTTTGCCTGATGTTTATGTTGGAATAAACCTGATTTTGAGAGTTGTTTTTTATGTTGCTGCAACTTTTTTGTTTTTATTTTCGGTTTTCTCTTTCAGGTCGGGCGCAGATAGATTTTTCCTTAGAAAGGCACAGGGACAAGGGGCAAAAGTAGGTGACTTCTTCTATTATCTCTCGCCTAAAAGGGTAGTTGAGCTGTTCAGGTTTTACTTGAATTTTTATATAAGAAAGCTGATTTTGGTTTTGCTTTGCTTCACGCCTTTTGTTATATCGGATGTTACATTGTATCTTCTTGTCAGAAACGGTGACTTTTCCCTTAATGTTACAATACTGCTTTCACTTATGAACCTGCTTTTTCTTTTAAACGGAATGTTTTTTTATTATAGGTTTTCGGTGTTTTTGCTGATTTCAAGGTTTTGCTTTGCGGGAGGGAAGTATTTATCACAAAAGCATCTGTTTTCCGTTGCGTTACACGAAAGTGAAGATATAAGAAAAAAGCTTTTTAAAATGAGACTCAGTTTTTCAGGTTGGTTTTTAAGCTGTCTTTTAATTTTGCCTATCGGCTTTGTGTGGGGATATTTTAAGCAGTCGGTAGCTGCGGTTATAAAGCCTTACATTACAGGGTGAAAAACACTTTACAAAGTCCTATAAATTTGTTATTATATTAAAACAACGCGATGAACAGGAGAAATAAAATGAAAAAGGATGTTATTGTGCCGCTTCTTTCGTGGCTTACGGGCTCAAGCAGAATAGGCGGAAGTTATAATATTTACAGCGGCTCTCTCGGTACTGACCCCAAAACGGGTGCTTTGAACTCAAAAATTTTCAATTACCGCATTTGGCCTGAGAAGCTTGAGGACGAAACCGAGGTAATTAAAACTGCCGTCTATTACGGTATGCTTTGTTTTGAAAAGCAAAAGGAAGATGAGGTTGAAAAAAACTGCTTCCCATTTTCTAATGAGGGACTTGAAGAGATTAAAGTCTATCTTCAAGGCAAGGCTGATGAGTTTTTTGCTTAATATCTAAAATAAAGTGAACAGAACACAGAATTTAACTCTATGGTCTGTTCACTTTATATTTTGATAGGATTTCGGTAAAATTATTTAAAAAATTTTTTGTGAGTATTTAAGAGAAAAACGCTAAAAATTAAAGAAAATCAGAGTTTTTCATTATTTGGTGTGATTTCGTCCCCGAATTTTGCCGAAAATTATAAAAAAACTGTTGACATTTGCGAGTTTTTGCATTATATTTTTAGTTACTTTATTCGAGCGGGCATGATTTTATAATTTCATGCAGGGAAAGGGGTTTATTATGGGAAACGGTGTTATTATTGAACTTAAAAACATCAGTAAAAAATTTGACGACGATGTAATCCTTGACGATGTTAACCTCAAAATCAAGGACAAGGAATTTATGACCTTTTTAGGTCCGTCAGGCTGCGGTAAAACTACCACGCTTAGAATTATTGCAGGCTTTCTTGAAGCTGACAGCGGTCAGGTGCTTTTTGAGGGTAAGGATATTGCAAACTTACCGCCGCATAAAAGGCAGGTAAATACTATTTTTCAAAGGTATGCACTTTTCCCACACCTCAATGTTTATGACAACATAGCTTTCGGTCTTCGTATAAAGAAGATGAAAGAAAAGGATATAAGCAAAAAGGTTAAGGAGATGCTTGAGCTTGTTAACCTTAAAGGCTTTCAAAAAAGAAATATTGCCTCTCTTTCAGGCGGTCAGCAGCAGCGTGTTGCAATTGCCCGTGCTCTTGCCGTTGAACCGAGAGTGCTTCTTCTTGATGAGCCCCTTGGTGCCCTTGACCTCAAACTGAGAAAGGATATGCAGGTTGAGCTTAAAAATATTCAAAAGAGAATGGGCATCACCTTTATTTATGTTACCCACGACCAACAGGAGGCTCTTTCAATGAGCGATACCGTTGTTGTTATGAACGAGGGTAAAATCCAGCAAATCGGCTCACCTATTGATATATATAATGAGCCTAAAAATGCCTTTGTAGCCGACTTTATCGGTGAAAGTAATATATTAGACGGTGTTATGCTTGATGACTTTAAGGCTAAATTTTCAGGTGCTGTTTTTCAGTGCCTTGATAAGGGCTTTAACGTAAACGAAAACGTTGATATTGTTGTACGTCCCGAAGATGTTGACGTTGTACCTTACGGAGAGGGTACAATCAGCGGTACTATTACCTCAAACACTTTCAAGGGTGTACACTTTGAAATGATTGTTGACATTGATAATTTCAAATGGATGATTCAGACTACGGATTATTACCCTGTGGGCTCAAAAATAGGAATTGTAATTGAGCCTGATGCAATTCACGTTATGAAAAAGAGCAAATATTCGGGTATGTTCGGTGATTACAGCTCATTCAGTGATGAACTTGAACATCTTTCGGACGTTACACAAGAGGAGGAGTGATAAATGAAAAAATCTTCTCTTATGAAAAAGCTCACTGCTTCACCCTATCTTTTGTGGTCGGCAATTTTCATAATTGTTCCGCTTATTTTTGTTTTGATTTATTCCGTTACCGACGCTAACGGTAATTTTACCTTAGAATATATTATTGATATAGGCAAATATAAGGATGTAATGCTCAATTCCATTTGGCTGGGCTTTATTGCAACGGTTATAAGCCTTGTAATTTCTTATCCTTTAGCTTATATTATGGCAAGAACAACTGCAAATGTGCAAAGAACTATGATGATTCTTGTAATGCTTCCTATGTGGATGAATTTGCTTATAAGAACCTACTCAATGATGATTATAATGCAGGATACAGGTATCATAAATTCATTTTTGGAGCTGCTTCATTTGCCCAAGCTTCACATGATAAATACTCAGGGTGCAGTTGTACTGGGTATGGTTTATAACTATATTCCTTATATGATTTTGCCACTTTACTCAATTATGGCTAAAATGGACCACAGTCTTATTGAAGCTGCGGAAGACCTCGGTGCAAATAAGCTCAAGGTGTTTAAAAACATTATTCTTCCTTTGAGCTTACCGGGTATTGCTTCCGGCTTTACTATGGTTTTTGTACCCTCGGTTTCAACCTTTTACATTTCAAAAAAGCTCGGCGGTAACACCTTTGCACTTATCGGCGACGTAATTGAAATGCAGTTTAAATCATCTAACAATTATAACCTCGGTGCGGCGCTTTCGCTTGTGCTTATGGTACTTATTTTAATTTGTATGATGGTAATGAATCGCTTTACCGGCGATGATGACGACGGAGGTGTGCTTATATGAAAACAAAGATGCCTCTTTCTTCAAAATTATATGTTGCCCTTGTAATGTTCTTTCTTTATGCACCTATTGCGGTTATGATATTCTTTTCATTTAACTCAAGTGCAAGTACAGGTGTGTTTACAGGCTTTTCACTTCGTTGGTACGAATCTTTAATGCATGATGCCGCCACAATGACGGCGCTTAAAAATACCCTTGTTCTTGCGGTTTGCTCATCACTTATCGCAACTGTTATGGGCACTGCTGCTGCGGTGGGAATAAGCAGTTTCAAAAACAAGCACATAAAAAGCATTACAATGGGAGTAACCAATATACCTATGATGAATCCCGAAATAGTAACAGGTATTTCCATGATGCTTTTGTTCGTTTTTTGTGCAAATCTCATAGGCAAATCCGACGCTTTGGGCTTTGGCACAATGCTTATCGCTCACGTTACATTTAACTTGCCTTATGTTATTCTTTCTGTTTTACCGAAGCTTCGTCAGCTTGACAGGTTTTTGCCTGAGGCCGCTATGGATTTAGGCTGTACACCTTTACAGGCATTTTTCAAGGTTGTACTTCCGTCGATTTCAACGGGTATTCTTTCGGGCCTTATGATGAGCTTTACTCTTTCACTTGATGACTTTGTTATAAGTTACTTTACACAGGGTCCGTCATTTGAAACTCTGCCTATCAGAATTTTCTCTATGACTAAAAAGAGGGTTACACCTGATATGTACGCTCTTTCAACCCTTATTTTTATAGCTATTCTTCTGCTTTTAATTCTTCTTAATGTTTCACAGATATACGGTGAAAGGAAGATGAGCAATAAGCTTGATAAGGGGGGCAAAAAATGAAAAAATTATTTTTAGCTTTCACCGTAGCTTTTTTAATGCTCATGTTCGGTGTAAACGCTTCCGCATACGAAAATGAAGAATTTTATAAAGGCTATGAAGGTACTGTAATCAATGTTTTCAACTGGGGCGAATATATTTCCGACACATATGAAGACGGTATGATTGACGTAAATGCCGAATTTGAAAAGCTTACAGGCATAAAGGTCAATTATGTCACTTATGAAAGTAACGAGGATATGTATCCGAAAATTAAAAACGGCGGTGCAAGTTATGATATTATCATACCGTCTGACTATATGATTGAGCGTATGATAAACGAAGATATGCTCCTTACGGTTGACGTTGAGTCTTTACCGAATTACAAGTACATTTCCGATGAATATAAGAATATGTACTATGACCCCGAAAACAAATATTCCGTACCTTATAACGTGGGTATGGTGGGTCTTATTTACAATACAAAAATGGTTGAAGAAGCGCCTACAAGCTGGAAAGCTTTATGGGACGAGCGTTATGAAGGTAAAATTCTCATGATTGATAATCCTCGTGATGCCTTTGCCATTCCGCAGAAAATTTTAGGCTATTCCCTTAATTCCACCGATGAAAAAGAGCTTTCCGACGTAGCGCAGATGCTCATTGAGCAAAAGCCCCTTTTACAAGGTTACGTTATGGACGAAATCTATAACAAAATGGAAAGCGGCGAGGCTGCAATGGTGCCTTATTATGTGGGCGACTTTGTTTGTATGAAGGACGTCAACGACGACCTTGAGTTTGTTTATCCCGAAGAGGGCGTAAATATTTTCGTTGATGCAATTTGTATACCGAAGTGTACTAAAAATTATGACGCCGCAAAGCTTTACATCAATTTTCTCTTAGACCCGGAGGTAGCACTCTATAATGCCTTGTATATCGGTTATGCCACACCTAATAAGGGTGTAATTGAGCATCCCGATTATGCTGAGATGCGTGAAAATAAGTATCTTTATCCTGATGAGGAAGATATGCCCGATACAGAGTATTTTCACAATTTGCCTCAAGAAACACTTTTGATGCTTTCCGACTTATGGAACGATATTCGTGTTTACGGCAGTAATAACACCCACATTTATGTAGGATTTGGTGTTGTTGCCGTATTAGCTGTCGGTTTTATGGTGAAGAAGGCGATTACAAAAAAACGCAGAGAATATTGGTATAACTTCCCCGAAAAATAAGAAAAAAAGACGTGCTGTTTACTAAGACGGCACGTTTTTTTCTCAATAAATTCATTTATTATAAAAAAACTTGATTTTTTATGTTGATTTAATCTTTAAAATTTATTATAATAGTCGGTGTATGGATTTTCAAATTTAATTTCCATTTAATATATTGATTACTTTAAGGAGTGCACTATTATGGCTCGTAAATCCAAAAAACAAGCCTCGGCTGATGAATCGAAGCTTTCAAGACGTGAAAAACGCGCAATAAAAAAAGCTCAAAAGAAAAAGAAGAAGCATCCTGTTATTTTTGGCATTTTCTTATTTTTATTTTCACTTCTTTGGGCAGGTTTGCTCACGGGTATCATTGTCGGCGGCTCAACACTTGCTTATATTGACGGTGTAATTAACGGTGACAGCGTAATTGACCTTGATACATACAAAAATTCACAAAGTCAAACTTCATTTTTATTTGCAACCAAGGATGACGGTACCAATGTTGAGCTTCTCCGTCTTCACGGTGAAGAAAACCGAATCTGGATTGATTATGAAGATATCCCTCAAAAATTACAGTGGGCATTTATTTGCCTTGAGGATAAGCGATTTTATGAACATCCCGGTGTTGACTGGATTCGTACCATAGGTGTTTTAGTTAATCCGGCTTATGACGGTCAAGGTGCATCAACAATTACTCAGCAGCTTATCAAAAACCTTACTGACGATAACGAGGTTACTTATAAAAGAAAGTTTAACGAAATTTTGAGGGCGCTCAACTTTGAACGCAATTATTCAAAAAAGGATATTCTCGAAGCTTACCTTAACACTGTTTCTCTCGGTGCAGGCTGTTACGGTGTAAAAACGGCGGCTGAAACCTATTTCGGTAAAGAACTCAGTGAGCTTACGCTTTCCGAGTGTGCAACAATTGCCGGTATTACACAGGCGCCTTATTCACTTAATCCTTATGCCGATTTTGAAGCCTGTATGAGCAGACGTGATGACTGTCTTTACTATATGCATGACCAAGGCAAAATTACAACAAAGCAGTATGAGGCGGCTCTCAAGGAAGAAATTGTTGTTCAAGAGTACAGCGAAGCCGTTGACAGTAATGAGGCTGAAGAAGTTGAAATTATGAGCTGGTATAATGAATATGTAATTGACCAAGTAATTGCAGACCTTCAAGAAAAATACGGCTATGAATACAACGAAGCATGGAGACAGGTTTATTACGGCGGCTTAAACATTTATACAGCCGTTGATCTTGATGTTCAAGAGAAGCTTGAATATATTTACGAAAACAGAATAGGCTTCCCCGATTATGAGGAGCCTGACGAAAACGGTGAGATGCCGCAGTCATCAATGACAATTCTTGATTATAAGGGCAGAATTGTTGCACTTGTAGGTGGTGCTGATGTAAAGACTGCGAACCGTGCATATAACAGGGCAACAGACGCACGTGCAAAAAGACAGCCCGGTTCATCAATTAAGCCTCTTTCTGTTTATGCTCCCGCGGTAGAGCTTGGTATAATAACAAACGGTAAGTCGACCGCACTTGATAAGGCTATTACTGCCGACGGTGAAACCTGGCCGCAAAACTACAGCGGTGACTTCGGTTCAGGCGATTACATCACAATTTATGATGCCGTTGCAGAATCATATAACACTGTCCCTGCAAGAATACTTAACGAGCAGCTCGGACTTACAACCTCCTTTAAATATGTCAATGAAAAGTTCCACCTTAGTCTTATTGAAGAAGACTGTACCCTCAGCGGCCTTGCTTGCGGCGGTACTTATACAGGTGTTACAACCCTTGAAATGGCAGCAGCTTATGTGCCTTTCGGCAACGGAGGACGCTATTTTGAGCCTTACAGCTATTATAAAGTAACGGACAGAAACGGAACAGTTATTCTTGATAACACAAAAAATCTGCCCGAGCAGGCACTTATGACAAGCACGGCTGACACAATGCTTGATATTCTCACTCACGTTACAACTCAGTCAAACGGTACAGGTTACGGCACAAAGGTTGACGGTTTCCAGACTTTCTCAAAGTCAGGTACAACCTCTGACGACTATGATAAATGGTTCTGCGGCGGTACACCTTATTACGTAACAGCAGTCTGGTACGGTTACGACTATGCCGCTGACACATCATCTGCAAGAGCAAAAACAATTTTCAGCGCAGTATTTGACGAAATTCACGAGGACCTTGATTCTAAGGAATTTTCGGAAACCAAGGAAGAAGTTGATATGCTCATAGCTATGAACAGTGAGGACGCACAGTGAGGTAAGGCTTATGATTATCCTTTCAGTTGATTACGGCGATACAAGAACAGGTATTGCCTTGTGCGATAAAATGGAAATTTTAGCTTCACCTGTCACAGTTATAACGGAAACCTATGAGCCAAAGGTTATAAAAGCTGTATGTGAGCTTGCAAAAGAAAAAAGAGCAGAGCGCATTGTTGTGGGACTTCCTAAAAATATGGACGGCTCACAAGGGGAGAGGGCACAAAAGTGCCTTTCCTTTGCTCAAAAGCTGCAAGAGGAAAGCGGAATTGAAACTGTAATGTGGGACGAGCGTCTTACAACAGTAAGTGCCCACAAAGCCCTTAATGTTACAAATGTTACGGGGAAGAAACGCAAAGCCGTAGTTGATGCGGTTTCGGCGGTTATGATTTTAGAAGATTATCTCAAAGCCTATAAGAGGCTTTGAGATAATCTTAGAGCTGAAATATAATAAAAAAATGAAAAAGTTAGAAAAAACTATTGACATTTACATTTGTTGTGGTATAATATCTCTTGTTCGTTGCGGAATTGTGTAAGGGTAGCACAGCAGACTCTGACTCTGTTTGTCTGGGTTCGAATCCTAGTTCCGCAGCCAAAAAATCCAAGCCATCGGCTTGGATTTTTTCATTTATGTCCGCAGGACATAACTTCATTCAGCGGCACCACTGACGCTGACTTCGTTACGGCTGTCAAGCCGTAATTCATTTTGCGGACATAGACGAATGAAGTTGCCTTGCGGCAATGAAGTGGCTTTGCCAATGAAGTGTGTCTATGACACAACGAAGTTGCCTTACGGCAAATGGATTGACTTTTCAAACGTTTGTTATAAAATGGTTTTGGGTGATAGTATGAAAGAAGATAAACTCGGTGAATTATCCATGGTGCAGTCTAAAATCGTGTAAATTCCTGCTCGTAACTAACAAAATATTTAATAATCGCTATTGTACTCAGGTTTGAGTGCAAATAACACTTGCAAATCAAAAAAATATATGCTATACTGAAAAAGCCAAATATATATCTTAATATTTTTATCCACATGTGGGCATAGTGTTTTTGTTTTTATAAAAACACAGATGCTCTATTTCTGCATACACATGCCTATTGTGGAAGTTGAGATATATGTTTGGCGACAGTTGAGCTATGTGTTTTTGGTGCGTAGTTTCGACTGCGCACTTTTTTATTTTGTGGGGTGAAAATATGCGCATATATCGAAAGGAGGATTATATTCCACATAATTTTTTATGAAAGGGGTGTTTTTATGCTGATAATTAGTGTCATTATGATGATTATCGGAGCAATAGCGACAGTTACAGGTTATACGAGTATAGTCGCTATTCATCTTGATACAATAGATGGATTGTTTGAAATAGGATTAGTTATATTAATAATTGGCTTCGCTACTTTTATGATTTCTTTGGTTAAACAGCTTAATAGTAAAAAGTAGGTTCAAATTGCTAATGGAATTTGTCTAAGCTGTGCTAAATAAGCTGTTGAAAACGAAACATATTTTCGCAATTTTGCCAACAAGACAATTAATTTTTGATACATAAAATCCCTTGCTTTTTGCGGCAAGGGATTTGTTAGTATATTGGTTTATTAACTCTGTTTTCCTGCAAACCTTTCCGCTTTCCTCAGCACACCCACAATGGGCAGTATCAACACGCCACAAATAAAATTGCTTACGCCGTGTATCATATCAAAGGAAAAGCCTGCCGCTATCCATGTGAGCATACCTTTAAAATCAAGACCGAAAAGAATAGCTTGTGCCGGGGCATACATAATTCCGTAAAGAAAGCCGTGAAGTGAACAGATTACCATATAAATAATAGGTTCTGCTTTTTTTGGCAGCTTTTTAGGAAGAGCCATAATAACAGCCCATAAAATAAGCCACAAATATAGGTGAGGTATCCACCAACTGCTGAAGCCGGCAAAAAGTCCTATAAGCATAACGCATACATAAATCGGGTATAATGCCTTTTGCCTGTAAACAATTGTATATGCTATTGTCAGCACCGCAAGAAGATGTACGTTAGGCAGTGCTTCCATAAGCACCTTTGACCCGTACATCAAAGCACCGAGCATACTGAAAACAGTAATTTCTTTTACGGTTAATTTCATTATTTTGCCGCTTTGAAGCTGTAAATTGCTTCAGGCTCAATGTCTGTCATATCAACACCGGTGGCACTGAAAGTGCTGCCTTGATAAAATGCCCAGTAATAACCGTCTGTATCATAGTCGAGGGTTTCACCGTCAACTTCTTTAACATAAAGTCCGTAAGGACCCTCCTCACCGGAAATAAGTCCGTTTTCACTTAAAGCTTCACCTACTGTTTTACTGTCGGTGTTTACTCTGAAAACATATTCACTGCCGTCTTTATGTGTTACAGTGAAGAAAAACGAGGTTGCACCCTTACCTATATTTTCTACGGAAGCAAGGTCTAAATTGACTGTGCTGCTGTCGGAATTTTCATCAGCAGGCTCCGTTGTTATGTCATTTTCGTTCTCTACGGTCGCCGAGGTTGATTCGGCGGTTGTGTCACCGGTGCTTTGAACATCTTCTTTAGTAGTACCGTCACTTATGTTCTCTGTGGACTGACTTACCGAATCAGGCGTAACATTGTCCTCTTTGTTGTTTGAACAAGCTGTCATAAAAAGCACTGTTGCTGCAACTAACAGGAAACACAGGACAATTGAAATCAGTCTTTTTGTGTTGTTTTTTTTCTGCATATAAATGCACTCCTTTTTATCTTTTATAGTGAATTTATTATAGTCGCATTAAGTCTAAAAGTCAATGTTAAGCTTTATTTTTATCGAATAATTCCAAATCAGAAACAAACTGAAAACAATAATGATATAATAAACATATAAAAATATAAGGAGCGATATAATGATAAACCTTATAAAACGAAACACCCCTGTTATTGCAGACTGCTTTACCCTTGAAGTTACCGATAAAATCGAAGGCAAGTCCTATTATAAAATTACTTCCCTTAACGGTAAAATTCACCTTAGCGGTGACTGTAAAATCAGCCTTGCCTGCGGTTATTACCGCTATTTAAAGGACTTTTGCCATGTAAATTTGGCTCATTGCGGTAACAGAGATATTAACTTAACAAATGCACCGCTTCCCGAAAAGGACATTTTCCACATCATACCTCAGGAAAAAAGGGCTTGCTTTAATTATTGCACCTTTTCTTATTCAATGCGCTCATGGCAGTGGGAGGAATGGGAAAAAGAAATTGATTTTATGGCAATGAACGGCATAAATATGCCCCTTACCGTTGTCGGTTATGAGGCGGTTATATTTTATACCTTGCTTGATTACGGCTTTAGTGAAAATGAGGCTCTTTCTTTTGTGGCGGGTCCCTCTTATTTTCCGTGGCAAATGATGACTAATTTAGATACTTTTCTTCATATTCCCGATAAGAAGTATATTGATAAACGGCTTGAATTGGGCAGAAAAATTTTAGCAAGAGAGCTTGAGCTTGGTATGACGCCTATTCAGCAGGGCTTTGCAGGACATGTTCCTGAAAAAATCAAGGAAGTGTTCACCGATTCCTTTTTGCAGTATCTTCCTATGTGGTGCGGTTTTCCGGGTACAAGTCAATTTGAACCTACGGACAAGGCTTTTGTAGCTTTCGGCACAGCGCTTTTGAAAAAGCAAAAGGAGCTTTTCGGTGCATATCACTACTATGCTTGTGACCCGTTTCACGAGAATGAGCCGCCTACCGACGGTGAGGTTTATCTCGGTGAAGTCGGACGCACAATTTCAAAAATGTACACCGATTTTGACAAGGATGCCGTATGGGTTATGCAGGCCTGGAGTATCCGTGAGGGAATAGTAAAGGCTGTTTCAAAGGACAGGCTTTTGATTCTTGACCTTGACGGCAGTAAGGCGGAAAAAACAGGCGGTTTCTGGGGATATAACTATATTTGCGGCACACTGCACAACTTCGGTGACAGAAATTCTTTACACGGAAGTATTGAACTTTTGGCAGAAAATCCCTATAAAAAGGTTAAAGCAAAATATCCCACCTGTGTGGGTACGGGACTTTTTATGGAGGGCTTTTTCCAAAATCCTCTTTACTATGACTTAGCTATGGAAATGCTTACTCAGGGCGATGAAATTGACCTAGAATCCTGGCTTAAAAATTATGCTCACAGACGTTGGGGCAGTGATGAAAAATGCCTTGAAAATGCCGTCAGGCTTCTTTGGGAGGCTTGCTACAATAAAAACTGCATCGGCAGGGAAACAAGCTCAATTATTTGCGCAAGACCCTCAACCACGCATTACCACACCGCGCCTAACGACGTTGTGGCGCTTCGCTATGACAATGACAAGTTACGTCTTTGTATTTGTGAGCTTCTAAAAAGTGAAAGGGCAAATACTGACGGCTATCTCTTTGACCTTTGCGACATTTTAAGGCAGTACATAAGTAACACCGCAAAAGACTGCTATTTTGAAATAATGAATTGCTTTAATGTTAAGGATACGGACGGCTTTAAAAAGGCTGTAATCAGCTTTAAAAGAATGCTTTTAACCGCTGACAGACTTCTTCAAACAAGACCTGAGCTTACAATTGCAAAGCACATTGACGAGGCTTTAAAAAATGCCTGTTGTGATGAGCATAAGGAGCTTTTCAGAAGAAACGAAATAACGCTTCTGACTATTTGGGGTCCCTATCAAAATATTGAGCTGTTCGATTATGCGTGGCGCGAATGGGGCGGACTTATTAAGGATTATTACTTACCCCGTTGGGAAATGTTCTTCAGTCAGCTTGAAGCCGACTTTGATACTGACGGCAGTCATATTTCCGACACCGACTTTAACCATAATGAGCGCAACGATTATGACACAACCGATTTTCAAAGACAGCTTAAAACCTTTGAGTTTGGTTTTATAGACAATTATCAGCCTGAAAATACTTCTGATGAAAAGACGTTGGACGTTGTGAAAGAAATTATGAGCAGGGAAAGCTGGCTGTGAGAAAATAAGCTTATTTCAAGTCACAAAGCACAATTTATTTTGCTTTTTTTAAAATGAAATCGGTTTATTGCGCTGAACCGCTTGATTTTTGCGGCGAAATGTGGTAAATTGTTCTTGCGACATAAACTGTATAAATCTCTGATCCCGGAGAACACTTTGGTAGAAGTGTATCTCTTTATTAACTGTATCCGGATTAGGGAGTTAAGTTTGTGTCGCAGCAAATGAGATGCATTTTTGCAGTGCGTCTCGTTTGGGGCGCACTTATTTTTTTGTGCGGAATATTATATTTAAGGAGGAAACTTAAAATGCAGAAAAAATGGAAGAGGTTGCTTTTGGTTGTTTTAGCGGCAATTACAGTCTTTATTGCTTCGACCGTATTTGCCGGCGCGGAAACGGCGGACAGCAAGTATGAATTGCATGACAGCTCATGGTACTTGTCCGAAGAAGAAGCCCGGGCATTTATGGGATTTATCTATAATCTTGGACCGGACGATCTGGAGGAGAAAGAATTTGCAGGTCTGGCGGTTGACCTTCTGAGCGGAAAATATGCCGACAGCCCCGAAGATGAATATATTATTAAGGCGGCAGTCTGCGAGGTTGCGCTGACGCAGATCAACAGCAAGGTAAGCACCTACGACCATGCGTCTGTTATTTCAAGCGAGAATCTGATCAGCTGGCTCCAGAGCCGGGTCGGCGATAATCCGGATGAGCAGTATATCAACTCTACTTGTAACGGTTATCTCGGAAAAATGAAAGAGAGTCTTAAGAAAACGATTCTGATCTGCAACATGACAGATGGAGAATATGAGGCATACGAAGATTTTGAACTTCGTGTGTCGGGCTATGAAGATATCTATGATTTTCCGCAGAAGATTGCAAAATATGTCAAAGATGTGAAAGCGGGACTTGAGGCGATTAAATATGCCGGCTCGTCAAGCCGCAGTGCAATGTATAAGTATGTGCTTTCCTATGTCAAAACAAGAGATCTTGCGAATTCAACCGTTGACGGTTTTGAACTCGCGATGGATTATAATGTTGTTGCGTTGGTCAATCAAGGTTTATATGACCCGTTTTTGAACTGGGCAGCCGAAGACAATCAGAAAGTGCTCAACCGTTTTGCAGAGCTTTTATATTGGTTGTGCGAGGACATCGGCGGAATCGGATTTGTAAATGATAACGCCTCCGGTAACAGCACTTCAACAGCAGAACCGGTTGAATTTGTACCGGGCACCGGCGTATATAAGGGAAGCTGCGGTAATAATGTTCAGTGGCTTCTTGACGCATCAACAGGCGTTCTTTCCATTTACGGCAGCGGTTCGATGTATGATTATGGCTCTGCTTCAAGAACACCATGGTATAATAACCGACAGTATATTAACTATGTCAAAGTGGCCGACGGAGTAACAAATGTCGGTAATTGTGCGTTCAGTAGCTGCACATTTCTTGATAAGGTGTATCTTTCGGCTGATGTTGTAAGTATTGGAAACGATGCTTTTTCCGGTTGTCAGAGCTTAAGAATTATTGCGATTGATGGTAATGTATCCAATATAGGCAGTTACGCTTTTTCGAACTGTTCCAATCTTGTATATTTCAAAGTGCCGGACGGTGTGACAACTGTTCGCCCTTGTACATTTTATAGTTGTAGCAAATTGGTAAAGGTTGATTTTCCGTCAGGACTAATAAGCATAGGTGATTCCGCATTTTGCGGATGCAGCGGTATGGTAGGAAAGGTGATACTGCCGGATGGACTGACAAGCATAGGAGTATATGCATTTCATGGTACAATGATAGAAAGCATCAATATTCCTGATGGTATAACAACTATCGCTAATTATACGTTTTATCAATGTACCAATCTGAAAAGTGTATCTTTGTCGGATAGTGTAACTAGCATAGGTGCCGTTGCATTTTCCGGTTGTGAAAATCTATATGATATAGCAATACCGAGCGGAGTTACAAGCATAGGTGGCGGTGCATTTTCCGGTTGCAAATCTATTGAAAAAATAGAGATACCGGACGGAGTGGAGAGTTTGGTAAACGGTGTGTTTACTAATTGCACAGGATTAAAGGAATTAAGCATACCGGTATCAGTAAAATTAGAACGGTCTAATTCATACAGCTATTATCCTTTCAAAGGTTGCAGCAATATAGAAAAAATTATTTTTACAAAAGGCAATGGTACGATGTATCTGTATTGCAGTTATTCTGATTTTCCGACTTATATAAGCAGAAATACACTCAAAGAGGTAATCTTCGAAGACGGAGTAAAGAATATTCAATCATATACATGTTTTAATTGCACCGCATTAGAAAAAGTAACAATCCCCGACAGTGTTACCGAAATAGGTGATTCCGCATTTTGCGGATGCAGCGGTATGGTAGGAAAGGTGATACTACCGGATGGACTGACAAGCATAGGAGTATATGCATTTCATGGTACAATGATAGAAAGCATCAATATTCCTGATGGTATAACAACTATCGCTAATTATACGTTTTATCAATGTACCAATCTGAAAAGTGTATCTTTGTCGGATAGTGTAACTAGCATAGGTGCCGTTGCATTTTCCGGTTGTGAAAATCTATATGATATAGCAATACCGAGCGGAGTTACAAGCATAGGTGGCGGTGCATTTTCCGGTTGCAAATCTATTGAAAAAATAGAGATACCGGACGGAGTGGAGAGTTTGGTAAACGGTGTGTTTACTAATTGCACAGGATTAAAGGAATTAAGCATACCGGTATCAGTAAAATTAGAACGGTCTAATTCATACAGCTATTATCCTTTCAAAGGTTGCAGCAATATAGAAAAAATTATTTTTACAAAAGGCAATGGTACGATGTATCTGTATTGCAGTTATTCTGATTTTCCGACTTATATAAGCAGAAATACACTCAAAGAGGTAATCTTCGAAGACGGAGTAAAGAATATTCAATCATATACATGTTTTAATTGCACCGCAATAGAAAAAGTAACAATCCCTGACAGTGTTACCGAAATAGGTGATTACGCATTTTACAATTGCACAAGCCTTAACGAACTGACAATCCCCAACAAGGACTGCACTATATTCGATTCATCAAGCACTGTTTATTCTAAAACAACCATTAAAGCCGCCTGCGGTTCAAAGGCTTATAACTACGCCGTCAAATATAAACGTAGCTTCGTGTCAACGGAACACACCACGTCCGATTGGTTTGCAGACTTTTTATCCGACGGCGAAACCATGACAACAAACATTTACCGTCAATGTATATATTGCGGTGAGGTTCTTGACCTGACAACGCACATCACAAAGGGTTGGATTGTTGACAGTGCAGCAACTTGCACGCAGGATGGAATTAAACACCTCGAATGTCTTGACTGTCAGCGTCGTATTGATACTGCTATCCCGGCTCTCGGTCACACACCGGTCACTGACCCCGCAGTTGACGCTACTTGTACCGAAACCGGACTAACCGAGGGCAGTCACTGCTCGGTCTGCGGTGAAGTTCTGACAGTACAAGAGGAAATTCCGGCAAAGGGTCACACCTACGGCGAATATGTTCTCACCACTGCGCCGACCTGCACAAAAACCGGTGTGGAAACACAAACCTGTTCTGTCTGCGGCGACGAGCAGACAAGACCCGTTCCGGCTCTCGGTCATAAAGAAGTCACTGACCCGAGCGTTGCACCAACTTGCAGCGAAAAAGGTCTGACGGACGGCAGTCACTGCTCGGTCTGCGGTGAGGTGCTGACCGCACAGGAGGAAATCCCTGCTCTCGGTCATACCGATACAAACGCTGACGGAAAATGTGACAACTGCGGTGAAACTATGGAAGCGGTCAAAACATGCTCCTGCAATTGTCATCAGGGCGGTTTCAAGGGCTTCATTTATAAGTTTATGCGTTTCTTTTGGAAGCTCTTTAAAACTCACCAGTACTGCGCTTGCGGTCAGGCACACTATTGATTTTAAAAACAGCAAGAGGCTGTCTTACAAAGCCAAGCCTCTGATAAACAATCGGGCAGCCTGAAAAAGGCTGCCCGGTTGCCGTTTTCACAGTATATCACAAATTACAGTTACCTGAATTTGCAAAAATTTTATATTGAAACCCCTACAAAACACAATTTATTTTAAAACTATTGACTTATTTTCTGCTGTGTGATAAAATATTAAAAATATTATTTGGTTGTGAAAAGGAAGAGTAATTCCACTTACCTTACAGAGAAAAGGCGGACGGTGCAAGCCTTAAAGGGAACGGAATGAATGTCGCCTTTGAGCCTCGGGAAGAAAGCTTTTATTAGGTCAGTAGACCCCGACGTAGTCCGGCGTTAACGGTTTTGAGCGCAAAGCTTATAAGCTTTGAAATCAGGTGGTACCGCGGTAATTCGCCCTGAGTGTTATTCACTCGGGGTTTTTATTTTATAAATTATTCTAAGGAGTGTTATAAATAATGGCAAAGGAACTTGCAAAGCTCTACGACCCTAAGGACGTAGAGGACAGAATTTACAAAACCTGGCTTGACGGAAATTATTTCCACGCTGAATGTGACAGTAAAAAGAAGCCTTATACAATCGTTATTCCGCCTCCGAATATCACAGGTCAGCTTCACATGGGTCACGCACTTGACAACACCTTACAGGATATCCTTATCCGTTTCAGAAGAATGCAGGGCTATGACACCTTGTGGCTTCCCGGTACAGACCACGCTTCAATTGCTACCGAGGCAAAAATTGTTGAGGCAATGAAGCAGGAGGGTATCAGCAAGGAAGACATCGGCCGTGAAGGCTTCCTTAAAAGAGCTTGGGAATGGAAAGCTCAATACGGCGGCAGAATTATTGAACAGCTTAAAAAAATGGGTTCTTCCTGTGACTGGGAGAGAGAGCGCTTTACCCTTGACGAGGGTTGCAGTAAGGCAGTTAAAGAGGTTTTCGTGAACCTTTATGAAAAGGGTCTTATTTACCGCGGCGAAAGAATTATCAACTGGTGTACTCACTGTAAAACTTCAATTTCCGACGCAGAGGTTGAGTATGAGGAAAAAGACGGTGCATTCTGGCATCTTCGCTATCCCTTTAAAGACGGCGACGGCTACATTGAAGTTGCAACAACCCGTCCCGAAACTATCCCCGGTGATACTGCTGTTGCAGTTCACCCCGATGATGAACGCTACACAAGTCTCGTTGGTAAAACCGTTATAATTCCCGTTATCGGCAGAGAAATTCCCATTGTTGCAGATATCTATGCAAAAATGGACAAGGGAACAGGTGCTGTTAAAATTACACCGGCACACGACCCCAATGACTTTGAGGTTGGTTTAAGATGCAATCTTCCCATTATTGACGTTATGACTGATGACGGCTTTATGAACGAAAAAGCAGGCAAGTATGCCGGTATGAACCTTATGGAATGCCGTAAGGCTATTGTTGCTGATATGAAAGCGGCAGGCGCACTTGTTAAAATTGAACCTACAAAGCACGAGGTCGGTACTTGCTACCGTTGTCATACAGCAGTTGAGCCTAAGGTTTCAAAGCAGTGGTTTGTAAAAATGGAGCCCCTTGCAAAGCCGGCTATTAAGGCTGTTCGTGAGGGTAAGGTTAAGTTTATTCCGGAGCGTTTTGACAAAATTTATTACAACTGGATGGAAAATATCCGCGACTGGTGTATTTCACGTCAGCTTTGGTGGGGACACAGAATCCCTGCCTGGTATTGTGCAGACTGCGGTGAAATCACTGTTTCAAAGGAAGAGCCCGCTTCATGCTGTAAGTGCGGCAGTGTTAACATCACTCAGGATCCCGATACACTTGACACTTGGTTTTCATCGGCACTTTGGCCTTTCTCAACTTTAGGTTGGCCTGAAAAAACTCCCGAGTTAGCACATTATTATCCCACAAGCACCCTTGTAACAGGCTACGATATAATCTTCTTCTGGGTTGCAAGAATGATTTTCTCCGCTTGCGAGCAGATGAACGAGGTGCCCTTTGACACCGTATTTATTCACGGTATTGTTCGTGATGAGCTTGGACGTAAAATGAGCAAGTCCTTAGGTAACGGCATTGACCCCTTACTTGTTATTGAAAAATACGGTGCCGACGCTCTCAGATTTACTCTTGCAACAGGCAACAGTCCCGGAAACGATATGCGTTACAGCGACAAAAAGGTTGAAGCCTCACGTAACTTTGCAAACAAAATCTGGAATGCCGCACGTTTCATACTTATGAACTTAGGCGAAGACGAACCTGCACCCCATATCCCCGCAGACTTAGCTCTTGAAGACAAGTGGATTATTTCACGCTTTAATAACCTTGCTAAGGAAGTAACAGAAAACCTTGAAAAGTTTGAACTTGGTGTAGCAGTACAAAAGCTCTACGACTTTATTTGGGACATCTTCTGTGACTGGTATATTGAAATTTCGAAAATCCGTCTTCAAAAGGGCGGTACAGAAGCCGCTGCTGCAAGAGCTGTACTCGTTTACGTTATGAGTGAAACATTAAAGCTTCTTCATCCCTTTATGCCTTTTATTACCGAGGAGATTTGGCAGACACTTCCTCACGACGGTGAAACCATTATGAAGTCACAGTGGCCCGAGTTTAACAGTGACCTCGTTTTCACTGAGGAAGAAAAGCAAATGGATATGATTATGGACGCTATTCGCGCCGTAAGAAACAGACGCGCTGAAATGAATGTACCTCCCTCAAGAAAGGCACACGTTTATATCGCAACAGAAAAGAAAGAAATTTTTGAAAAAGCAATTGTATTTATGCAGAAGCTTGCCTCTGCTTCCGATGTAAGCGTAGGCGACAGCTTTGAAATTGCCGGCAGTGTTAGTATTGTTACTGCTGACTGCAAAATGTATATTCCCATGGGTGACCTTGTTGACTTTGAGGCTGAAAGAAAAAGACTTCTCAAAGAAAAAGAAGCTGCCGAAAAGAAGCTTGCTCAAATTAACGGAAAGCTTAATAATCCCGGCTTCCTCTCTAAGGCACCGCAAAATGTTATTGACGCTCAAAAGGTTGACGCTGAAAAGCTGACTGAAAAAATTAAAATGATTGACGAGAGTCTTGCTTCTCTCGGAAAATAAGGAGTGACTGTTATGGCATCTAAAATTTTTGCACACAGAGGTTTTAGCGGTAAGTATCCCGAAAACACAATGCTTGCTTTTCAAAAGGCAGTTGAAATAGGTGTAGACGGCATTGAAATGGACGTACACCTGACAAAGGATAATGAGCTTGTCATTATTCACGATGAGGACATCAAGCGAACTTGTGACGGTGAGGGTCTTGTCAAGGATATGACCCTTGCTGAGCTTAAAAAATATGACGCTTCCGCCACATTCAGAGGTGTTTACGGATTTAACGGCATCCCCACTTTAAGGGAATATTTTGACCTTGTAAAGGACACAAATATTATCACAAATATTGAGCTTAAAACAGGTATTTTTGAATATCCCACCATTGAAAAGCGCGTAATTGATATGATTTATGAGTACGGCTTAGGTGATAAAATTATCCTTTCTTCCTTTAATCACTTTACCGTTAAGCGCTGTGAACAAATTGCTCCTGAAATAAAAAGAGGCTTTTTAAGTGAAAGCTGGCTTATAAATTACGGAAAATATACCGCTGAGCAAAACGTACAGTGCTGTCACCCGATTTTCCGCAACCTTTCACAGGAGGTTATTGATGAAATGCACGGTGCAGGCTGTGAAATCAATACCTGGACAGTTAATGAGTATGAGGACATTGAACGCCTTTCAGCTATGGGTGTTGACGCTCTTATCGGTAACTTCCCTGACAGAATGATTGAAAAATTAAGATAATTTTTAACCTCACACTGACAGATAAGGTGTGAGGTTAATTTTTTTCGCTTTTCTCTTTAAATAAATGTAAAATTGTGGTAAGATATAAAAAGAATAAATTTTGAGGTGAAAATATGAGACTTCTTGTTATTGACGGCAACAGCATAATTAACCGTGCCTTTTACGGAATCAAGCTTCTTACAACTAAGGACGGACAGTTTACTAACGGTATTTACGGCTTTTTAAATATACTTATCCGCTTGAAGCAGGAGTGCGAGCCTGATAGAGTAGCGGTAGCTTTTGACCTTAAGGCACCTACTTTCCGCCATAAAATGTATGAGGCTTACAAGGCAGGCCGTAAAGGTATGCCGGACGAGCTCAGAAGTCAAATGCCTATTTTAAAAGAGCTTCTGACTTATTTAGGTTATACAATTGTTGAAAAGGAAGGCTATGAGGCCGACGATATTTTAGGCACGCTTTCGGCAAACTGTAAGGGTGAAGATAAATGCTTTATTGCAACAGGTGACAGGGACAGCTTACAGCTTGTCTCCGAAAACACAACTGTTCTTCTTGCCGCAACAAAAATGGGAAAAGCAGTTACTACCGTTTATGATGAAGCTAAAATTATGGAGGATTACGGTGTAAAGCCTAAGGGTATGATTGAAATTAAAGCTCTTATGGGCGACAGCTCTGATAATATTCCAGGTGTTGCAGGTATAGGTCAAAAAACGGCAGGGGACTTGATTTCACGCTTTGGCTCAATTGATTATATTTACGGTCACATTGATGAAATTGACATAAAAAAAGGTGTTCGCGATAAGCTTGTTGCCGATAAAGATAATGCATATCTAAGCCGTACCTTAGGTACAATTTGCCTTGAAGCACCTATAAGCCTTAATATGGACGATTACAAAATTGCAGGCGGTGACATAGGTAAGGCTATTCGTCTGCTTTCAAGGTTAGAGATGTTTGCGATTATTGAAAAGCTCGGTTTAAGCGGTGCCGATATGCCTTCGGAAGAAAAAGAAACTCCCGAAAAGAAAAACATATCTTTTCGTTATGAGCGTGACCTTATGGGGCTTCTCGGCAGATTTAAAAATGACGAGCAAGCATATTTCCTCACCGAATATGAAAACGGCAATATATCTTTAATGTATTTTGCATTTGCTGATGAAGTTGTTGCAGTTGAAAGCAACTGCCTTGATTTTTACGAGTTTATTTCCGCTTTTTTAAAAGCCGACTGTGAAAAATACACTACCGATACAAAGCTCCTTTATAAATATGCCTATAAATTCGGTTACGAAGTTAAGAATATTAAAAATGACCTTTCGCTTTCAGGTTACATTTTAAACCCTGCGGCAAATTCTTATGATATAGCACGTCTTTGCGGTGAGTACGGCATAGCCTATCCGGAATGTGACTGTGATGATGATGTTAAGGAAGCTGTCAGTCAGTGTGCTTGTATTAAGGCTCTGAGTGACAAATTTTTAGCTGAAATAAAAGAAAATGAACAGGAACAGCTTCTTTTTGATATTGAGCTTCCTCTTGCTCAGGTTTTAGGTGAAATGGAGTGTGAGGGCTTCTTGGTTGATAAAGAGGGCATCGCATCTTTCGGCAAGGAAATGACCGAAAAAATTGACAAGCTTACTTGTGAAATATATGACTTAGCAGGTGAGGAGTTTAATATCAATTCACCGAAACAGCTTGGTGTAATTCTTTTTGAAAAGCTCTCTATTCCATCAAAGAAAAAGACAAAAAGCGGTTACAGTACAAATGCAGAGGTACTCGAGGAGCTTTCTTCTGACTATCCCATTGTAAGTAAGGTGCTTGAATACAGGACCCTTGCAAAGCTTAAATCTACTTATTGTGAGGGACTTTTAAAGGTGATTGAATCTGACGGCAGAATACGTTCAACCTTAAATCAAACGGAAACAAGAACAGGCCGCATTTCTTCAACTGAACCTAATTTGCAAAATATTCCCGTAAGAAGTGAAATCGGTAGCCGTATGCGTAAATTCTTCGTTTCAGGTGTGGGCAATGTCCTCGTTGATGCCGACTATTCACAAATTGAACTGCGTGTTCTTGCTCATCTTTCGGGTGACAAGGCTATGACAGAGGGCTTTCTCTGCGGTGAGGATATTCACCGTATAACTGCATCTCAGGTTTTCGATATGCCCGTAAATATGGTAACACCTTTGATGCGTTCAAGGGCAAAGGCTGTAAACTTCGGTATTGTTTACGGTATCGGTGCTTTTTCCCTTGCAAAGGATATAGGCGTAACAAGAAAAGAAGCCGACAGCTATATTAAGGGTTATCTTCATCATTATCAAGGCATTAAAAATTACCTGGAAAAGGTAGTAAGTGATGCCCGTGACTGCGGTTATGTAACAACAATGTTTAAAAGAAGAAGATATCTTCCAGAGCTTACTGCATCAAATAAAATGCTTCAGGCTTTCGGTGAACGTGTTGCTAAAAATGCACCTGTTCAAGGCAGCGCGGCGGATATAATTAAAATTGCTATGGTAAAGGTTGCAAAACGCTTGAAAGACGAAGGCATGAAAGCAAGGCTTATTATGCAGGTACACGACGAGCTTATTATCGAGTGCCCCGAAAGTGAAGCTGAAAAGGCACAGAAGCTTTTAAAAGAGGAAATGGAAAACGCCTGTGAAATTTCCGTTAAGCTTACAGTTGATGTTAAAAGCGGAAAAACATGGTTTGATACTCACTGATTTAATTTGTTAATATTTATTATGAGTTTTATTAACATCTTGATTTTTTTAGAATAATGATGTAAAATTTTGGTATAAAAATTTATTGGAGAGGTTTTTTTATGAAGAAAGTAATAAGCTTAATGCTCGTTTTTGTGTTAGTATTTTCCACACTTGGTATTTTTGCCTCGGCGGAAAATGATATTTACACACCTGACTATGACCGAGATACCCCGGTAATTATCATTCACGGTATAGGTCAAAATGACACTTATATTCTTGATGATGAGGGTAACAGAAAAACCGACAAAAACGGCAATTATATAACCGGTTGGCCGCTTTCAATTGACATAGCCGCACTTCTTAAAGAGGTTGTACCGCATCTTCTTTTATCAATTTTCACAAGAAAAGATTCCGGCCTTAAAGCTGCAATGGAGAAAGGCGCCTATGACCTTCTTTACGCCGTGCATAAGGATAATGAGGGCAATTATGAAAATAACGTCGAAGTGCCTTGCTACAGATGTCCTATGTCGGAAATACCCGAGGATGTAAGGGCAACTTATTATAACAGAATTCCGGTTGAAAGCTCTGCTGAAATTATCGGTGAGGATAACCTTTACTATTTCGGCTATGACTCACTTGGTGATATTGAAGAAACTACAAGACTCTTTCATGAATTTGTAACAGAAACCGTTTTGCCCCAAACGGGTGCCGATAAGGTTTGCATTTGTCCTATAAGCCTTGGCGGTACTATTGCTGTAAACTATATTGAAAATTATCCCGAAGATTATAAGTACATTAAAAAAATAGTTTATGTTGTGCCTGCTATTGACGGTTCCGATATTGTAGGAGATCTTCTTTTAGGTGATTTAAGCACCTTTGACAGTTCTGCACTTTACGGCGACCTTTTAGTCAGACTTTTAGGTGATAATTATACAGCCTATCTTGTTGCCTTGCTTATGAGAATTGTTCCCGGAAATGTACTTAAAAATGCCTTAGTCGGTCTTGCTGACGGTGCTATTGAAGCGCTTTTGAGAAATTCAACTCAGCTTTGGTCACTTTGTCCCACAAAGCATTATGCCGAGGCGCGTGAAAAGTGGATTTCCGACGACGAACACAGTCTCATTGCTTCAAAAGTTGATAACTATATGAAAGCAAGGGCAAATTTTGAAAAGAATACAAATGCACTTATTGACGCAGGCGTCAGCATATATAATATCGCTTGCTATGACGTTGAGTTTTTCCCTATATGCAAGGACTATAAAACAACTAATGCCGACGGCATAATTCAAGCTAAGTCAACCTCTATGGGCGCTACCTTTGCCGATTTGGGCACAACACTCGGTGAAGACTATGAGGCAAAGGGTACTTATTGCAGTAACCCTGCTCATAATCATCTTTCACCTGACGGTATGGTTGACCCGACAACAGGTTTAATTCCCGACACAACCTGGTATTTTAAAGGTCAGGCACACGAAAACCTTGCAAGTAATGATGTAGTATTAAGGCTTGCAACTGAGCTTATGTGTGATGATAATTTTGTTGATGTTTACAGTAACCCTGTGGCATTTCCTCAGTATAACGGTGCAAGGAGTGTAAGAAAAGTCAATTTAAACATTGCCGCATGGAATGAGGTTGACAAAACAAACATTCCCGAAGAAAAAGTTACCGAAATTGAAAATGCAATCAAACAAGTTGAGCTTCTCAAAGCAGAAACCGTAATTGATACACAAGCTTGGACAGACGCAGAGCTTCAGCTTGAAAATGCACTTGTTTTAGCAGGCGTTATTGAAAGCAGTCAGCCTACAACCTTTGAAGCTTTACTTACTAAGCTTTTCAAATTTTCAAACAATGTTATTTTAGGTGTTCAATGCGAATAATATTTCAGGGCTTACGGTTTTCCCGTAAGCCTTTTTTGAGGGTGAAAAAATGAAATATAATAATATAAAACAGGCAATATTTTTAAAGCGGCTCAACCGCTTTGTGGCACTTTGCCTTTTAGACGGTGAAGAAACTCTCTGCCATGTTAAAAATACGGGCAGATGCCGTGAACTTTTAATCGAGGGTGCTGTTTGCTACCTTGAAAAAAGCAGTAACCCGAACAGAAAATACATCTATTCTCTCATAAGTGTTGTAAAGGGTAACAGACTAATAAATATGGACTCTCAAGCACCCAATACTGCGGCCTTTGAATGGCTGAAGGGCGGCGGATTATTTGACGACATTACAACTTTAAAAAGGGAGGTTTCTTTCGGAAAATCACGTTTTGACATATATTTTGAACATGGCGGTAAAAAAGCTTTTCTTGAGGTAAAGGGTGTCACCCTTGAAAATGACGGTGTTGTATTATTCCCAGATGCACCTACCGAAAGGGGAGTGAAGCACTTAAATGAGCTTTGCAATTGCGTTGATGCAGGCTTTGAAGCTTACGCGCTGTTTGTTGTGCAAATGAAAGGCGTCAGTCATTTTTCTCCTAACTTTAAAACTGACCCTGAATTTGCCAAAGCTTTGAAAAACACTAATGATAAAGGTGTTAAAATTCTTTGCTATGACTGTAATGTAAGTGAAAATGAAATTACAATTTGTGACGGGGTAAGCATTGTTTTATAAATTTATGTTGCATTAAAAAAAGAAGCAATAAATAATAAATTATATGTTGCTAAGTGATGAATTTTGTGATATTATTATTAAGTAATGTTTTTATTTTGAAAGGTTTTGTAATGAGATATAAAAATAAATTCATATTTATATTATTTACATTGTTGCTTTTTTTCGGTTTTACATTCTCAGCTTTCTCACTTTTTGACAATGATACGGCAAAGGAAAAGCTTTTAAATCCGGATTACGGTCTTATCATAATTTCTCACAGAGGCGATACGGCATTTTATCCCGAAAACAGTTTAGATGCAATAAAAAGTGCTTTTAAAAGCGGAGCTGATTTTGTAAGCATTGAGCTTGAAAATACTGACGGAGACTACTTTATTTCCGACGGTACGTCACTTAAAAGGCTTATAAAGAGTGTGCCCGCTGACAAGGGGTTAATTATTGACGTTTCTTTTGAAGAAAAAGACGGAGTTTATGAAGCCCTGAAAGATTGTGACGGCTTAGATAAAGCTTTTTTGCGTATGGAAAAAAGCGGTAAGGATATCGCAGAATGGAATAACACTTTAAGTGAAAAAGCTAATGTAATCGGTGTTTATTCGGGCAACTTTATTTTCAGCACTGTTTCAAATATAAAGGCTCTCACCGGGCTTGACACTGCCGCCGTGCAGTATGAGAGCAAAAACTACTTCAATGTAGCTTACGGTGATTTTTTTACAAGCAGATACCTTAATAAAAATTATGTCCGTGCTATAGCTTCAACTTATTCGCCTGACCTTTGCGGACAAAGAAGTGACGGTCCCGAGGGTTGGGATGAGCTGATTTTAAAAGGTTACAGCATAATCGAAACTAACAACACGCAAACTCTCAGTGTATATAGGGCTGAAACTAAAAGATTGCAAGAGGAAATATCAAAGCTTCTTGAAAAAAGCAAAGCTGAAAGCTACGAGGGTTATTCGCAGGCCTGTGTCAACAACCTTTTGAAAGCACAAAGAAGTTGTGAAGCAGTCTTTGACGGTTATGCCGTCTCCTTAAACGAAGCTTCTTCGGCATATTCATCTTTGATTTTGGCTTTAAATCAAATGGAGTTATCTGACGGTAATGCGCAAATCAAAGGTGCATTAAACGTCACGGCGGGTAAGGTGGCAGTTGCCGTTTTGGTGGGCGCTTTCATACTTGCCGGACAAATTTATGTATATAAAATGCGTAAGGTTAAAAAGTAATACCTTTTGCATTAAAAATATTAGGAGGAAATAATTATGGAAATTAAAGAAAAACAATGGCTTGAAAGAGCGAAAACTCCTGAAGAGGTGGGCGTTTCATCAAAGCACGTGCAGGCTTTTCTTGACAGATGCCTTGAGCTTAACAAGGAAATTCACTCGCTTATGATTATCCGTCACGGCAAAATTGCCTGTGAAGTTTACAGGGAGCCTTTCGGACGTGAGCATAAGCACATGATGTACTCGGTAAGTAAATCTTTTACTTCAACGGCAATCGGTTTTGCAGTTGAGGAGGGTTACATCACCGTTGACACAAGAGTGGTTGATATTTTCCCTGAAGCAAGAAAGAGTAAGCCTGACGAATATCTTGAGGAAATGACTGTTGAGGATCTTCTCACAATGCGCAGCGGTAAATCTGTAAGCATTTTCCTTGACAGAACAAAGGATCGTTGGTTTGAGGATATTATGAATTCCCCGTGGATTTCCGAGCCGGGCACAGAATTTTTATACATCAGTGAAAATATGTATATTCTTTGCTGTATTATTCATAAGGTTACAGGTATGAGTGTAATGGATTACCTTAAACCCAGACTTTTTGAGCCCCTCGGTATTGAAAATGCTTCTTGGGAAACTTGTCCCAGGGGTATTGAAGCCGGCGGTTGGGGCCTTATGATTTCAACAGAAGACCTTGCAAAGTTTACATATTGCTATTCTCAAGGCGGTAAATTCGGCGGTAAGCAGGTTATTCCCGAAAATTGGGTTAAAGAGTCTGTACGTTATCACGCAGATAACTCTGCTTCAAACAAAGACTCTGACTCAAAAGTCGGCTACGGTTACTGCTTCTGGAGAAATGCCGGATATGAAAACAGCTATCGTGCAGACGGTATGTTCTGCCAGTTCGGTATTGTTTTTGAAGACCTTGACGCCTGTTACATTTCAACAGGCGGTGAAGTCAGCGAGCAGGCTATGCGTGACGTAATTTGGGAATACTTCCCCAAGGCATTTCTTGAGGAAAATGACGGTGAAACTGTTGAAATTTCACTTCCGCCTTATGAAAGACTTCCGGAAAAGCCCCGTTCAGCTCTTGAGCAAAGACTCGAGGGTAAGGCGATGAAAATGTCAAAACCCATTGCAGTTAACATTGCAGGTTATCCTACAAGTGTTGTACCTCTTCCCGCTTTGTTTATGGAAAGTGATAAGGCAGGTAACATCAGTGACCTCAGCTTTAAGTTTTATGATGACGAATGTGTTATGACCTGGACAGAGGGCGACGAAATCAACAGCGTAAGAATCGGTCTTGACGGCGAATACCGCTGGGATGATATTGTTATCGGTAAAATTGCTTACCATACCTGTTCGACAGGTTGCTGGAATACAGACAGAGAATTTGAGGTACATATCCGTTGTATTGAGGTTGTTTCCGAGCGTATACTTAAATTTAAGTTTAACGGAGACAATGTTGTAATGCGTCCCTCATCAAATCCTCCCGTATCGGTTATGGCTGAAACACTTAAAGAAACCGTAAAAGATGTTATTAAGCAGCCGGTAATTCAAACGGCGGTCAGCAAGGTGCTTCCAAAGTTAGTGCCTCTCATTGATGCTGCTCAGCGCGGTAAAATTAAAGATTAAGCATTTGTGCTAAATCAACTAATACTATGGAGGTTTAACAATGCAAATTCTTTATGCACTTACAATTATATTATCCTTTGTTACAGTGCCTGTTTTCTTAAAGTTTTATTGGTCCACAAAATGTATGCAATCGCTTACTTTTAAGATGATTTCATCAACGCTTTTTGTATTAAGCGGATATCTTGTAAACAAAATTTCAGGTAACAACACTGACTATGCAGTTCTTATTATCTGGGGACTTGTTTTTGGCTGGATTGGAGATTTGTTCTTACACAGCCTCAAAGATAAGCTTATTCATTTTGCTATCGGACTTGTGGCTTTCCTTATAGGACACATTTTTTACATCATCGCCTTTAATGAGGCTATTTTCAGCAAATATCCTGCCGCAAAAGTCTTTGATTGGTATGAATATTTGATTATCGGTGCAGTTGCAGTTGCAGTTACCGCATTTGCCGCAGTTAAAAAGCTCTTTAAAACTAAGGGACCGATTGTGGCAGCGGTAATAATCTATGCAATGGTTCTTACTGCAATGCTCGTTAAGGCATTTAAGTATGTAATCGGTGAAATTGCTTGGGGTACCTATAACGATGGTGAATTGGTTGGCATAGCTCTTACGGTAGCTTTAGGTTCACTGCTCTTTGTTTTGTCTGACGGAAGCTTAGGAGTTATCCATGCAAGCAAAGAAATAAAAAGAGGTATGCGAATTTTCAACATTGTCACTTATTATGCCGCACAGCTTCTTCTTGCGGCAAGTATATTCTTTACAAAGTCATTTGATGTCAACAGTGTCAGCTTAGGTAAGATTGTAATTGCACTTATTGTAAGCCTTGCAATGTTCTTTTTAATTGACATAGTGATGGATAAGCTTTCCTCAAAGAAAAAGGTTGCCCAATCCGTAGCGCAAGAAAAAACAGAAGAATAATGAATATGAGCTGTAAAGAAAAAGTTTCTTACAGCTCATTTTTTAGATTTGTTTAATTTTTTACCGAAACTGCCGAAAAGCTCCTTAACACCTAAAATAATCAGCATAACACCAAAAATCTTAGATAAATATTCTCCCTCAAGATAATTTAAAAGAATGTAGCCTATAATAAGACCAAAAACAGAAACAGGTAAAAATGAAAGACTTCCTTTAAAGTCAACAAGCTTGTTTTTGAAGTGAGAAAGAACTGCAAAAGCGTTTACGATAAGAAAGAAAAACAAGTTAATGCCTTGAGCTTCTTTTTGCGGCATATTTAAAAACAGGCTGAGGTAAATTATCAGCACACTTCCGCCGCCAAAACCCATAGCTCCAAGCAGTCCCGATAAAAAAGATGAAATTACGGTTAAAGTGTTCATTTTACCTCCTGAGCATTTTTATGCCGGCATATATTATAAAAAGGGCAAAGGCTTTTTTCAAAAAGCTGTCGGGAATTTTTTTTAGAAGTACAGCTCCCGTCACTGCTCCTAAAATGCCAAAGGGCAAATAGGGCAGTGCTGTTTTAACGGAAAAGTATGAGTTATAAATATAGTAGCCGCAGCTTATAACTGTCAGCACAAACATTGTAAAAAGTGAGGTAGCTTGTGCTTTCTTTTGCGATAAACCCTTGTTTTTGAAATACGTAACAGCTATTATTCCGCCGCCTGCTCCGAAAAGGCTGTTGCTTATTCCTGTGAAAAACTTATATAGTATAGATGTGATTTTTTTCATTGATATTTCCCTTTTAATTTTAATATTATTTTATACCTGTTACTAAAATTTATTAAAAAATAACAAAAAATTACAGTTTTTAGTGAATTTATTTGATTTTACTATTGTAAATATTAAATTAAAGTGATATAATTTATTCATAAATTTTAGGAGGAATTTTTTATGGTTTGTAAATTTTGCGGAAATGTAATTGAAGATAATTCGGAGTTTTGTTTCATTTGCGGACAGAAAGTTGTAAATGTAGCGCCTGCCGCACCTGTTGCTGCACCCGTTGCACCTCAGGCTCCTGTTTATGCGGCTCCTGCACCTCAGGCTCCTGTTTATGCAGCACCTGCTCCTCAGGCACCGGTTGCACCTCAGGCTCCTGCAACTAAAAAGTCAGCTAAAAAAGAAGCTAAGGCAGCTAAAAAGGCGGCTAAGAGAGCCGCTAAGGCAGAAAAGGAAGCTGCTGTTACTGAGCTTTCAAAGAAGAAAAAGTTTTTCACAGGTTTACTTCCTGCACTTTTTATTGCAATTCTTGTTGCCGCTTTTTCAAAGACTGCAATTAACATATATGTTATTATTGCCAGCCTTGTTTTAATCGGTCTTTTTGCTAAGAGCACATACACAAAGTATCAAATTAACATTCAAGCAGGTAATGAACAAAAGGCTTATGATTTAGCTAACACCGCAATGATTGGCAGTTGCGTAGGTATGGCAATTGTTGTTTTATACCTTGTCGTAACTTATATATTTTAATTGAAGCTTTTACCGTAATGCTGTAAGATGAAGGTCTTACAGCTTTTTTCTTTATCGTTTTTTATTGTAAAATTTTCCTCATTTAATTTTTAGCTCATTTTTCTAAGTATTATTTTCTCCTCAAATGTGCAAATTATTATTGCGGCATTTTTGTCGCAGGGAGGTGGAAAATGAGAAAACACATTAAAAGAATATGTTCTTTTTTAATGGTGCTTACAACTGTTTTAATGGCGGTTATTGTATGGGGATTTTATTTTTTACCTGACGAGATTTATACTGTAAACGATGAAAAAATCGGCGGAAAGATTTTCACTTATTCAATTGAAAATCAATCGCAGACAGCCTCGAGGTCTGTTACCTTGAACGGACAGTATAAAGTTAACGTAAGCCTTTTTAATTCCATTCCCGTAAAAAGCAGTAAGCTTAATGTTTCAAAAAGGCAATATCTTGTGCCTTCAGGTGAAATTGTCGGTTTAAGACTATTTACCAAAGGTGTAATGATTGTGGGTGTTGACAGTGTTGACACTTCGTCAGGTCAAATAAATGCAGGTGAAATTGCCGGGCTTAAAAAAGGTGATGTTATTATAAAAATTGATGGTACTGAAATAAAAAACAGTGCACAAGTTGATAATATTATTTTAAAAAGCGACGGTAAGGCTTTGAATATTGCCTTTACCAGAAACGGCAAAGAAAAAAACTGCGTTTTGACCCCTATATATTCTGTAAGCAGCGGAAGATATAAAACCGGCTTATGGATTAGAGACAGTGCTGCCGGTATTGGCACAATGACTTTTTATGAGCCGTCAACGGGTTTTTTCGCCTGCCTCGGCCATGCCGTATGTGATATTGATACCGGTGAGGTACTGCCTTTTTCCGACGGCGACATTGTTGACGCAGAAATATGCGGTTGCGTAAAGGGTAAAAACGGCAAAGCAGGTGAGCTTTGCGGCGTTTTCAGGCAGGAAAGTGAGGGCATTTTACTTTTCAACAATCCTTTTGGTGTTTTCGGATACCTTAACGAATCGGATAACAGTGTTGCGAGTGTGCCGGTTGCAACAAAGTCGGAAGTAAAGCCGGGCTCTGCACAAATTATTTCCACCGTTGAGGGCGATGAGAAAAGCTATTACAGCATTGAAATTGAAAAGCTGTCTATGGATAATAAGGAAGGAAAAAATTTTACGCTTAAAATTACTGATGATAAACTTCTTGAAAAAACCGGTGGAATTGTACAAGGTATGAGCGGTTCACCGATTATTCAAAACGGACGGCTTGTAGGTGCTGTAACCCATGTTTTCGTAAATGACCCTTCAAGAGGTTACGGAATATTTATAGGTAATATGCTTGATTCAGCGGCATAAAATAGGAGCGGCATAAAATAGGGGCAGTAAATATAAAATTTTACTGCTTCTATACACAAAATAAAAAATTTGTGTTATAATGTCTGTGGTGATTAAAATGAATGATGATAAAGAGTTTTTAGCAAAAGAGCCTATCGGAAAATTACTCGTTAAATTGGCGGTGCCTACAATTATCGCTCAACTTGTGAATATGCTTTACAATATAGTTGACCGCATTTATATAGGCCATATTCCCGAAATCGGGGGACTTGCACTTACGGGTGTGGGTGTTTGTATGCCTATTATAATGATAATTTCCGCTTTTGCGGCTTTGATAAGCTCAGGTGGTGCACCTAAAGCCTCGATTTATATGGGTAAGGGCGACGATAAAACCGCAGAAAAAATTTTAGGAAACTGCTTTTGTTTACAGCTTATTATTTCTTTGATTATTACGGCAGTTTTGCTCTTTTTCTCAAGAAGCTTTTTACTTTCTTTCGGTGCCAGTGAAAACACAATTGAATATGCCCTCGGATATATGAATATTTATGCTGTTGGTACTTTTTTTGTACAGTTGACCCTCGGTATGGGCGCCTTTATAACTGCTCAAGGCTTTGCAAAACAAGGTATGATAACAGTTTTAATCGGTGCCCTTTCTAACATAATTCTTGACCCTATTTTTATTTTTGCATTGAATATGGGTGTTAAAGGTGCGGCTCTTGCAACTGTTGTTTCACAAGCTTTTTCCTGCATCTGGGTCATGAGCTTTCTTTTGGGTAAAAAAACAAGGCTGAAGATTAAAATTAAAAATATGAAGCTTGATTTTAAGCTTGTTTTATCCTGCGTTGCCTTAGGCAGTGCAATGTTTATTATGCAAAGCAGTGAAAGTATAATCTCCGTCTGCTTTAATTCGTCGCTTTTGAAATACGGCGGTGACATTGCCGTCGGCGCTATGACAATTTTGACAAGTGTTACTATGTTTGCTATGTTGCCCATGCAAGGAATAGGGCAGGGGGCACAACCTATTACAAGCTATAATTTCGGTGCAGGCAATACTGACAGAGTGAGAAAAACCTTTAAACTGCTTCTTAAAGCCTGCTTGATATATTCCCTTACTTTTTGGGTTTTTATGATGGCTTTTCCCACAATTTTTGCAAGTATTTTCACTTCGGATGCTCCTCTTATAGAGTTTACTGCAAAGGCACTGCGTGTTTACGGATTTTCACTCGGCTTTTTCGGTATACAAACAGCTTGCCAGATGACTTTTGTTTCAACGGGTAATGCGCCTTGCTCAATTATTGTTGCTGTTGTAAGAAAGTTTGTGCTTTTAATACCGCTGATTTATATTGTGCCTTTGTTTACGGAAAATAAAACTTTCGGTGTATATCTGGCTGAGCCTATTTCGGACGCTGTTGCAATAATTTTTACTGCTGTACTTTTCTCTGTACAGTTTAAAAAAGCTTTAAGTAAGATAGATAAAAATGATAAAGGTATAGTAAATAAAATTGATACAAACTAAAAAATCAAGGTCAGTTCACATCTTTTTGAGTGAAAACTGACCTTTTTATTATTAACGAGTATTTTAACGCAGAAAGGGCGGAAGCATTCCGAAAAAACGAGTTCGGAATACTTTCCACCCTTATTATTATTCAATTCCTTTAAGAGCCTCAAGCTCTTTTTTATTCACTTTGATTTGTGTGTCTTTAATAAGCTTCACTTTTTTGCGATGCACGGTAATGGGAGCCGCTTCCGGTCTTTTCTCAAGGCTGACCTTGAGCATACCTGTCAAAAGATTGTTTTCCACAACTGTGCCTTTACCCTCATCGGTTTCAACAATGGCACCCTGTTTGGGAGTGACTTTTAAAAGGTGCTCATAAGCGTCCTGTTCATATTTTAAACAGCACATAAGCCTGCCGCAGGTGCCGCTGATTTTAACTGGGTTTAATGAAAGGCCCTGCTCTTTTGCCATTTTAATTGAAACGGGCTGAAAGTCGCCGAGAAAAGTGTTACAGCAAAATGGTCTGCCGCAAATACCGAGACCGCCTAATTTTTTGCTTTCATCTCTGATTCCGATTTGACGAAGCTCAATTCTTGTACGGAAAATTGCCGCTAAATCCTTTACAAGGTTGCGAAAATCAACTCTGCCGTCAGCAGTGAAATAAAAGAGGATTTTGTTTCTGTCAAAGGTGTATTCAACGTCAACAAGCTTCATATTGAGGTTGTGCTGAGCAATTTTCTTTTCACAAATTTCAAAGGCTGACTTTTCTTTTTCCTTGTTTTGCTTGATGGTTTCCAAATCGTTATTGTTTGCAAAGCGTATTACGGGTTTAAGGGGAGATGTGATTTCTTCATCGTCAACTTCTCTGTTTGCCGTTGTTACTTCACCGCATTCAAGACCTCTTGCAGTCTCAACAATAACCTTGTCACCTTTATTAAAAGTCATACCCTGAGGGTCAAAATAGTAGCTTTTACCTACCTCTTTAAATCTGACGGAGATAATCTCTGCCATAAAAATCATCCTTTCTTATTTAGACTTTAACGAATACAACATAGCACTGAATCTTGTTAAAGTCAGGTTGTAGTTAGGGTTAAGCTTCAGCCCGTCAATAAAGGACTGAAGACAGTTGTAAATTTCAATCACGCTTTTTTGAGTAAAGCTTTTTTGAAGCTTTACTGCAGTTTCACTGTTTTTACAAAGAAGATTTTTACCGCCGCTTTGCAGAATGAAAGCGTCACGGACAATAATTTGCATTTTTTCTACGGTGTTTTTAAAAAGAAGCTTGTCCTTTTGGAAAACGGAAATCTTCTTCAAAAACTCGAGTTCATTATCTTGAACAAGTGTGATAACAAGCTCATTTGCAAGGGAGACGGCTTTCAGCTCATCTTCATTTATGTCTTCGCTTTTTGTTTCGCCTAAGGTATAGCTTGTAGCACGGGAAATGATTGTTTCAAGCAGTGAAGATTTTGAGTTACAGCACAAAATAAAAAGCAAGTGTTTTGCAGGTTCTTCAAATATTTTTAAAAGAGCATTTTGTGCCTGAGGGTTCATTTCTTCGGCGTTTTCAATTATAAAAATACTTTTGTCGCCGTCATTAGGTAAAACGAGGGCTTTTTTCTTCAGCTCTCTGATAGAATCAACCTTAATCATTGTGTCTCCGGCTGCTTTTTTTAACAGATGCACATCAGGGTGAATATCGGTAAAAGTTTTTCTGCAAGCCTTACATTCACCGCAAGGTTTATTGTCACTGTGGCACAAGATGTAGGCGGCAATTTCCTTTGCTGCCGTAAGTCGCGAGTTTTCATCGCTTCCTTGTAAAATCAGTGCGTGAGAAAGCTTACCGCTTTTAAGAGCGGTTGAGATTGAATTTTTAAAAGCTTCAGTTGCTTTTATATTTTCAAACACAGCTTTCACCACCTAATGAAATAATCCTGTTTATTATATAACAAAAAGAGCTTTTTGACAAGGTTTTTGAGATAAAAAGATAAGCTGTAAAAAACTTTCGCATTTTACAGCTCAATATTTATTAAAGATTAAAATAAGCCCTGATTTTATCAAATGAAAATTTTACTTTTGGCTTTTTCACTTTTTCCATAGGTACAACAGGGGAATTTTTGGGATAAGGGACAGTTTCAAAACCCTCAAGTAATGGAGGTACGTCACTGGCTTTTTTTCCGCAAAGGGGACAGGTAGTATATTTTTCGCCAAGGTCAACCTTGCATTTTAAACATCTCATAGTTATATTTCTCCGTTTCCGTGGGTACTTTCAATTCTCACTTTAATATTTTGTTCGGTAAGCACTCTCACACATTCCTTTGCCCATGAGGTATCGTGTGAGCAAATGGAAAAGCAGAGGTTAAAAATTCCGTTACAGCTAAGTGCCGAACAAGTAGAGATAAGTCCGTAACCGCTTGTGTCACCGTTAACACCGTCAGCACGTACAATTTTACCTTGAAGAGAGGGGGGCATTAACGATTCACCGGTATTAGTGAAAATTGTAGTACTTGCTCCGTGAGAGCCGGCTTGCTTTATTCTTAAAACAGGAAGCTTGATAAAATTAGGTACGATACCTAAAACTTTATTATTTGCAAGTGAGCCGAAGTTGTTTAAAATCTTTTGAAGCTCTTGCTTTTCAAGTCTCTTTTTAAGCTGACCTCTTACTTCGTCACAGATTTCATCAAAGGTCCAATCATTTCTTCCTTTGGGATGAAAATCAATTTTACTTTGAATAGTAAAATTTCTAATGCTCTTTGTGGGGAAAAATCTTCTTAAATTTACGGGAATAGCAATTGAAATAACCTCATTTACAGGCTTAGATGCCGACCTTAAAGTGCCTTGAATAAGAGCAGAGGCAATGTATTCGGTAATAGTGAGCCCTTTTTCTCTGGAGGCATTTTTAAGCTCGTCTGTTTTAGTCATTGCGAAAATCAATTGAAGAAAATCATTTTCAATGTTACCCTCAAGCTGATAAGCCTTGACATCAGGTTCAACTTCGGTGCTTCCGCCTTTTATGTAAAATGTGTTAAAGGCATTATCAAGCTCCTCGCTTTCAAGCGGGGACGGTGTATACGGAGCATTTTCATCTTTTAAAAGCTCAAAATAGCGTTCAAGTAAGGCGGTGAAGTATTTTTCAACACCTTTGCCGTCGCCTAAGTAGTGTGCTGATTCAATGGCAAGCCTTTTTTTGTAATATACAAGTCTGAAGTCGGGGCGTCCGTCATTTCGGTAGGTGATGGGTAAAAGCGGCTTTGAAAATTCTTCTCTGATTTCAGGTAAAAGCGTTGCACCCTCTTGATAATTCCAGAAAAAACCTTTTCTTAAGTAGGTGTACATTTCAGGAAACCTTTCTGTCAAATCAGAACAAGCTTTTCTTAAAATTTCGGGGTTTACATCATTTTCCAAAATTACTGCTGTTCTGAAAGTACGGCCCCAGGTTTTCGTACTTAGGCATGAAAACATAATTGACGCAGTGTCAATTTTCATCCAACGATATTTTTCCATTTTTTTGATTCTCCTGATTTCTAATATAATAACAAAAGTTTAATAGTTTTAAACATTAACTTATGTATTTTACTATATATATTATTAAAATGTCAAGACTAAAAAGTCAATATAACAAGTTTTGTCTAAAAAATAAGTCGAATTTTATTTTAAAATCTTTTGAAATAAAGCAAAAAATCATTTAAGAAAGTAAAAAAATCAAAAAATACAAAAAAACTTTTGAAAAACTCTTGATATTTTGATTTTATATGTTACAATGTGACTATAAAAATATGAAAGGGGAGGTAACTAACATGGCATACGTAATTAACGAAGATTGCATTGCTTGTGGTGCTTGTGCAGACGGTTGTCCCGTTGGCGCAATTAGTGAAGGCGACGGCAAGTATGAAATCGACGCTGATAGCTGCATCGACTGTGGCTCTTGTGCTGACGGTTGTCCCGTAAGTGCAATCAGCGAAGGCTAATTGTAGAAATAATTGTTTAAATTGAAAAAATAAGCGGTTGAAGTAATTTGACCGCTTTATTTTTTTGGAATTTTTTTAAAAAAAATTAAAAAAATTCCAAAATTTTAATTGACCTCATTGAATAATAGGAGTATAATTATTCAATATATTTTAAAAAATGGAATGGTGTGAAAATTATGGTATCAAATATATCCTATGACCTTGGTGCAAAAAGCTCTGTTATCAGAGAAATTTTTGAATACGGCAAAAAAAGAGCTGCTGAAATCGGCAGAGAAAATGTTTTTGACTACAGCCTCGGCAATCCGAGTGTGCCTGCTCCCGAATGTGTAAACGAAGCAATACGCGACCTTACTTTAAATATGAATTCCTGTGAGCTTCACGGTTACACCTCAGCCGTAGGTGATAACGATACCCGTCAGGCAATTGCCGATGATCTCAATAAAAGATTCGGTACATCTTTTTCCATGAAAAATTTTTATATGACGGCAGGTGCCGCTGCATCACTTTGCATTACATTCAGGGCTTTAGCCGAAAAAAATGACGAAGTTATAATTTTTGCACCTTATTTTCCCGAGTATAAAGTGTTTATTGAAGCGTCAAATATGAAAGCCGTTGAGGTTAAATGTAAAGCTGATGATTTACAAATTGACCTTGATGCTTTTGAAAAAGCAATTACAAAAAATACCAAGGCAGTTGTTATAAATTCACCTAATAACCCATCAGGTGTTGTGGCAAGTGAGCAGACGATTTCAGGCCTTTGTGAAATATTAAAAAGAAAGCAAGCTGAATATAAAAAAGATATTTTCCTTATTTCCGATGAGCCTTACCGTGAGCTTGTTTACGGTGATGTTAAGGTGCCTTTCCTTACAAAATATTATGACAACACAATTGTCTGTTACTCTTACAGTAAATCACTTTCACTTCCCGGTGACAGAATAGGCTACATTTTAGTACCTGATGAAATTGCTGATTTTGAGCTTGTTTATAAGGCAGTATGCGGTGCCGGTCGTGCACTCGGCTATGTTTGTGCACCCTCACTTATGCAAAGGGTTATAACTCGCTGTGTAGGTAAAACTTCTGATGTGAGCATTTATAAGCTTAACCGTGACATTTTGGTGGAAGCCTTTACAAAATACGGCTTCACTGTTGCAAAACCCGACGGAGCCTTTTATTTGTTTATGGAGTCACCCGAAGAAGATGCAACTGCCTTTTGCGAAAAGGCAAAGAAGTATGAGTTGCTTCTTGTACCGAGTGACAGCTTCGGTTTTCCCGGATTTGTAAGACTTTCTTACTGCGTTTCAACCGAAATGATTAAAAAGTCACTTCCCGCCTTTGAAAAATTAGCAAAAGAATACAACTTATAAGGATAAAAGGTTATGGACAAACTTTTAAAAGCAAGAGAAATAATAAATGAAACCGATAAGGAAATTGCAGCCCTTTTTGAAAAGAGGATGGAGGCAGTTAAGCTTGTTGCCGAATATAAAATGGAAAGAGGTCTGCCTATTTTTGACTCCTCAAGGGAAAATGAAGTCATTAAGAACAACACTAAAAACATTGAAAATGAAGAGATTAAGGAATTTTATGTGTCTTTTCTCAAAAATACAATGGAAATTTCAAAACGCTATCAACACCGCATTTTAGAGGGCGCAAACATAGCTTACAGTGGTGTTGAGGGTGCCTTTGCTTATATTGCGGCAGGCAGAATCTTCCCTGACGGCAACCGTATAAGCTATCCGGATTTCAGGTCAGCTTATGAAGCCGTAGAAAAAGGCGAATGTGACTGTGCGGTAATTCCCATTGAAAACAGCCGTGCCGGTGAAGTCGGTCAGGTTATAGATTTGCTTTTTTCCGGCTCACTTTATGTCAACGGAGTTTACAGTCTTGATGTAAGACATAACCTTTTAGGCTTAAAAGGTGCTACGGAAAAAGACATTGTTAAGGTTGTAAGTCATCAGCAAGCCCTTGACCAATGTAACAGCTTCATAAGAAATCAAGGCTATAAACCCGAAGCTATGGAAAATACCGCTATGGCGGCAAAATTTGTTGCAGACTCTCACGACGGTACCTTAGGAGCAATTGCAAGCCGTGAGACGGCAGAACTTTACGGCCTTGAGATTATCCGCGAAAATATTAACGAGGCATCTAATAACACAACACGCTTTGTTGTTCTTTCAAGAACCTTGCAAACTGAAAAGCGCGACCATTCAATTATAGTATTTACCGTTCCCGATAAGGCGGGAGCTTTGGCACACGCAATAAATGTTATCGGTCATCACGGCTACTCAATGAGAAGTATAAAAAGCCGTGCTATGAAAGATTTAATTTGGACTTATTATTTTTATGTTGAAATTACAGGCGATTTACAGTCAAAACGCGGTAAATATATGCTTGACGAGCTTTCCGAGTGCTGTGACAAGCTTAAAATGATAGGTACATTTAAAGATAACTGCAAAATCTGAGGTGAGAGTATGATTATCCCCGTAAATTTGGGCAAGAACAGTTACGACATTGTTCTTGAAAGAGGTGCACTTTTAAAAGTAGGTAAGCTTTTTCCCGTAAAAGGCAAGGTGCTTGTTGTAACTGACAGCGGTGTGCCTGAAGCTTATTCAAAAGCCGTTGCCTCACAGTTTAAAGAAAGTTTCATTTTCACTTTCCCTCAAGGTGAGGAAAACAAAAACTTTGATACATATATGTCTATTTGTGGGGAACTTTTAAGCCGTGGCTTTAACCGTAAAGACGTGGTTATTGCCGTAGGCGGCGGTGTTTGCGGTGATATGGCAGGTTTTGCGGCGGCAACCTATATGAGAGGTATTGATTTTTATAATATTCCCACCACACTCCTTTCACAGGTTGACTCCTCAATAGGCGGAAAAACTGCAATTGACTTTCGCGGTGTAAAAAATATTATCGGTGCTTTTTATCAGCCGAAAATGGTTGTGATTGACCCGTATGTGCTTAGAACTTTGTCCGATAGACTTATCTCTTGCGGTCTTGCGGAAAGCCTTAAAATGGCAATGTGCTTTGACAGAGAGCTTTATGAGATTTTCAAAAAAGACAAGCTTTCAGACGATGACATTGACGCGATTATTGAAAGCTCTTTGAAAATAAAGAAAAAGGTAGTAGAGCAAGACGAAAAGGAAAGCGGACTTCGTAAAAGTCTCAACTTCGGTCACACAATCGGACACGGTATTGAGGGCGCCGTAGGTTTGGGTGAGCTTTACCACGGTGAATGTGTCGCCCTCGGTATGCTTTATATGTGCAGTGAAAAAATTAAAAATGAGCTGTTTGATATATACCGTAAGCTCGGCTTGCCCTTTGAATATAACTTTGATAAAGAAAAGGTCAGAGAGATTATTTCTCACGATAAAAAGTCATTAAGCGGCGGAATAGATGTTGTAATATGTGATGAAATAGGCTCTTTCCGTTTTGAAAAGCTTTCGGTAGATGAAATAATGAATAAAATTTAATTTAGGTACTACTTATGAAAAACGTATTCGGTAACAATTTTACGCTCACTCTTTTTGGTGAAAGTCACGGCGCGGCAATCGGCTGTGTGCTTGACGGAGTACCCTCGGGCATTGAGGTAGACGAAGAATTTATCTTTGCACAGATGGAAAAACGTAAGGGTATAAATCAAATTTCCACAAAAAGACGCGAAGCGGATAAAGTGAAAATATTAAGCGGTGTTTTTTTTGGTAAAACCACCGGCACACCCATCTGTTTTCTAATTGAAAACGGTGACACAAAAAGCAAAGATTACAGTAAGACGGCTACTGTTGCCCGTCCGGGTCACGCTGATTTTACGGCTCAAATGCGTTACGGCGGATTTCAGGACTTCAGAGGCGGCGGACATTTTTCCGGCAGACTTACTGCACCTATTGTTGCCGCAGGTGCACTGGCTGTTTCTATGCTTAAAAGTAAGGGTATAAGGATAGGTACACATATTTCCTCCTGTAAAGACATCTGTGACAGAAAATTTGAAAACCTTTGTGAAGATATAGAAAAGCTCGACACACTTACTCTGCCTGTGCTTTGTGAAAAGGCAAGAGAGGATATATTAAGCCTCATTACCGAAACTGCAAAAGAGGGCGACAGCGTAGGCGGTATACTTGAAACTGTTGCAGTCGGTCTTCCGGCAGGGGTAGGTGAACCTTGGTTTGATACGGTCGAGAGTGTGCTTTCTCACGGACTTTTCAGCATACCGGCAGTAAAAGGCGTTGAATTCGGCAGTGGCTTTGATTTTTGTAAAATGTACGGCAGTCAAGCTAATGACCCATTTTATTTTGACGGTGAAACCGTAAAAACCAAAACAAATAACAACGGCGGTATAAACGGAGGCATTACTAACGGTATGCCTTTACAGTTTAAAGTTGCAATTAAGCCCACACCGTCTATTTATAAAAAGCAGGATACAGTTGACTTCAAAAAAATGGAAAACACCACCCTTCAAATTGAGGGAAGACATGACCCTGCAATTATTCACAGAGCAGTTGTTGTTGTAAACAGCATTACCGCAATAACCCTTTGTGACTTGCTTATAACTCGCTTCGGCACAGACTTTTTCGGGAAGTGAAAATATGCAGTACGGACTTATCGGTGAAAAATTAGGTCACAGCTTTTCAAAAATTATTCATGAGAGCATAGCAGACTATACTTATGAATTAAAGGAAATAGCAAGCTCTGACCTTGATACCTTTATGAAAGAAAAGGACTTTAAAGGTATAAATGTTACAATTCCATATAAAACTGATGTAATCCCTTACCTTGATTATATTGATGAAAATGCTAAAAAAATCGGTGCTGTAAATACAGTTGTTAACCGTGACGGCAAGCTTTACGGGTATAACACTGATTTTGGCGGTATGAAAATGCTCTTTACCGAAAACGGCTTTGATTTTAAAGATGAAAAAGTTTTAATTTTAGGTACAGGCGGCACAAGCAAAACCGCAAAGGCCGTAGTTAAAGCTTTAGGTGCAAAAGAGGTTTATAACGTAAGCCGCAGCGGTGAGTTGAACTATCAAAATGTTCAATTGCTTCACAGTGACGCCGCTTACATACTAAACACAACACCTTGCGGAATGTATCCCGATAATTTTAGTGCACCCATTGATTTAACAGGCTTCACTATGCTTAAAGGCGTGGGTGATGTTGTATATAATCCCCTTAAAACAAGGCTTTGCCTTGAGGCGGAAGCTTTAAAAATCAACTCTTGCGGCGGACTGTATATGCTTATTTGTCAGGCTGTTTTAGCGTGTGAGCATTTTACGGGCAGATATCTTGATGTGAAAACAGTAAGTGATCGGCTTTATAAAAAGCTATTTACCGAAAAGCAGAACATAGTTTTAACAGGTATGCCCGGCAGCGGTAAAACTACTGTCGGCAGATTGCTCAGTAAAATGACAGGCAGAGCCTTTTATGATACCGATGACCTTATAACAAAGGAACACGGAGTTATAAGTGAAATTCTTTCCGCTGAGGGAGAGGAATATTTCCGCAAACTAGAGTCTGAAGCGGTCAAAAAGGTAAGTGCTCTTTCCTCCTCGGTTATTGCCACGGGCGGCGGCGCAATTTTAAAAGAAGAAAACATATCTGCTTTAAAGCAAAACGGCAAAATCTTTTTCTTAAACAGACCTCTTGAAGACATAATTCCCACTGATGACAGACCTCTTTCAAGTGATAAGGAAAGCTTGAAAAAACGCTTTAACGAACGCTACGGAATTTATCTTTCAACCTGTGACGAAGAAATCAGGGTAGATGCAACCCCTGATAAAATCGCAAAAGAAATTTTGGAGAAGCTATAATGAATATTCTTATAATTAACGGTCCCAATCTTAATATGTTGGGTCTTAGAGAGCCGGATAAATACGGTAATGAAACCTATGCCGATTTAGTGGCAAAAATAGAAAACTACTGTAAAAGCAGGAATATTACCTGCCAATGTTATCAGTCAAATCACGAGGGCTGCCTTGTTGATAAAATTCAGGAAGCTTACGGCAAATTTGATGGGATAGTAATTAACCCCGGAGCTTATACTCATACATCAGTTGCAATTTTAGACGCTGTTAAGTCCGTCTCAATTCCCACTGTTGAAGTGCATATTTCAAAGGTTGAGGAAAGGGAGGACTTCAGGCAAATCAGTTTTATAAGACTTGCCGCAGTTAAAACAATTACCGGCAAGGGTACAAACGGCTATCTTGAAGCAATTGATTTTCTCAGTGAATATTTAAAGAAGTGATACGATGAACATAAAAATCAATCCGTCGGTGTTAAAGGGAGAAGCTTTTGCACCGCCGAGTAAATCCATAGCTCACAGAATGTTGATATGTGCAGGACTTTGTGACGGTGAAAGTCATATTTCAGGCATTTCCTTTAGCGAAGATGTATTAGCAACCCTTGATTGTCTTGCAGCTATGGGTGTGGAATACGAAAAGAGCAATGACTATGTAAAAATTAAGGGTGTTGACCCTAAAAAAAGAAAAACCGCAATTTTCCCTTGTAGGGAAAGCGGCAGTACACTTAGGTTTTTTGTGCCTGTTTCTTGGTTAAGCGGTGATGAATGCACATTTACAGGTTATGGCAGACTTATGGAAAGGCCTATGAGCCTTTATGAAAAGATTTCCATGGAAAAGTCCATTATTTTTGAAAAGACCGCAGAGGGCATTTATTCAAAAGGCAGACTTACTTCGGGTGAATATAATCTCAGAGCTGATATCAGCAGTCAGTTTATCAGCGGACTTCTTTTTGCGTTACCGCTTTGTGACGGTGACAGTGTTATAAACCTTGAGGGTAATGTTGAAAGCAGAAGCTATATTGACCTCACACTTTCGGCTCTTTCTCTTTTCGGAGTAAAGGCTTATTTCGAAAACAGCAACAAGCTTGTTGTGCCGGGCAATCAGATCTATAAAAAGCAAAACACAACCGTTGAGGGCGATTATTCAAATGCGGCATTTCTTGACGCTTTTAACCTTTTCGGTTCAAGTATAAAAGTAAATGGACTGAGAGAAGCTTCACTGCAAGGTGACAAAATTTACGGTGAATATTTTTCTCTTTTAAAGTCCGGCTCACCTACACTTGATGTTAAAAATTGTCCCGACCTTGCACCTGTTCTTATGACGGTTGCGGCAGGTCTTAACGGAGCAAGACTTACAGGCACTGAACGGCTTAAAATTAAAGAGAGCGACAGAGGAGCAGTTATGGCTCAGGAACTTTCAAAATTCGGTGCAAAGATAAGCTTATATGAAAATGAAATCGAAGTTTCAAAAAGTCAGCTTCATTTTCCGTCGGAAACCTTGTATTCACACAATGACCATCGTGTTGTTATGAGTCTTTGTGTGCTTATGAGCCGTTTTGGCGGAACACTTGAGAGTGCACAAGCCGTTAAAAAAAGTTATCCTGACTTTTTTGAAGTGGTAAAAAGTTTAGGCTTGGAGGTAACAGAAAATGATAATTAACAAAAACACAAAATTTCTCATAGTCGGTTTGGGCTTACTCGGCGGAAGTTATGCAAGGGGCTTGACTGAAAAAGGCTATTATGTTGAAGCTATCACCGATAAAAAAGAGAGTGTGGATTTTGCTCTCGAACACGAAATTGTAAAAAAGGCAACCACTGAGGTTGACGCTGAAATGATAAAGGATGCGGATATTATTATTTTTGCTCTTTATCCCACAACCTTTATTGAGTGGATTGAAAAGTACGGAAGCCTTTTAAAACCGGGCACACTGATAACTGACGTTACAGGTGTTAAAGGCTGTATTGTTGATAAAATTCAGTCAATGCTTCCGCCGCTTGTTGAATTTATTTCAGCTCACCCTATGGCAGGACGTGAGGTTTACGGCGTAGAAAACAGCGACGAGAGTATTTTTTACGGTGCTAACTATCTTGTTGTTACAACTCAAAGCAATACCGACGAGGGAATTGAGTGTTGTAAAAGAATCGGTGAAATATTAGGCTTTGGCAGAATCAGTGAAATTTCACCTGAACAACACGATGAAATGATAGGCTTTGTTTCACAGCTTACTCACTGTATAGCCGTTTCCCTTATGAACTGTTATGAGCACGAAAGGCTTGAAAAGTATACCGGTGACTCTTTTAGAGATTTGACTAGAATTGCAAACATCAATGAAAATATGTGGAGTGAGCTTTTTCTTATGAATAAGCAGGCACTTTTAAAGCAAATGGAATTATTCATCGGTGAATTTGAAAAGCTTCACGCCTACCTTAAGGCCGACGACAGAGAAGGCTTAAAAGAAATGATGAAAATATCCACTGAACGCAGAAAATTGTTTGACAAATAAAATTACTTCTTTAGGAGGAAAAATATTATGAATATGAATTTCGTATGCAAACTGCCCATTCCAAAGTTAATTAAGGAAGAATTTCCTTTAACCGCTGAAGCTGAGGCTATAAGAAAGCAAAGAGACGAAGAAATCAGGGCGATTTTTGAGGGCAGAGAGAGAAAGCTTATTTTAGTAATCGGCCCATGCTCTGCTGATAATGAGCAGTCTGTAATGGACTATATTGAACGTCTTGCAAAGGTACAGCAAGAGGTTAAAGATAAGATTTTTATCATCCCGAGAATTTATACAAACAAACCTCGTACCACAGGTGACGGCTACAAGGGTATGCTTCATCAACCCGACCCCAACGGTGCCGCAGACCTTATTAAGGGTATTGTTGCCATTAGAAAGCTTCACATGAGGGCCCTTAATGAAACAGGTTTTACTTGTGCCGATGAAATGCTTTATCCTGAAAATTACCGTTATCTTTCCGATATTCTTTCCTATGTGGCAATCGGTGCAAGAAGTACTGAAAACCAACAACACAGACTTACTGCCAGCGGTTTAAGTATTCCTGTAGGTATGAAAAATCCCACAGGCGGCGATCTTTCTGTTATGATGAATTCTATTACAGCGGGCCAACATAAGCACGACTTTATTTATCGCGGCTGGGAAGTCAGAAGTGAGGGCAACGACCTTACACACGCAATTTTACGCGGTTACGTAAACGATAGGGGACAGTCATTCCCCAACTATCACTACGAGGATTTAGTAAACCTTGTAGGTCTTTACAGTGACCGTCCGGACCTTAAAAATCCCTCTGTTATTGTTGACACAAACCACGCAAACTCCGGTAAAAAATATCTTGAACAACCGAGAATTGCTAAGGAAATTCTTTATTCCTGCCGTCATAACAGCGATGTTGATAAGCTTGTTAAAGGTCTTATGATAGAAAGCTACCTTGAAGACGGTGCTCAAAAAATAGGTGAGGGCTGTTACGGTAAAAGTATTACTGACCCCTGTATCGGTTGGGATAAGACTGAAAAGCTCATTCTTGAATTAGCTGATATCTATTGAGGTTAGGTACAGATTTTTAAGTACACTTTTTCTCAAAATGTTTGAAAATAGATATTTTGAGAAAAAGTGTTAATTTAATGTTAAAAAAGTGTTGACACCAAAGCAATAATAGTATACTATATTAGTATAAAATAAGTATGGGTGGGAGATAGATGGAAATTATTCAAAACACAATGAACATGTTTAATATGCTGCTTGATAAGCTTGCAATTATTCGTACATTTCTTATAGATAACTATCTGCCCTCTTTTGATTCGGATAACTTGAAAGATAGTTTTTTAGACGGCATTTGGTTTTCAAGATAAATTATATCAAAAAAATTGAAAAAATTTCTAAAAAGTGTTGACAAATTTGAGTTTTTGATGTATAGTATACAAGTCGCTGCGAGAGTGGTGGCAAGAATGTGGGAGCATAGCTCAGCTGGGAGAGCATCTGCCTTACAAGCAGAGGGTC